>JAIPJL010000003.1 GCA_021734165.1 bacterium | reverse complement strand
GTCGAACGTGAGATCGGGTATTTCAGCAGCGACAACCGGTACACGATTCATATTACCGACTGTAATCATAACAGTATGAGTGATAACTGCGCCAGCCTGATCGGCAGCCTCGAAGGTAACTGTGTATTCACCGGCAGCGGAGTAATCGGTTAGCCATGCGTAATCGCCGGTGCCGTCACTGTTGTCAGTGAAGGTCGCTCCGAGTGCGGCTGTACCGCCGTCGTCTGTCATAGTCAGAGTCAACGCATCACCTTCGTTATCCATGTCGAGATCCTCTGCTGTAATCGTGAAGTTAATCGCAGTAGTCTCGTCTCCCGTTGCAGTTGCAGGTACGGCAGGATCCCAAGTTGGAGCGTCGTTAAGCGCTGTTACTGTTAATGTAAATACGTCGTTGACCTCTGTATCACGTCTCGCATCGATTGAGCTGAAACCAAACACATTAGAAACATCAGAACGACTATTAACTGAACGCATGGTTCTAACAGGTCCGGTAACCTTATCATGCTCAAACGGTGAAGCGGCGAGAGCGCCTTCGAGCGTATCGTTACAGAAGACGGTAATCTGTACGTCATCAGCGACAAAGTTATCAGCAGCGGTGATAATCAATACATTATCGTCGTTGATCTCCCATGTAACCATATCGCTTGAAATTTCAGCGTCATAGTACAACGGATCACCGACGCCGTCAGGATCGTAAAATACACTGTCAAGGTCGGCAATCGTCCAGGGACCGCTGTCCTCTTCGTACTCACGGTCATCGATCTCGTTCATTACAACCGGTGGATCGTTGATGTTCAGCACAGTGATTGTGAAATCGTAGGTTGTCATTGAATCAACTTCGTCGGTGGCTGTCAAGGTAATTCCCGGCTCACCGAAGTAGTTGTCATCATTGACTCCGACATAGATGTTTTTATAGTAATCGATATAAGCATAGAGCGGCGCTTCTGCAGTGACTGCGTAAGTCATCGCCTGTCCGTCAGGATCTCTGAACACATCGTCAAGATTAGCTACTTCTGTCTCTTCAAAGCCTTCATCCGCTTCAAAGACAATCGGATTTGTCACAACCGGTGGATCATCAGCTACCGCATTAACCGTAACCGTAATGACGTATTCCGCAATGTCGTCCCTGCGAGGCGCTCCGTTAGGTGGGAAGTCTTCAACGATTATGGTGAAGTCCTGCACACCATTCCAGTTCGGAAGCGGATTGATAGACAGCACATTTGCAGTATCAATACCAATACCAAGTGAATCTCCACCTGAGAAATTGAATCCCAGTGAATCACCTTCAGGATCATAGAACAATGTATCGAGATCCGCTAAATCACCTGTAGAACCATCTTCATCCATCTCGAATTGGGAACCAGGGAAAACATTATCCAAATGCGCCCGACCCGGATCGTTTACAGGCGTGATAGTAACCATGAAGGTGTCAGCAACTTCGAGATAATCAAAGCTTTCAATTACAGTGATTATCACTTCCGTTGAACCATTAATATTAGCAATTGGTTGGATAAAGAAATCACCGTTATCAAGCCATCGCATACTTAACAATTCGGGATCTTGAGTAACCTCAAACTCCAGATCTTCAGGACCATCATCATCGATGAAACGATCGAAGAGATTGAATGCTAAGCGCTCGTCATCGTCTTCCATGAAATCATCAATATCAGGAAGCGAGTTACCGGTATAATGAGGTCTTTGATCCGTATCATAAATGGTGATCGGAACATTGGTAGTATCGGATGACTCCGCGTCGGATAATACAAAGCAAGCTGTGTATTCAAGGGTATCACCGTGTTCGACTACATCGAAGTTAACATAATAATCAAATGTTCCTTCTTGATCCTGGCGATTATATACGAATTCCGCAATTCCCTCAGGAAGATCAGAGAAGAATTCGAGTGTAGGTATAGTTCCATCAGGATCTGATACTCGAATGACGTTTCCACCACCTCCACCTTCATGCAAAATCATATCATCAGGTGGTGCGTTTGTGTATTCCGGCTCACGATTAACATTTTCAATTTCAATGAAAACCGTACTACTGATATTCTCAGTACCGTCAGACAGAACAAACCTGGCGCTCCAATCGTCGTCAGTATAATCATAGCCGGGATCCCAGACGAAAGTCCATGTGTTGTCCTCGTTATCTATAATTTCATAACCAGCTTCCTCCTGATCAGGAAGGACAGACCTGACGCTTAACGACAGACTAAGATCGTCATTATCAGGGTCGCTCGCAACAATGTTAAACTCGAGCCTTTCATTATCTCTGCCGCGGACAAGTTCCGGAATATCAACGTATTCAGGATCTCTATTAAGTCCTGCAATATTGACAGTTACTTCGTAGGGAACGTCTGACTCGTGATCCGTTGCATTGAACTGAAGTGTGTATTGACCTTCATCTTCATAGGTGGTCTGCCAGGTAAATTCTGCAAACCAAGCTTCTTCTTCCTCAATCCAGCCCATGAATTCAAAATCGATACCTTCCGGCAGATCGCGGATGTTCAGAAGCTCAATAGCAACTTCATCCATATCCGGATCTATCGCTTCAAGGGCGAAATATATCCTGTCAGTTTCGGTGTAATCCAATTCATCATCTGGGAACATCGTCCATTCAGGCGGACGACTGGTATCTACAATGATGATGGTAACATCTTCCGAAACTTCCGCCTCACCATCAGAAACTGTGAATGTTACCACATATTCACCGGCGTGATCATAATCTATCACCCACTGGAATTCACGTGTATCAGCGGATATTTCGGCAAGTGTGTGATTATCATTCTCGGCTAAATCGTCTGAAGTATAGGTAACTTCCAGATCACCGCCATCAGAATCTCCAACCACAATCTCGAATGAAACCCATTCGTCTGATTCAAGAGCCCTATGAACACTTGGAATTGAAACAAAGTATGGAGCGCGATTGACGTGTTCTATATGTATGGATATGTCAGCTTCATCGGTCAGCTCACCATCGGAAAGCATGAAATGGGCTGTGTAATCACCCGCTTCTCCGCTGCCAGGCGTCCAGTTCAAGACGCCAACACCATTGTCAACAACTGTAAACTCAGCCTCTTCAGGTAAGTCTTCTGAGCTGTATTCTAACGTCAGATCATCACCGTCAAGGTCCCTGCCTTCGATTCGGAGTTGGAAGGCGCTTCTTTCAGAACCGAAAGTTTCCGCTGGTACTCCGACCAGTTCAGGAGCGCGGTTTATGTCATTGATAACTAATTCAACCGTAACTTCATCAGTTTCAACGCCGTCAGACAAGGTAAATGTTATGCTGTATTCACCGGCGTCATCATTGGTTGTCTGCCAGACAAATGAACCGACGCCTTCACCATTATCAGTAAATTCGGCTGCTTCAGGCAGGTTGTCACTCGCAGCCTCAATAGTGAGGTCGTCACCATCAGGATCCATTCCTTCGACAATAAAACTAATCCTGGTTTTCTCGTCACTTGTATCAGCTTCCGCAGGATAACGTGTCCAAATCGGAGCCCGATTTACGTCATTTACTGTTATAACCACTTCTTTATCAACTGAAGTGTAACCATCTGAAAGGGTAAAGACAGCGGTGTATTCACCGGCGTCTTCATAACCGGGTGTCCAGCTTATTCCTGCCGTGCCGTCATAGCTATCGGTAACTTCAAAGCCATCAGGCAGATCGTGCATGTTGTAGGTTATCGTCAACGCATCGTCGTCATCGTCATCGTTTCCGGTAACTCTAAACTCGAGCGTTTGCGCTTCATCAACCTGAGCCGTAGCAGGATCATCATCCCAAGTTGGTTCATGGTTGACATTATTAACGATGACCGCCATTTCAGCCGTAGCTTCATACTCACCGTCTGAGAGCGTAAAGACGGCGGTATATTCACCAGCATCAGTAAACGTCGGTCGCCATGCGAAACTTCCTCTGCCGTTACGCCTATCCATGAAATTCACGGTTTCCGGCAGATCATCAGAACTGTATTCAATTGTTAAATCGCCTGTACCATCAGGATCGTCGCCTATAATCTGGAAATTAAATGCATCCCCTTCATTTGTCTCGACTTCTTCCGGTATGTCTGCCCAGAAGGGAGCTCTGTTTACTTCATTAACGGTGATTACTACATCCTCAGAAGCTTCCAGTCTTCCATCATCCACCGTAAATGTAATGGTTTGTTCACCACCATCCTCATAACCGGATGTCCAGAAAAGCGTTGCTGTTCCGTCTCCGTTATCGTAGTATTCAACATTGTCCGATACGGTTTCAGATTCCCAGGTTACGGTTAGTTCATCACCATCCGGATCAGTTGATTCAATACTTATTGTTACCCTGTCTGTTTCATCAATCTCATTACCGGGATCAATTTCAACATTCGTGATCTCCGGTGAACGATTGACGTCACCAACAGCAATAATAACCTCGTGAGGATCAGCTGAGAGTTCACCGTCGGAAATGGTAAACGCAGCCAGGTAATCACCGGCTTCTTCAAAGCTCGGAGTCCAGACCAGCGTGGCGGAACCATCCCCAATATCTGTAAACTCAGCGCCATCAGGGACGTTGCCATAAGCGTAACTTAAGGTCAGATCGTCTCCATCAGGATCTGAACCACTAATATTAAGAACTAACTCTTCATTTTCATTAACCCGAACTGCATTAGGCAAAGCGTCCCATACCGGTACTCGGTTGACGTCGTTAATAGTAATTGTAGTGGACTCTGTTACTTCCATGCCGTTACCATCACTGACTGTAAATACCGCTGTATATTCACCCGCTTCCTCGTATGTGGGTTTCCAGGCAAAATATCCACGCCCGTTTCCATTATCAACAAAGGTTGCCGCTTCAGGAATATCGTCGGAATCGTAACTGATGGTCAACTCGTCGTCATCGTCCGGGTCATAAGCCGTAACGTTAAATGACGTCCATTCATCCTCATCGCCTTCAACTGCATCGGGAACATTGACCCAGTAAGGTGAACGGTTGACATATTCGATTGTGATGGCGACCTCGTGTTCGACTTCAATCGCGCCGTCGCTGAGTGTAAACGTGGCGGTGTATTCACCCATATCATCGAAATTGGTTGGCCAGGTAAAGAAACCTGTTCCTTCACCGTAGTCAACAAACTCAGCCTCTTCAGGCAGTCCGTCTTCATCGAAGGAAATTGAGAGATCATCGAGTCCATCAGGGTCAGTACCTCTCATCCTGAACCTGACCATATCTCCTTCATTTGCCGTAATCGCTTCCTGAGGATTAATCCAGGCGGGTGAGCGATTGACATTTATAACGCGAATATTTGATTCACCCGGAACCTCAGCAGTACCATCGGATATATAGAACATTACATTATAGGTGCCGGCGTCGTCGTATGTCGTCTGCCAGGTGAAACTGCCTGTGCCGTCACCATTATCCTCAAACTCCGCTGCATCCGGCAGATCATCGGATACCATGCGGAACGATACTGCGTCACCATCTGGATCGCTGCCCCTGACAATGAAACTCAATGTGCTGTTTTCATCGCCGCTTGGTGATCTCGGTGGCATATTAGCTTCCCACTGAGGTGAACGGTTTAGGTCGTTAACCCTGATGCGCACATCTTCTTCAATGTCATAGCTGCCATCGGAAATGGTGAACCAAATCACATACTGACCTGCCTGATCATAATTCGGTTGCCAGGTGAAATCACCGGTTCCGTCATGGTTGTCCGTAAACTCAGCGCCTTCAGGGAGGTCTCTCGCTGTGATCGTCAGATTGTCAACATCGGGATCTGAACCTTCTACGCTGAAGTTTAACCGGTAATTTTCATTAATGGTGAATGAACCGGGGATGTCTGTCCAGGCAGGTGGTTGATTAACATCACCTATAGTGATGATCACCGTGCGGCTTATTTCGGCTACACCATCAGAAAGCGTGAACGTGGCAAGATAATCACCGGTATCATCGCCTTCGGTCTGCCAGGAAAATACGGCAGTGCCGTTTCCTCTATCGGTGAAAACATCTCCCGCTGCAGGCAGTTCATCATCCGGAGTATAGGTAATAGTCAGGTCGTCATCGTCTTCGTCCTGACCTCTAAGCTCGAACTCAATCACCGCTCCTGGATCTCCATGTTGGGAGCCCGGGAAATCCACCCAAACCGGATTATGATTAACGTTCCCGACAGAGATATTGACGTCCATTTCGACTTCAAGATCATTTGATGAAAGTGTAAATGTTGCAGTGTATTCACCACCATCTTCAAATCCGGTCTGCCAAGAGAAATCACCTCTGCCTTCACCATAATCCATAAACTCAACCGCATCGGGCAGATCATCTGAACTAAAGAGAATTGTCAGCTCATCTCCATCAGGATCGCTGCCTGACATAGAGAATTCAACCAGATCGCCCTCATCAACTGTTACATCAGGCAGTTCCTCATCCCACACCGGCCCTCTATCAACGTCTCTGACCGTAATCCTGACGATTGTGCGGTTAGGAATTAGTCCGTCTGACAGCACAAATGCAGCCTCGTACTGACCTGCTTCGGTATAATCAGGTTGCCAGGATAATGTAGCAGTACCGTTGCCGTGATCCTCAAATGTTGCCGCTTCAGGAAGATCCTCTGTCTCATAAGTAATAGTCAGATCATCACCGTCAACATCTTCACCTGTAACTGTGAGCGACCAGTCCTGATCTTCATCGATACTAACGTGATTCGGGGCGTAAGTCCATTCCGGCGCCTGATTAACGTTGGTAACCTCGATTGGAATTTCAACCTCGGTGTTGTATTCAGCGTCTGAGGCTATTAGTGTAACCGTATAGTTACCTTCGTCCTCGTGATTAGTATCCCAAACCAGCGACCCAATTCCATTATGATTATCAGTAAAATTACATCCATCAGGCAGATCACGCGCTGTCAATGTCAGATCATTCTCATCGACATCCGCAGCAGTAACATCAACGTCAATAAGATCTCCTTCCTGAGCGCGAATTATTTCCGGAGGGTCTATCCATTCTGGTGGAGCATTACGGTCATTAACAGTGATATTTACTTCATCACTTGTAACGTCCGTATATCCATCATTAACGGTAAATGTTACGGTATATTGTCCGGCATCCAAGAAGCCGGTATCCCATGTAAACGATCCCGAACCTGCGCCGTTATCCTCAAAAACAACTGCTTCAGGCAGGTTGTCGGAGTTATATGTCAGCGTAAGTTCATCATCTTCGTCAGGATCGCTCGCTGTTACACTGAATTGAATCTGTTCAGATTCACTAACCTCAACATCACCAGGGATTTCAACCCAGCCGGGATCGCGATTTACATTATTTACTATGATAGTAATGCTGCCGTCAACATTGTAAATACCGTCGGTAATTGTAAATGTTGCTGTGTATTCACCGGCGTCGAGATAACTGGGGTCCCAACTGAATAAACCGGCGCCTTCACCCTGATCTTCAAAGCTCACCGCCTCCGGCAGATCATCTGAAGAATAACTAATCTCAAGATTAGCAACATCATCTTCATCCGGATCAGTACCATGTACGGTAAACTCTAATGTCTGAGCTTCATCTACTTCGAGCTGCTCAGGCCATTCACCGGTATCGTCAACCTCGACCCATTCCGGTGGTTGGTTAGAGCCTATAATAATGATCCTGGTTTCAGCTACAGCGACATCTTCACCATCGGACAATGTAAAGGTTGCGGTATATGAACCTGCATCATCGATTGTAATCGTCCATGAGAAATCTCCTTCGCCGTTTCCATTGTCGGTAAAACCGGCTGCCTCAGGAATATCATCTGATGAATAGGTAATTTCAAGATTTTCAACCCCATCAGCATCCGTTCCGGTTATACTGAATTGAATGACTTCTTCTTCCTCAACATCCACTTCAATCGAAACCTCTTCAGGAACATCAGTCCATTCAGGCGTACGGTTGGTGTTGCTAACTACTATAGTTACATCATGGGAAACATCAGACTCACCATCGGAAATTGTAAAGGTAGCAGAATATTCACCGGCGTCTTCGTAGTTAGGCTGCCAGTAAATAGTACCGGAACCATCGTCATTATCCGTAAATTCAAATTCTTCCGGCAGATCATCAGACGCCCAGCTAATAGTAAGAGCGTCCTCATCAGGATCAGAGCCTGAAATTGTGACGATAAGCTCATCATTCTCAGGTATTTCATACCGATCTTCGATGTCATCCCAAGTAGGCTCCCTGTTGACGTTAGTTACTTCGATCTCAACATCGGCTTCTATATCGAATTCATCATCGGAAAGCGTAAAGGTGGCTGTATAATCTCCAGCATCCATATATGTTGGAGTCCATGAAAAATCTGCTGTACCGTCTTCATTGTCAGTGAAAGACACAGCATCCGGAATATCATCTGAAGAATAAGTAATCGTCAGATCATCATTATCCACGTCCTCGCCTTCAACTCTGAAAGCTATCTCAGTAGCCTCAGTCTCTGAAATCGGATCTGGAACTACTGTCCATACCGGCTCATCGTTCTGAGCCTCAACCGTAACGTCAAACTCCTCCTCACCTTCGCCATCACGATTAGGTTGACTTGCAGCGCCCCATGCGCCACGCATAACTCGAGCGTTACTAATATCAGAAGGCTGTGATGCTGAATTACCGCGCAGGCTCCTGACAGGTCCAGCGTTATCACGATCAACACCGTCATCAGCGGTCACCCTAACGGTTCCTGAGCCATTCCAATCAGCATCCGCCGAGAGCCATAACCTTGAACCATTGCGTATTTCAGCATGTAAAGCGTTACGGTTCGTGCTTACGCTAAACTCCATATTTTCGTCATTTGCATCGAAGAAAATGGTATCAAGATCCGCTACATTAAATTCATCAAAATCTTCTTGAAGCGTATAGTCAGGAATTCCAATTAGGACTTCAGGATCATGTGCAACATAAACACCAGATCCAGCTAAGCGGATACGAACGTCGTCTTCGTCGAGGTCGTTGGAGATGAGATGAATTTCAGCAGAATATGCTCTGATAGGCACTGGGCTGAATGTAATTATAATATCATGTTCACCTTCGGGTTCGACGGTGAATGCGCCATCATAATCGGTATCGAAGAAGCCGGCGTCACCACCTCCCAGAGTCATGTCGCTTACATAAAGGTTGGCTTCCCCATCGTTGAATACCGTAATAGTAAATGTTTCTTCTGTAAAAATCTCGATGTCACCAAAATCCACAAGCATTCTGCTAACTCGAATATCAGGCACATTAATACCCTCACCCGTAAGCTCTATCTCAATTACCTGATCTTCTTCATCAGGATCATTGCTATAAACGGTCAGGATACCCTCATATTCTTGTGCCTCAGCAGCATCAAACGTAACCGTAACGGTAATATCTTCATCTCGCTCAAGAACTACGGCTTCTTCGCCAAAATCATGTGTAAAAGCTTCTTCGTCGGATTTCACACTGTCAATAGTTAGGTTTTCCCACCCTATATTAGTTATCACTAAATCCCATGTAACTTGTGTTCCGCGTTCTACCGGCCCAAAATCATGCGCTAATTCATCGATTTGTATAATCGCCGGAGGCTCAATACCTGAACCGCTAACGTCAACAACTACGGGCTCTTCTGAACCATTTGAAGTTATGAGTATTTGCCCTTCATAATCAGCGATATCCGGGGGTTCAAATGCAACACTAAGCTCATATTCCTCCCGATGCTGCAATAAAACTCCAACTCCAAAATCAGGAACGAAAATATCAGGTTCGGATGATTCCACATACGTAATTCTTAATGCGGCCCTACCATTATTCCTGATCCTTATATCCATGTCTTCAGAAAAATTAACGCCCACATCACCATAGTCAACTTCCAGAAGCGAAACATCTATTATCGGCTCATCAGGAGTCACAGCGGTTAGACGCAAAACCGACATAGCGCCTTTTGCAAAAACATCCGGACCTGCAAGATACTCTGCTTCAGGATAGAACTCGACTTCTGCGGATGCATCCCACATCCGATACTCTATCTCATCGCCATTGTGAAGAAAACCGGGCGTTTGCGATTGAGCGTCACGAGCCCAGGCAGAAAAACCCACTCTACCGGCTCTCTCCGTTATCATATCACCACCGGCACAAAGACCCTCAGGTGTAAAAACGGCAATTTCATCTCGAACATCAAGAACTTCACCGTCAATAAAGGCTTCATTTATTAATAAAGAATGATCGGCGCCAACAGGACCGTTAATCCACACATAGTGAGAGGTGATTTCAACGCCTCTACCCATCAGATCGAATACTGCTTCTTCATTATTCGGATCATCTGAATAAATGGTTAATACCCCTTCGTAATCAGTGTCTTGATCATCCGGTTCAAACATAAGACCGAGAACGTATTCATCAAATGGTTCAATTACAACTTCTCCATCCCAATCAACATCAAAAACATTATCACCCGTAATTCTGGCATTGCTGATAGTAAGATCACCCGTTCCTGAATTGCCTATCGTGAGGTTGAAAATCCTTTCCATGTTGCGTTCGACTGGCCATTCACCGAAATCAATCTCATCATAATCAAAGGTAATCGCAGGTTCGATTACTTCAGTTCCAGTCCCTGTTAGTGTGATATTTGCTTCCCCATTATCTGGATCATCACTAACAATAGTTAATGTTCCTTGAAAATTTCCTGAACTAGAAGGTGTAAAGTTTACGATAAGGTCGTAACTTTCGTAAATATCAAGCTCAACTTCATTTTCAAAGTTAGTTCCGAATGCCTGGCTATTTAGGCTGACATCTTCAATAGTTAAAGCGCCGAAACCAATGTTTGTTAGCCTAAGCGTCCAATAGCGTGAATGATCTACACCCATGGTTTCGAACGCATGTTCGGATGCAGAAAGGCTAATCACCGGTATAGGATCAGAGAAATAGAGCATCCGCAGAATGTTGCCAATCCCATTGTCTTGAAATTTTTGAGGATCTCCATCCCACTCAACATGCAGCTCTTCTTCCACTTCAGCGGAAGAATCCCAAAATTTAAATGCAAAGGCTTCACCTACTAAAAAGCCCTCTACTTCGTCCTGTGTGTTGGGATTGTCACCAAAAGCAACCAATCCCCAGGGAGGATCGTCATCAATTATCTTAACACCGGCACAGACGCCGTCCGGTGTGAATACGGCGATCTCATCGTCGTTACTTAGCGCTTCACCATTGATATCTGAAGAGCGAAGTATTAATGAATGTGATATGCCCTGATTGGTTGCCGACTCAAAATGTTGACCCAGCACAATGTTGCTTGTAGCAAACAACAACAGTAAGACCATCAGAAAAGCTTTATCGAAACGTTTCATGTGCTTCTCCTGCAATTTTATTGATTATAAACTTTTTGTCTTTGAGGAATCCCGGAAAGTTACTTAAGTTGTATGTAGAACCTCAGTTGAAGTACAACATGCTTAAGGAATACGCGATAATACTCGAGTGTCATTTCAGACGGGCAGTGCGGATAGATATTCCTATCGGCTAAATATAAGATTTCTTCAACAGAATGCAACTCAAAATGACCCTCTAATTGCATCTAAAGATGAAATATATTTAACCTCGCTTATGGTTCCATGACATTTTGCCGTTTTTTCTGTCTTTCAAAAATGTATGACAGCGCTCTCACGCCTTCAATTTGCGAAATTTAACTAAAGTATGAATCATTTTCAATAATTTGTTATATTTTTAAAATCAAACTTGCAAATTATACGTAAAGTATCTTATCATCATGCAAACGTAAAAAGGGAAATTGTATGAAAAGAATAACAGCCTTGCTGGCCCTATTGCTTCTTGCATCAACCATCTTAGCCAAGCCTAAAACATCCGTCCGCTGGCCTATTGAGCATCATCAAATAGCGGTACGTTTCAATCTTGAGAAAAACAACATTGAAGGAACTGCGAAATTAACTCTGCCTACA
Organism: bacterium; assembly: GCA_021734165.1. Lineage (GTDB taxonomy): Bacteria > Electryoneota > AABM5-125-24 > Hatepunaeales > Hatepunaeaceae > JAIPJL01. The sequence goes on along the minus strand of JAIPJL010000003.1, from coordinate 58,206 downwards.
TACATGTTTGGTGGTGTTAAGAAAGCAGGATTCATCCTAAATAAGGATTTCACTATCAGCAACGCTTCCATAGGTGGTATTCCTGTAAAATTTAAGTCAAAAGCGGATTATAAACCCGCTGATGTTACACCGCAATATGGAGTATTCGGCGAGTGGGAAACTTCAAATTCGTTATTATGGTCGGTGGATATACCCAAAAAAGCCAAAAAAGCCAAACCTCTGATTCTCCAGGTTGATTTCAAGGGCAAACTATATACACCTGTTTCTAAACAGCAGTTCACGCATGAAGAAGTTACAAACGAGGTGAACGGAACAATCAGCAAAGAAGGCATTTACTTATCACCATCTGCTGTCTGGTATCCCACCCTGCCTGACGTGTTGTCTCCTTATGATATTACTGTCAAGTTACCCAAAGACTGGAATTGTATCACGGACGGTAAGCAAACCAGTATTAAAGAGGGCAAGGATTTTGCCGAGTACACTTATTCTTCTGAAGTGGTTTCTCAAGGAATTGCGTTAAGCGCCGCTCCGTTTGTTGTAGATAAAATAGATCACAACGGTGTTCAGATCATGACTTATTTCCTGCCTGCACAGGCTGAATTATCAAAGGACTATCTTGAAGCAAGCGCTAATTTCATTGATATGTACAGTAAGCTGATCACGCCATACCCCTTCCCTACCTTTGCAGTAGTAGATAACTTTATGCCCACCGGTTATGGTATGCCGGGCTGGACGTTGCTCGGAAGCGAAGTTTTAAGACTGCCGTTTATTAAATCAATATCACTTGGACATGAGATTACACATTCATGGATGGGTAATTCGTTGTATGTCGATTACCGTGAAGGTAACTGGTGTGAAGCTTTAACCGTTTATTTGTCCGATTACAAATACAAAGAAGATGTTGACAGCTCTTTAGCGATGGAATACAGGATGAATATACTCAGAGATTTTGATGCTTATGTTAATAGTGAAAATGACTATCCGGTTTCAAAGTTTATCGGCAGAAGCAATTCCGCCGACAGGTCTATTGGATATGGTAAAGGAATGATGATTTTTCACATGTTACGGAAAATGCTCGATCAATATGATCCGAATGTATTTATGCAGGTCATTCGCGAAACCTATCAGCAGTATCAATGGCAGCCAATAGGATGGTCAACCTGGAAAATGGAATTCGAGCGCCGTATGGGACAGGATTTGCGCTGGTTCTTCGATCAATGGTTAGAAATTAAAGGCGCTCCTGAAATAAGCATTGAAAATGTTGATGTTAAAAATGAAAACGGAAGATGGGAAACAGGATTTGAGGTTGTTACTAAAACAGTTGATAATAAACCTCTCAAGTACATGTTGAAAATAAGAAGTACTTCAACAACTGGTATTGTCGAATATCAACCGTTCATACAGGAAGCTCGACAGGGAATTCAACTTGCAGGTGGAGGCGAGTTGAAAACGCTTCAACTCGATCCCGAATTTAATGTTTTTCGTAAGATTTACTCGCAGGAAGTTCCATTAACACTGGCAAAGTTCTACGGTGATCCCGACGGTGTAATAATTATTCCTTCAAAAGGTCAGTATGCTTCTAAATACAGACAGATTGCTGATAAATTAAAATCGGATAAACAGCGCGTAATTACCGATAACGAATTAACTCCTGAATTGGAAAAACACTCTTTATGGTTGCTCGGAAATCCTGTGGATAACAGCGCCTGGGAAAAGTTCAAACCGGATACTGCCAGGCTTGATTATATTCCCTACAGAGCTGCCCGTTGGAAAGAAGAGGAGTCTTTGGCGGCTGGTCTTGTGTTTAAACGTGAAACTTCAAGAGAAGGACAATTATCTGCTACAATGATCGACTTACATCCAATTGTGCCGGATAAGCCTATTGTGTATTCGCTGATTCTTCCTCAAACTGATCCTGATGCAGCTACCCGTAAACTGAAACACTATGGTAAATACAGCTATCTGCTTTTTGATGGAGACACGAACAAGCAAAAAGGCTCATGGGTCGTTGCAGGCGAGAGCCCTGTTGCATGGAAATTGTCAGATTAAAATATTTGCAGAAAGAATTGCTGCGTTAAAGGAGAGTCACTTTAGTCAATCCCATTCATTAAGCACATATCATCCTTCCACATTGCGAAGTTAAAAGTATTGTTAAAAACGAATTACTTTTTAGTTATGCTATTGAAAAGAAATGGGATTTGTTGTTGATTTAACAAGTGAAATATTATAAATTTAATAGTTTATATGCTGCAACAAATTAGGAAAGAAATGAACACCAGTAAAAATGTATCATCTGATGGTACGGTAACAATGGAAATTGAGATTCCTGTTGAGGAAACCGGCAGTGAATTCACAGATGTTTTAAAGAAATTCCAACGTGAAGTGAACGTACCCGGATTCCGACCAGGCAAAGTGCCGATGAATCTCGTTAAAAAACGTTGGGGACGTGATATCTTATCGGAGAAAGCCGAAGAATTGGCACGGAAATACCTCGTTGACGCCCTGAAACAGGAAAAACTTGATCCAGGTGGACAAATCACCATCGATCTGATAGAATATGGTGAAGATAAACAGCTTAAATATAAAGTTAGTTTCCCGTTACGCCCTGAAGTAGAATTGACTCAATATAAAGGTCTAAGAGTCCTTATTAACGACGCCGAAATAACCGATGATGACGTCAATGAACAGATAGAAGCATATCGGAAGAAGTTTGCTACCTTAAGATCAATCGATGATCCTGCAACAGCCGAAGCCAGATTGACCCTGAAAGTTCAGGAAGTTGATCCGTCAGGATTACCTTTGATTGGCAGAAAAACACGCGATGAAGTTATTGAGTTGGGACTCGACGCTCTCGGTATAGGCAGCGATGAGCAGTTAATTGGCATTAAAGCTGAAGAAAAACGCGTTATTATAGTTCAGAATGAGCACGATAGTATCAGCTCGGCGCCTCATCAATCTGCAATTATCACTCCTGACCAAGCTGCCGGAAAAAGTGATTCTTCCAATCAGGTTCATCTATTGGTAGAAGCCGTTAAAGTTGAAGTCCAGGAACTTCCCGAGATCAACGATGACTTTGTTAAGATGGTAAATGAAAAACTTAGCTCCGTCGAAGAACTTCATAATTGGATTAAGTTCAATATGCTCGGATACATCGAAACAATTAAACTGCGCCAGATTGAAAAAGGTATTGTTGACAGATTAATTGAAGATAATCCCTTTACAATATCAGAATCATTTATGAACAGCACACTCGATGGACTCCTTGAGGATATAGACATCGAGAAGGATGAGGATCGTAAGAGTTTCATTGAAGAGCATCGCAGGGAAGCGGAGAGAGACTTGCGCTGGGTTATGTTGCGTGACAAAATCGCCCTAACTGAAGATATAAAGGTCAGCGATGAGGATTTTGAAAATGAATTAAACCGCATCTCAGAGCAAACCGGCGATACTCCAGACGAAGTTAAAAAGAAACTTGAAAAAGATGATGCAATTAACAGACTGAAAAGAAACATGTATGAGCTTAGAATAATTGAATTCCTGAAAGCGGAAGCAGAAGTCGAAAAACGAATGATGCCACTGGATGATTTCCTGAAAAACGCCGTTTCAGCACAGTAGTATTCACTCAGGATTTCTCATAACTCGTGACTCGCTACTCGCAACTTTCTAAAAATGTAAATAATTGAAAATATTTGCATAAAGTGATCCACGTCATAACCTGAGGTGAAAAAGCGTGTTATATTTACACTCAAATAAGTAGAAAAATTTGAGCTTTTACATGCATCCAGTAAAAAAAATACTAATCATATTCAGCATACTCGCCTTAACATCCCCGCTTTTTGCTGCTAAACAAGCTGAAGTTGCATTGCAACGTTCCGGCGATTTACGCACTCTACGCATCGGTGGTTTTGATGTCATTGATGTTTCCGATGGTGGACTCGCTTCGGTGATTCTTTATAATGATGACGAAGAATATCGTCTCAGAGAAACCGGACTGCGATACTTTATTTCTCAACAGAATATCGGTGCCTGGTTGGCTGCTCGCAATCGACACGAAGGCCCTGATCGGGATGATATGGGTGGTTACCGTACATTTGCTGAGATGGTTGAGGAGCTTAACAATTTACATGATGAATACGGTGAGATTGTTGGTGAACCAATTTCAATCGGTCAATCTATCGAAGAAAACGAAATCTGGGCTATTAAAATTTCCGATAACCCTGAACACGAAGATGACAGCGAACCTGAAGTATTGTTAACCTCTTTGATTCACGCCAGAGAAGGCATAACAGCCGAAGTAATTTTTGATTTTGCTCACTATCTCGTTGAGAACTACGGTGAAGATCAAAGAGTTACCGATATAGTCAATGACCGTGAAATCTGGTTGATCCCATGTCACAATCCCGATGGATATCTTTATAATGAACAGATCTATGAAGAAAGCGATCATGAAGAACTCGGTATGTGGCGTAAAAACCGGCGTCATAACGAAGACGACAGTTGGGGCGTCGATCTGAACCGCAACTGGGGATATATGTGGGGATTTGATGATGAAGGATCAGATGACCGTCCTGCAGATAACTGTTATAGAGGCGCTGAAGCATTTTCTGAACCTGAAACGCAGGCAGCGAGAGAGTTTATTAACGAGCATGATTTCGGTATTACGATTTATTTCCACTCCTACGGTAATTTAGCGCTTTACCCTCTCGGTTATGACTATATTCAACCCGAACACAGATCAATACTTACAGCGCTCGCTAAAAAAATGACCGTTGACAGTGACTATTTATATGGAACAGGCTGGGAAGCAATCTATCCTACTAACGGTGACAGCGATGACTGGATATACATGTCCGAAGAGCACGATCAGATCATGCCGTTTACAATTGAAATCGGAAGTAGAATTGATCATTTTTGGCCATCTCCTAATCGCTTTGAACAACTTACGAGTGAAAATCTCGAAAGTTGCTTAATAGCCGCAGAATATTGTGATGAGCCAGCCCGAATCCTATCTCCACCTCAACCGGTTGGAGTGACAGCCGTCACTAATCATGATGGCGGCACAAATATAAGGTGGGAAGAGACTGAAGATGAGATAAACCCGGCTGTAAGTTATAACATCCGCGCATTTCTGCCTGGTGATCCTTTCATTGATGAAATTGAAGAGGATCAGGAAATCTGGAAAATGGTTAATTGCCGGGAAAGCTACGCCGATCCTCACACCGATCCTGTTTGTTTCCAGGTACTTGATAGTGAAGATATGGCAACACTTACTCTAAATGAAGAAATAGTTGCGCCTGAGACTTTCTACGCATGGATAGATTTATACTGGCGTTTGAGTTATCACCGTATCGCTCTCGAAGTTTCCACCGATGGCTTCAGTTGGGAAGCCCTGCCGGGCGAAGATACTGAAGACCTCATTATGAACGATCATAACCTCGGACCGGGAGTTGGCGGTGATACAGATGATTGGATCAGAACAAGCTGGAACACTGGAGATTATGCCGGTGAAATGGTAAAATTCCGTTTCCGTTATTATAGATTCGACCATAACCTAAATTATGAAGTTGGTTATATTGATGATATTGGACCACTTCCATCCCATGAATGGCGTGAAGTACTCGCTGAAGATATTCAGAATCTCAACTGGATAGACGATGATCATAGCATTGAGGATGGCGTCTTATACCAGGTACAGGCTGTTGACGCTGATGGCGATGTCTCATACTGGAGTGTACCAACTGCTATAGAAGAAGGTACAGCCCTCATTGATATTCCCATAAGGTTAGGCTGGTCGCTTATCAGCTCTCCGGTAATCCCGATAGATTGTGATATTACGGCTGTCTTTAGGAATTTTACTGAAAAAGACATCCTTATGTTTGTAAAAGATGAAAATGGTAACTTCTATGCGCCTTTGTTTGATGAATTCAATGGAATTGGGAACTGGAATCCTCTACAGGCATATCAGGTTAAACTTAATCGTTCGGAAGAATTGACTATCGAAGGCCACTATCAGGAAGAAGATACACCGATTCCATTGGAAAGAGGCTGGAGACTCATAACTTACCTGCCTGAACATTCTATGGATGCACAGGATGCCTTGTCAAGTATTTCCGAAAATCTTGATATCGCAAAAGACGGTAGCGGCAATTTCTGGTTACAGGAATGGGATTTCAACAACCTTCCTGATATGCATCGCTGCGAAGGTTACTTTATTTATTTGGATGACGATGACACACTTATTTATCCTGACGCTGACTTTGCTGAATCATTCAATAGAGAAACATACTCAAATCAAAGTAATTTCGATTCCCCAAGTCCGGATAATCACAGTGTTCTAATGCGTTTCAATGCTCCTTCTGAGGCAAGTACCATAGATCTGCTCGATTCCGATGGAAATGTATCCGGCTCGATCAGCATTTCCGAAGGTCAGATGATGGCAGGCATAGCTGCTTGGGGTGAGCTTAGCGAAGGTGGAGTAGGCTTCACTGAAAATGAAGGTTTCAATTTGATCTTACGAGGTGATAACTATCGAACAGATAGACTATTATCCTTTGAATTGATAGAAGGTGATGACGCTTATAAAGTAAACGGCATTTCGGTTCTTGATGTTGATCTTGGCGCTGCCTTACAACCGGTAGAGTGTAATGTCATTTCCGCTTATCCGAATCCCTTTAACAGCAGCAGCCGCTTGAATTATTCTCTCGGTGAACAATCAGTCGTCAAGATGTCAATTTTCGACGCTGCCGGCAGACTCATCGAAGTAGTGGCTTCGGGTAAAAGGAGTCAAGGACAGCATTATATTGAATGGAATGCAAAAGGTTTATCATCAGGACTCTATATTGCGCGACTTGAGGTTAATGCCAGAGGTAAATCCTCATTGACACAGACAAAACTTTTACTTATTCGTTGATAAAAATATTCAAGGTTACCCCCCAAAAAACAGGGCAATGCGTTAACGCGATAGTCAGCAGTCTGATAACCGTACTCCTCCTCGTGCGGTTGTCAGACTGCACCCCCCTTCAGCAGGAAATCACAATACCGGTAGTAAATAGCAAAGCAGCCTTCAACCTTGAGAGACCTATACCAAAGCATCCGTCATTTGAGTTAGTTCTATCTGGTGGTGGAGAACGTGGACTTGCGCACATCGGGGTATTGGATGTTCTTGAAGAGCATGGCGTCCAGCCGGATCGTATCACAGGCGTTTCAATCGGAGCTTTGATTGGAGCTGCTTATGCAACTGGTTTCAGCGCCGAAGAAATTGCAGTGAATCTTAAAACCATAAATTGGAATGAAATCTTTTTCGAGAAACCAGAGCGAAAAAGCCTCCTACTTGCCAGAAAACAGGAATCTCCTGCGCAATTATATACCATTCGACTTGGCGCCAGCTTATCTCCCGTGCTACCCGGAGCTATCTCACCGGGTAATCAACTTTATATAAGCCTGCTGGAATTCAACCTTGACGCTCCGTACCGAACTGGAGGGGACTGGTCAAATCTGAAAATTCCTTTACAAATATTAGCGACTGACATCAATACAGGCAAAGGCGTCATATTTAATTCCGGCGATCCGACGCCCGGAGTACGCGGTTCACTTTCAATACCTTTATTATTAGATCCGCTCGTCTATAATGATCTGTTGTTGATCGATGGTGGTATCACTTCTAATATACCGGTAGAAATTGCCAGACAATCAGACGATGACGTCATACTTGCGGTTAATGTTTCAGCTCCTCTACCTCCTCCCAACCCGCAATTACAGCCCTGGCACGTAGTCGATAGAGTCACGACCATACTCGAACAAGATTCGGATAAAAATTCTCTTAACGCTGCCGACATCGTTGTAACACCAAAACTGGATAGCCTTGAATTCTTCAAAGATAAAACAGCAGAAATAATAAAAACCGGCAGAGCGGCTATGGAAAAGGCTTTACCTGAACTTATCAGCAATCTGCAAAATCCTCCTCAAGTGGATGATTCAATCTTTGTGAATTTTAATAATATTATTTTACCCATCGACAACCAGTTCGATTTAAAAGCGCCTGTTAAATGGACTTCCCGCAAAGGAGCTTATATCTGTGAGATCAGAGATTTGCTCAGGGAGTGCTATAAAAACGGAACTGTTAAATCAGCGCGAGCCTTAATAGATAGCGCCACATTGACAATAAACTTTGATATTAAACGAACCGCTATCCTTCGGAAAACTGTTTTCAGCGGGGATTTTCAGGTTACGGGATATAAGCTTGATTCGTTGTTTCAAAATCAATACGACAAATATCTAAATTATGATTTAACCCGTAAAGCTCTCGAAGATATTCTAAGAATGCACAGGATAAAAGATTTTTCACTCGCAACTATTACATCCGTGAATTTCGATGACCAATCCGGAGAGTTGCATGTTAATATTGAAGCCGGAAGATTAAAAGAAGTCAGATTTGTTGGAATTAAGCGAGTGCCTGTTTCCTGGTTACGCCGAGAGATCCCCATACGCGACGGTCTGCTTGTTACCAAATCACGTATCTTAAAAGGCGCTGCTAACCTTCACGCCACCGGACTTTTTCGCAGCGTTCATCCGGTTTTGATCCAGGCTGAAGGTGAAACTGACTGGACACTTGAAATACATGTCACTGAATATCCTGCCCTTCCGCTGCGGTTTGGAGTCTCATATCAAGGTGAATTTAATGATTATCAGGGCGAAAGACTGCTGCGAGGAGTATTTGGCGTCACTATTCCAAGTTTATTAAATTACGCAGAGCGTCTGGAGATACGTGCTTTAGTCGGTCAAAGAGACGAGGAATATCGTATTTCCGATATTGCCGATAAGATATTCGGCTTGCCGTTGTCATATATAATTTCCACTTCTTATGAAAAACAACATAGAATTAAGTATAAACCAAACCATGACTTTGATGGTACGTATCACGAATCGCGCTGGGGATTAAATCTCCAGGCAGGCGGTCAGGTTCCACCTTGGGGACTGCTTACCTTCACCGCTCGCATGGAAAAACATGACAATAGTTATCCCTTGGAAACTGAAGCTTATAATCTTAATGCTATTGGTTTAAGGTTAGCCATTGATACTCAAAACCGAAATCCATTTCCTGAAGAAGGAATCCGGATTGAAACAAGAGCTGAGAACTCCGGCGCTTATTGGGGATCCGACAGGAATTTTACAGTTTTTGAAGGTCATTTTGCTGGTTATTCAACGCCTGTCAGACGACATACAATCGGGCTCAGGCTTGGAGGAGCGACCGCAGATCGAACTACTCCGTTCGATGAGCGATTCAGATTGGGAGGCATGCAATCCTTTCCCGGATTGCATCTCGATGAGAATGTTAGTTTTACTCAACTTATAGGTGGTTTAGAATATCGTTTTGATATGCTAAGTCGTGTACTTGCCGATAGTTACATAGGTTTGCGTTATGATATCGCAGGCTGCTGGAACGATCCACAACCTGATATTACAAGAGACGATTGGATGCGTTCGGGTTCGGTGTATTTCGCTCTTGACACATTCCTTGGTCCATTTATTATCCAATATGGACGCCTTTTAAGCAAGGTTCAATCAAAGAACAGAATATAATTTATATTCGATTTGGGAACATATTCTGATATTAGTATATTTAATAATTAGTCACAATCAAACATTAAGAACCTGCTGACTACCATGTCGCGTTTCTTGAGTACTTACAAACCGTAAAAGAGGCAGATCCTATGAGATTTGTAAATGTAGTTTTAACCCTAATTTTAATACTGAGTTCATCCGGTTTTGCTGGAAAAGAGGATGCTGCAAAATCTAATGACAACCAATACCGTGATAATGCAGCGCAGATCAAACTTTTCTACGAGGTTTTTCGCGGAGTTTCCAAACAATACGTTGATACTGTCAACACTGAAGAATTAATTGAAAAAGGCATCAATGGCATGCTTGAGACTCTTGATCCTTATACTGTATATTTTAAACCGGAGAGAGTCCAGGACCTTGAAGAGATAACCAAAGGTGAATACAGCGGTATCGGTGTAGAAATAGGACTACGCGGTAAAGATAAACAATTAACGATTATCTCGCCGATTGAAGATACTCCGGCGGCGCGTATTGGACTGCAAGCCGGTGATGTAATAATAGCTGTTGATGGCAAATCTACAAAAGGTTTCACAACCGCCGATGCATCAGAACATATCCGCGGTGAAGATGGCACGGACGTTGTGCTGACAATCAAGCGTAAGGGTTACAAAGAGCCTCTGGACTATACGCTAACACGCGCGGTTATCACAATACATGACGTCGCTTATACAGGGATACTTGAAAACAATATAGGCTACATCAAGCTAATCAGATTTTCCGGACATGCTGGAAATGAGCTAAGGGCTGCACTCAAGGAAGTTCTTCAGAACAAACCGGAAGGATTGATACTCGATCTCCGCTCCAATCCCGGTGGTCTGTTGCCTTCAGCCATAGAGGTATCTGAGGAATTTCTCCCCTCCGGTTCAGATATAGTCTCCACAAGGGGAAGGGTTAAACGCTCCATGCGTAATTTCAAGGCTGGCGGTAAACCAATTGCTGAAGATATACCGATGGTTGTGCTGGTTAATGGAGGAAGCGCCTCAGCTTCGGAAATTGTCTCCGGAGCCTTACAGGATCACGACAGGGCGGTTATTGTCGGCACAACTTCTTTTGGAAAAGGCTTGGTTCAATCGGTGCAGAATTTACCCGGCAATGCGGCTTTGAAAATTACTACAGCCCGTTATTATACTCCATCCGGCAGATTGATACAGAAGGACAATTACTTTGATGATGAAGAGGATGTGGATTTAGCAGAGATAAATGAGGATGTTGAAGTTTCAATCATTGACACTGCTGCTATTGACAGCAGCGAGATCAGGTATTTCACCGACGCCGGAAGAGTGGTTTATGGCGGTGGTGGAATAACGCCTGACGTCATTATCAAACCGGAGCTAATCGATCCTGCTGGTGTTGAGATGTACCGAAACAATATGTTCTTCTCATATATTGACGAATGGTTGACGGAAAACGGGCGTCCTGACACTGTTATAGTAACTGATGAGATGGTCGATGGTTTTTCTGAATACATTAACAATCTTGAATTCCAATTTCCCCTTCCGGGTGATGAGCAGATCAAAAATCTACGTAAAATCGGTGAGAAGGACTCACTTGACCAGAAATACTTTGAACTCTTGAATCAAATCGAACTCACTATTAAGGAAAAGAACCGTATTGACAATCCAAAACTGAGAGATTTTATTCGCAGGAATCTTGACAGAGAAATAGCGTCAGCGCTTGGAGGCAGAGACTGGCGCATACGATCTTCTTTCAACGGTGATCTTCAATTAAAGGAAGCGATAAAGATTCTCAGGGATAAAAAGCAGTACAGGGCGCTGTTAAATGATGTGAATCGCGCAGATATCGGCGACAAAAAGATTAACCTACCTAGATAGCAAAGTAGCCCGGTTTCCCCGAAACCGGGTTATAACTTATAACTCATCATTTCTTATTGGAGTGCTTTTCAACCTTCCCACCCGGAAAAGTGAAAATAACCAAGAGCAAAGCCACTACCACCGCAATCAACGGCAGCAAATACATTTCATGCATGGCGTCCGCAAGATCATTCTGCACTAAATGCAGCACGTCCAACGGATAAGCGCCACGCTTGGCAGGCTCCAGCATGTCCCGAATAAGCGTCTCAGAATTGTAGCCTGAAGTCAGTGCGGAACCTCCGAGATATTTAGAAAGATTGTTGTTCAGCATCACGCCCATCACCGCCACGCCGATGACGCCGCCGATGGTTCGACTGAACTGGTTCAAGGCTGTAGTAATCCCCCGCTGCTTCCAATCCACAGCGTTCTGCACTGCTATAATAAGAGGAGTCGTAGTCAATCCGAGTGAAAATCCTCCCAGCATCACCACACCGATCAAAGGAACGATGGGAGTGTGGCTTTGCATAAGCTGAATCAAACCAATAGCAACCACTCCAATGGACATTCCTAATACCAGCACCCGTTTGTATCCCCATTTCAGGATCATTTTACCGCTTAAGACACTGCCGAGGGGCCAACCTATAGCCACCGGAGCCATGGTCATCCCAACCTTAGTCGGAGTCCCTCCCATAGCGCCCTGTACAAACAAGGGCATATACGCTGTCAGTCCGAATTGCATTATACCGCCGAATAATGCAATCAGGTAACTGAAACCGATTATACGCCTCGTGATTAAAGGCAGAGGCAAAATCGGGCTTTTAACCTGACGTTCTAAGAAAATTAATGCGATAATACAGGCTGCGGAAAATGCATACAGCCATGATGATGTAACGTTTGTACCTGATCTCTGTCCGACTGCAACCAGCAGCGCTCCCACACCAACAGTGAGCAACAACGCTCCCCAGACGTCCACCGAGCGATGGCTCGATACGTTGTGCTCGTGGTAGTATTTGACTATAAGCGTCAGCGCAACAATCCCAACCGGCAGATTGATGTAGAATATGCCATGCCAGTGCCACCAGGTGAGAATCACTGCGCCCAGCGCCGGACCGACTATACTCGACACACCCCAGACGCCACTGAAAAGTCCCTGGTATTTGGCGCGTTCCTCGATACTGAAAAGGTCTCCGATGATAGTCATCGTCATGGGAAGAATCGCTCCCGCTCCGAGTCCCTGTATCGCACGCATTACTATCAACTGGTTCATAGTAGTAACCTGGGTACATGCAACCGACGCCAATGTGAACAGGATTATCCCCCACAGCAGGATCGGCTTTCTACCGAGGTTGTCGGCGAGCTGCCCGTACAGCGGAACGGACGTCGTGGACGTCAGCAGGTAGATCGACACCAGCCAACTGTACAGCTCGACTCCTGACAATTGAGCGACTATAGTCGGCAGAGCGGTTGCAACGATAGTCACGTCTAAAGCCGCTAAGGCTACGCTGATCATCAAACCGATAATGATCGGAGTGCGGTTAATCACTTGATTTGGATTGGATTCGCTCATTATGAGTCGTTTGTTTACCTGATCTAACCATGAAATATACAAAAAGTCTCACGAAATTCAGGTTATGTTGAAGGAGAGATTTAATGATTGCAAAAATAAATCTAATTATAACATTATCCACATCCCAATCCCGCAACTGCGGGATTGAACATGAATAGCCATCGGCGCCAGCCGGTGGAGCGAATTAATCCCACTCCCCCCCCTCTACGCCGGTAGGGGGAGGGATAAAGGGGGGGTTACCTTATTAACAACATGGTCTTCAATGTATAACTAAGATCTTTGAAATATTGTCTTTTAGTGTCATACCTGCGAAGGCAGGTATCTAAAGAAGTTTGATATTTAAGTACTTAGCTTGTCTAGTATATGTACTTGGCTTTTTTCATTCTTGCTCACTTGCTTACTTGATAACTTGCTCACTTACCTTAAAAGCACAACCTTCCTTGCCGAGACTTCACCCTCAGCCTCCAATCTCACAATATACACACCCGAACCGAATCCACTCGCATCCCACATCAACTGATGAGCGCCTGCAGAAAGTTCACTCTGTCCAATCACCGCAACCTCTCGTCCCTGCAAATCAAACACTCTCAGCGAAGTTTTACCATCAGAAATAAGATTGAATCCGATGCTGATCTCGCTATTAAACGGATTTGGATAAGCAGACACAATGCCGAATTCAAGTGGAACACCGGCAGTTTCACCTTCAACTCCCTCAGGATGATATTCGACAACCAACCTGTAATTTAACTCTTGGTTGTTAGCATCACCACTTCTGAAAGTGAACTCTTCCGTTTCACGCATATCACAGATTCGATTGCCGTCAGCGTCCTCCAGCCTGAAGAAATAATGGTAATGAATATCCCCAATATTATCCCATCTCAGAACAAATTCCCGATTCGGCAGATTCACGACCTTGACGGTGAATTCCCAGACCTTCGCGCCGTCGAAATCGGGGGAGCGGTAGTCGTAGGAGTAACTCGCTGGCTGAAAATCCCAATCCTGATGTGGAAAATATAGATGCACATACTCGTCGTTCATCGGAGTAAACTCGAAAGCATCATAAGCATCGTAACATTCAACAGCCGAAGCTTTAATCCCGGCTTTATTATACACATCACGATATTCCTCATCAACTGACTTCACCGGAAGTTCCAATGCCCAATCATCATAATCATCTCTTGCCTGACCCTGATCATCCTCAGGTCGCGGAGGCGCTTCCGCAACAAACCCATCCGGTGTAAAGAGAATATCAATATCTACAGTATGATCGGTCTGTATCACCCAGAATCCCGTCCAGGGATCAATAATCTCGTCCCAGGCGATATAATTATACTGCTCGTTATCAGCATCCCACGTTGCAGCATTGCCGTTGATGTAACCTCCTCCGGTTGCTTCACCTACAGTGATTGCAGCCCCACCGTTGATACTAAAATAGGTATTAGCGAGATCATAAGCATAACTGAAAGGATTGGCGACCTGTGTGTAAGAGCGGGGACTGCGTCCGGGGCTTAAGGGTACTTCAAACCTTGCGTCCTCCGCCACGAAGTCAGTTAAATGATCCGCTTCAATATCAAGTACACAGTTATCAACCACAGCCTGCACCACCCAGAAGCCAAGTCCCGGTGCGAAATCTGCAATATTCTGATGTTCCCCCTCGTTATATCTTTCATACCATTGATCAGGGTCGTTCCAGCGACTGACGCGCCATCTTGGGTGTCCGGGAGCAGCTCCACCAAAATCATCCTGAAAGAGTCCGTTTGCATCACCATCATCAACCGTGCCGGGGATGCCGATAAGTGCATATTTAGAACGTGGAATTGATTTATCGGTTCTGTGTTTGTAAATATAAGCGGAACCAGCGTTACCGATTCCTCCAGGATCTTCTGACATAGCTCCAGCAGCAAGATAATTATCGCTTATGGAAACTGAGCGACCGAATGCATCATTTTCCCCAACATCACTTGCAGTAATTTTCATTTGCTCTGTCCAGCTCTCGCCGGAACGATGAAAAATGTATGCAGAACCGGCCATACTTACATTCCCTGGATCTTCCTCCGGCGCTCCCACGATAACATAATCACTGCTTATGGATACTGAAGTTCCAAATCTGTCATCTTGTCCCAAATCACTAGCATTGATTTTCGCCTGTTGCGTCCAGTCCTCGCCGGAACGGTGAAAAATATATGCAGAACCAGCGTTACTTACATCTCCGGGATGTTCCTCGGATGCTCCTACAATTACATAATCACCATTTATAGAAACTGAATAACCAAATCGGTCGCTTTCTTGAGCATCGCTGGCGTTGATTTTAGCCTGCTGTGTCCAGTCCTCGCCCGAACGATGAAAGATGTAAGCGGAACCTCCAGGGTCATCCCCATAAGCTCCTACAATTATATAATCACCATTTATAGAAACTGAATAGCCAAATCGGTCACTTTCTTGAGCATCGCTGGCGTTGATTTTAGCCTGCTGTGTCCAGTCCTCACCCGAACGATGAAAGATGTAGGCTGAACCAGCAGCGCTTACTCCACCGGGATCTTCAAGGTATGCTCCTACGATAGCATAATCGCCACTTATCGAAACGAAAGCGCCGAAGTTATCTTCTTCTTCCGCATCACTGGCATTGATTTTCGCTTGTTGAGTCCAGTCCTCACCGGAACGGTGGAAGATGTAAGCGGAACCGGCTCTATTGATATCTCCTGGATCTTCATAATATGCTCCTACAATGGCATAATCACCATTGATGGAGACGGAAATACCAAAGTAGTCATCTGCCTGAGGATCACTAGCGTTTATTTTAGCCTGCTGAGTCCAACTATTATCGGAGCGGTAAAAAATATAAGCAGAACCAGCGCTACTGACACCCCCTGGGGCTTCCAAGAATGCTCCTACGATGGCATAATTACCATCAATGGAAACTGAAGTACCGAAGTAATCACTAGCTTGCAAATCGCTCGCATTGATTTTGCTTTCCGGTAAAGCGCATAAGTTAGAAATTGGTAAAAACAAAATTGTAAAAAGCAGAAGCAAGAAAAACTTGTCAATTTGCGCTTTGAGTGTACGAGTAACGTTCATTTTCGACTCCATGATTAAGGTCCCGGTGGAATATCATTACCTACAGGCATTCCGTCAGGTCGCGGCGGCGCGCCTCCGGGTGGGGATGGCAGTGGTGGTTCGTCACCAAAGCCGGACTCGCCTATTGCTGATTCGTCCAGCAATTGGATTTCGATTAACTCCGGTTTTTGGTACTTGATCTTCTTTGTAATCATTAAACCTCCATTGAAGTTAGCAGCTTTTATTGTTGGGTATGTTATCTATAATTTTGGCAATATAGTATCAACCTGCCGGAATCACAAGTCTCTTTAATTCAAAAAGAGCATAAGCTGACAATCTTATCCATTTCAATCGCATCCCGTCACCACGACAATACGACCCCACATCATCCTTCCCCCATCGCCCTCAGCAGTTCCGTCAGGCTCAAAATATTCTGTTTAAATTGCTCAATGTCCATCATCATTTCAAACAGCTCATCCGTTGGCGTTTCCATAGTGACTCCATTTATGTCGAGGAATGTCAGCGCCGCCAGCAGTCCGGTGCGCATATTACCATTAACAAAGCATTTACTATACGAAATTTGATACGCCATGACGCCTGCCATTTCGTATATATCCTTGTAAGCGTATTGTCGTTTTGAAGCGCTTTGCTCGCTGCCTTTCTTATCTGCTTTTTCCGATAATTCCGTATAGAGAAATTTCCCCAATGTCATGGTCTGTGGCGCGCTCACCGCCGACTCCAGCAGCTTCCTGTCTTTGATGCCGCGCCTGCCGCCGTAACGTTTTACCTGCTCAGCGTGGATACTGATCACGTCATCCGCAGTCAGGAACTCTATCTCGGCTTTCACTGCGTCAGCTTTCTGAATGTATCGTCGTGGATTTTCATCATCCTGTCTGCGCTCTCCAGGATGCGTGCGGATCGATCTTTTTTGAGCGGTCGTATGATCAGACACTCGCCGTCGGTTCTGAGGTCCAGTTTTGTGTGACGATCAATATCGAGCAATTCCAGAATCGGACGCTCAAGGATCAATCCAAGACTGTTGCCAAAGGAAGTTATCTTTTTTATCAAAATATTTACCTTTGTTATAACATCTGTATAACAATAGTATAACATTCGTTATAACATTTGTCAAGTCATAATAAATTTTTACACATTTCAATGAGATTTATATATAGGATTTTGGTGAGAATTTCGATCAAAAAATCCGGTCTCTTACGAGACCGGATTTTTGAATCTGGTAGATTTAGGAAGGAAACTATTTTTGACGTCTTACCTTCTAACGAGTACGAGACATCCTGCGATCATGTCATGCAGTGCTTGCTTCTTTGCCGTGAAGCCAGCCATTAAAAAGCCTATTGTCATTGTCATACCGGAGATAATCTTGCTGAAGTACCTACCGGATGCTCTGGTAAAGGATAAGCGGTTTCCCTCAAGGTCGGTAACGAACAATCCCAGCGCCATCTTGCCAAACGTTGCCTGACGGGTTGAGCTTTCCAATAATGCGAAGTAAAGCCAAGTTATAACTATACTTGCTATATTAGAGAATGATAAAAACATAGCTCCGTAGTTCGGGCAGCCATGCATCATCGTCGGTTGATGAATTAGGGATCCACCAGTGAACAACCTCAGCAGTGAGGTCACAATTCCGATAGCGATCATGTCGATTATAAACGCCACAAACCTGCGCCAGAAACCGGCATAATCCACCCGCGGCGGCGGTATATACATCTGTCCGGCTGGGCTGAAAGCTCCTGCAGTCTGGGCTTTCAGTGATGCTCCACAGTGCCGGCAAAACTGTGCTGACAGATCATTTTCGCCGGAGCATTCGGGGCATTTCGGGGGTGGATCGGACGCTGCCGGAGCGGCTGAGTCTGTGAGCTTTGCGCCACAAGACCCGCAGAAGTTTACTTTATCAGGGCTCTGAGCCCCGCAATTTGGGCAGTACATTTATTATCCTCAAAAATACACTAATCAGAGAAACTCGTAAAACATACCATTATAACGAAATATAAGCCTCACAAGCTTTTTAACCAAGATGTAGCCATAGATATTTTATAGATATTGAATTAAATGAGTATTTGAAAGCCAGTACAGCGACAGCAGTTATTTTGACAAGATTAACAGGATAAACAAAATTTGGCAGGCAAGTCAAAACAAAACCGGCAGATGTTTGTGTCTGCCGGTAGTTTATATGTAAAATTTAAGTTGTGTTTATTCAGTCAATTACTTTATTACCTGAACATGGCTTTGATGGAACCCCAGGTGCGGATGATACCTGAAAAGGAAAATGTTACGTTCTCAGTCTGGCTATATTCAAAGTTCCCCGAATTCAATGAAACCTCAACACGATAATAAAACGTGCGAACCTGATTTTTAAATAAATCGTCATCAACATACTGGTATGTATGGTTTACGCCGCTGCCCGGAGTAACTTCGTGTATTGTGTAAAACGTTCTGCCATCAAAACTACGCTGAAGTCGGTATTCGCTTACACCCCTTTCACTGCCTGTCGTCCACTCCAACTCAGCAGCGCGATCCTGTGATGTTGCCGTGAATTCCTCGATGATCCGAGCGTCAACAGTTGAAAAAGTCAGCGTCAGTAACAGCAGAACTAATAATGTATTTTTAATTGTAAGCATTTTCAATCCAAATTAGATACTTTCCTACATTTGTAGTATAATCATATAAACATAAAAAGTCAAGAGCGCTTTTTGGATTTCAGCTTTCAATAACTGTAAATCTCAGCGTTTTCATTATCCCATCCGGCAAGGTTATCAAGCAGATCATACTCCTCTAAATCAAAAAGTACCTTTGCTAATCGCTCTCTGTCAATGAAACGGAATATCGAATCATCAATAATAACTTCCATCATTTTAGGACTACCGCGCATAGCGATCTTCATCCCTTCGTACAAGTGAGGACGGGCTTTGGCAGTATCTCCCTTGTCCATATAATAAAAGCCTGCATTTACATGAAACGATGCTTCACGTATTGATTTATAGGCTTTTTTAACAATTAAGGCTTCGACGAGCAGGCGTCTTTCGTCCCATCCGTTGTAAAAACGGTTTTCAAAACGGGCTCTTTCCGTTATAAGTCGGGCTTTTTCAAAATACTCTGATCCACCAAGTACGGATAGTCTATCAGCCTCGAAACCAAGACAGATCCAGACGAGGTATTCGAACATTGCTGAGAAAGTATCATACGGCTCAGCTATATGCAGCCCCAGATCTCTGTTCAACCGGAAATCCCAGCGGTTATCGCGGATCTGTACGCCCTGCCTTGTAGCAGCCATGACTCCGGCTTTATAATTATGATATGAACCCATTAAAGTGGCTTCTTCTAAGAAAATCTCGATGTGTATCGGTAGTTCATACCTGTAGTTGCTCTCTGTCCAGCGGTAGTCATCTATTATCCTTATAACGTCTTTTTCAAATCCTTTAAGGTAACGTTGTTCTTCGAGGGTCAGCGCTTTGGTGTGCAGGATAACTTCCGATTTGATGACCTGCGCCGATAATGTACCGGATCCGATCAACAAAAAGATAAATGCAGGCAGGAGCAACCGATTTGATATTGCAGGGAATTTCATATTTTTACCAGAAAAATCCGTTTCGGTGTTGCCTTATGGACTTAAATGTAAAATCTTATCTGTTTACTGTCAAGTGAATATAGAAGTATTATTGTTTTGACAGGATTTACAGGATTGAAAGGCTAACCACGAAGACACAAAGGCACAAAGATTATTTTTTAGACAGGATTGACAGGATGATCACGATGGGGAAAACCGTTTTGTCTATTTTCATAATTATTATTCCAATCAATGTTATTGCTTCAAACTTGCCGGATGAACCGGATGAGATATATCTCTGGCAGGAATCAAGCTGGATGGAGAATGAAGACTGGGAACAAGAGTTGTGGAATTACGAAGTCAATCCTGTCAATGTTAATACTGCAAGTCGTGATGAAATTGCTAAACTGCCCGGAATTGAAAATTCTGAAAGTCTTGTAATAGTACAAATTAGAGACAGCGAAGGAACATACAAAGATAAGAATGATTTAATAAAACGTACCGGCATCAGCGCTGAAATTATTAATGCAGTAAGCGGATTTCTCAGGTTCGATCAGCAGCCTTTCGAAGCGCGCATTCATGTCAGGGCAAACCGACGCTATGGAGAGCAGGCTGATGCTGATATGAAAACTTACAATGGATCGCCTTATGGGTTAACTGAAAGAGTCTGGCTCAAAACCGACACTTGGAAAGCGGGATTTTTGCTTGACAAAGCAAAATATGAACCGGAAATAGCTGATCAGAACAAGTTTTATATTGAATATAGCAATGATAAACAGAAAACGAAGTTGATTGCCGGTGATTTTAATATCTCATCGGGATTAGGTTTAGTTCTGATGACAAAACCTGCCTATTTCGATGGATTTGACTCAAGTACTCCTTATATTATGAGATTAACGGCAATAGCTCCCGCTGTGGAGACTGCTGAGAACAGTTCTTTCAGAGGAATTGCCACCTCAACCGGTGTTGCTGATTTAAGTATCAACGTTTTTGCAGCTCGAACAGAGCTTGATGCCATTATGAATGATGAAGGAGACGTACTCAGGTTAAGCGACGGTGGTATGCATCGTTCGGAGATTGAGGCAAAAAAGAACAATACGGTTACGGAAACTGCGCTTGGCGGATCAGTAAGTTATAATATTGAACTTGAGAACGACGCCTGCTTGACGCCTTTTGTAACCGGATACACGGCAAAGCTGGATCCACCGCTTCAGCCTGTATTAGAAGATAGGAATCACTTCCAGCTTGCCGGGGATAGAAACACTGGATACGGCGCTGGATGTGGATTTGAAAAGGGAAACTTAAGCGCCGGTGGTGAAGTCGGTTATGACATCGACGGTGAAGCAGCCTGGAAAGCGGTTCTTTCACAGCGGAATATCAGCAATTATAAATGGACTTACCGGCTGACAGCGTTTCATTATCCTCCCGGATATGATAACTACCGCGCCGGATCGCCGGTTTCCGGAGCTGATCCTGCCAACAGCGAGGGAGTGGCGATACTTGTCAGCGGTAAGTGTAATTTTGGAATTGTAAAGCGGCTCAAATCTCACCTTGAAGTCGAGCGCAGACCATGGCGGACATATACGGTTCCGATAGCCTTTACATCCTCAAGGGGCTCGATAGAGGCGGGATGTCCTTTCGATGACACAGAGCTGAGGATTCGATATAGACGCTATAACGGCTATGACGGACACGGCGAGGCGGCCGAACCGAGCAAGTTCAACGATGACAGGCTGAGGCTGTGGTGGCGGAGTGAATTTCCTGAATATAAGCTAATAGACTATTGCAGAATGTGGATCGAAGGCGCTTACCGGAACGATTCGGAAAAGGGCGAGTATTTTAGCAACGGTGGGGGGGTGAGCGTTAAGGGCAAGCTCGCGATGCTGGGAGGCTGGAAGGTCGGATATGGCGTGTCATGCAGTATATTTTCAGCGCAGACGATTCTGCCTGTTTATTCGGGCGAGTCGAGCCTGCCGGACAGGTTTGCTTCGGTGCGGCTTTCGGGTAACGGCATGCGCTGGGCAGGATCGCTCGTATTAAAACGCAGCCGCTACAACTGGTTTGGACTGATGGCAGCGAGGACTTTTCAACTTGGTGGAAATAAAGCCAGCGGTGATACTGAAGTGTATGTGACGTATTCTTATAATTTTAAGGCAGGGAGTTAAAGCATGCCCCCCCTGCTATTGCAGGGGGGGTGAGGGGGGGTAATTGCTGGTTATTATTAAACAACCCCCTTCTGTTCCCCCCTTCAATAGAAGGGGGGGCATAGGAGTTGTTGGGGAAGTTGTGATTTAATGTGTCAATGGAGACCTTTGACGCCTCTCAGATTCCTGTTTTCCACCAAAGGCGGACAACAGGCGGGAAGTTTATCGGTAAATAAAAAAAGTGATTAAGTGAGCAAGAATAGGCATGTGAAGGATTAAAATGGTGATTACCCTAATGTCCAGATTGTCTATATCGTCCATATAATCCATATCTTCTGCGCTGAGTAGGATGGTAAATAGGCGATCAAAGGAAATGACGATAAAAAATTTCCGTCACATTTCCGTCACATGTTATTTCCTGCTCCATAGCCGAAATACGGCAATATGTGACGAAGTGACGCAAATATTACATACACTTGGCGGCAATATACGATAAAATAAGCCAAAATGCAACCCTAAATGACATAATTATACCGCAAAATGTCATTATAGACACATTACGGCGCTCAGAAAAAACAGGAGATTAACGTTTGAAAATATGGAGTTATACTGTGGTCATTGCTGTTTTAACAGCAGTTTTTGTTTTCATTAACAGCGGTTATTGTCAGGATGGTAATTCAGAGATACAGGACATTCATAGCAGCGTTTCTGAAGTTACTAAAATGACTACAAAGAATTTGCAGACATCGGATCGTTACAAAGAAATACTCTTTCAGACGCTTACCGAAGAGGGCTGGGAGAGTTTTTATATAGATAAAACCAAAAAGTATCTTATGGATCCACGCGCTGAATTTAAGCCGGTTGTTTTAAACAGGAACAGTACTCATCAGGAAACCAAAGAGCAATACGATCAATACCTCACCAAACAATCGGTTGACGTCTGTATGGATTTCTGGAAATCTCATGGTGAAGAAGTTACTAATGCCATAAGTTCTTATAATGTTCCGCCTGAAATAATTTTAGCAATACTAAAGGTGGAGTCAAATTTTGGTTCACACAAGGGTCGTCAGGCTGTGTTCAATGTTTTCTGGAGTCTTTCAATTTCAGATAATCCGGAGATCATGAATGATGCGATTGTCAGCGAAGGACAGGATGCAGTGCAGCAGAGAAAACGGCTTCATAGACGCGCCAGGTGGGGTAGATCCGAGTTAAATGAACTTGTGAACCTTGTAATTGATTTGAATAATGAAAATTTGCTATGGGAGGAGTCATCCTGGGCGGGCGCTTTCGGACTGCCGCAGTTTATCCCGAGCAGTTTCAGAGCTTACGCACGAGACGGTAACAACGATGGTTTAATTGACCTGAATAATATCAGCGACGCTTCGATCTCAATAGCGAATTATTTTAAGTGCAACGGTTGGAAAGTTGATAGTAATACTGCCAGAAAGAAGAAGGTAATCATGCGATATAATAACTCAATTCATTACGCTGAGTGTATTCTGGAGCTGGCTGAATCTATCATGAAGAGGATAGAGGAAGAGTAAGCGCTATTATGAACAAAATTCTACTGATATTTTTAATAGTAATCATTTCCTGCTGTAATCTATTTGCAGAATGGATATCTGTTGAGTGGATGAACGATGCTCAGCGGATTGATTCAGTTTATGTTATTCAACTTCAGCAGCATATCTGGGTTGAGCTACAGAATATTGCCGATTTGCTTGGCGCAGACTGGCGTTGCGATAGTTCGGGCAATCACATTCGGCTTGATATGCCGATTGAGGCTTTGATCTTTACTGTGAATACACCCTTTGTATTGGCAGGTGACAGAACAAAACAGATACCGCTTCCAATACTAAAACATGATGAGCGGTTTTTTATCCCCATTGAAGACCTTATAGCGTTGCTTTCGGAGTTTTATCCTGGGGAGTTGTTGTATGATCCTGCGAGTCCGGCTCTTTTGCTGACGCCGCCGAGGCATGATTTATTCGGTTTCAAGTATAACACGGAGTCCGGTTTCACTAATATACTTATTCCGGCAATGAAGCTACTGGAATGCAATGACAGCAAGGAAGCCGATGGCAGTGTTAAGCTGGTTTTTAAAAAAAGTAAGATTGATACTAACGCATTTAAAGATCAAGCAATCCCCGATGTAATCAGCGAGCTGAGCGCATTGCAGAAGGATAACGATGCTGAAATTGTAATTAAAGCGAAACAGGGAACGGAATTTGACGGTGTTGAGATTATCATTGATCCACCCTTATATTGCGTAAGATTCCGTACTCAATCAGCGGGAGGACTGCGCATAGATGAGCAGCGTCGGCTTGAAGCTGAGAAGAGCGCCTGGGCGTTTGATGTAGTTGTTATCGATCCGGGACACGGCGGCAAAGATCCCGGCGCTATCGGACCAACAAGGCTTTATGAGAAGGATGTAGTATTGGATGTGGGATTGCGATTACGTAAAGCGCTGGAGAAGCATGGCATTAAGACTGTGATGACAAGGGAAACGGATAAATTTATTCCACTTGATGAGCGCGGACGTATCGCAAATCGATCCGGCGGAAAGCTATTTGTAAGTCTGCATTGCAACGCTCTTGCACACGGTAAAAAGGCGTATGGAATTGAGACCTATTTTCTGGCGCCAGCCAAGACCGACAGAGCTATGCGGGTAGCGCTGAAGGAGAACTCGGTAATCAGCTATGAGGAATCACAGGATCAATATCAGGATTTAACAGAAGAGAATTTCATCCTTTTAACGATGGCGCAGGCGAATTTCGTGCGCGAATCGGAGTATCTTGCGAGTATTGTTCAGGAAAAAGTCAGCAGGGGCGTCTCTTTACCGGATCGCGGCGTCGATCAGGCTGGATTTTATGTGTTATACGGCGCTTCAATGCCGGCGATTCTCGTTGAAATGGCTTTTATTTCAACACGCACGGAGGAGAACAAGCTGCGTGATAAGAAGTTCAGGCAGGCTATCGCGGATTACCTTTGCAAAGCTATTTTGAATTTCTCCGCTCAGTCGGAATGAACAGGAAAAACCATTACTAAGTTAGCGATCCTAATTGTTTTAATACAATGAAAACCGGGAAATGTTATTCGTTTTATTGCGTTCTTTCTATTTAATATTTATATTTATTGTTTGCTATTTTGCAGTTAAATCTAAATAAGGATAATCATGCCGGTCACAGAAGACGTAAAACTTGGTGAAGGCGTTCGCATATTTCAACCTAACCTTGTTAATCTTTATGGTTGTGAGATCGGAGACGAAACGAAAGTAGGCGCATTCGTTGAGGTTCAGAAGAATACCTTTATCGGTAAACGTTGTAAAGTATCATCACATACATTTATTTGTGAAGGCGTCACAATAGAAGATGAAGTATTTGTGGGGCATGGAGTTATTTTTATCAATGACAAAACTCCTCGTGCAACATCGGATGGTCAACTTCAGACTGAGGAAGACTGGGTAGTTGTTCCCACGTTGATTAAGAAAGGTGCCTCAATTGGCAGCGGCGCGATCATTATGTGTGGTGTAACTGTGGGCGAGAGAGCTATGATCGGCGCAGGCTCAGTAGTAACCAAAGATGTTCCTGCCGATGCAGTGGTTGCGGGTGTACCTGCACGATTGAAGAACCGCAGTTAATTAAATTAATTAGTCAAAAAGGTTAAAATGCTTAACATAGGTATCGTAGGCTATGGTTATTGGGGTCCAAATCTGGTTCGAAATTTTTCACAGGCAGCTCCAACGAAAGTAAAATATGTTTGTGATCTGGATAGTACACGTTTAAAAAAGGTGAACAATATTTATCCGGATATCACCACAACAACTAATGTTAATGATATTCTCAATGATAAGAGTATTGATGCCGTTTCCATTGCAACGCCAGTATCTACTCACTTTGATCTTGCCATGAAAGCTTTGAAAGCAGGCAAACATGTACTCATGGAAAAGCCACTGACCGATTCATCCGAAAAATGCCAGCGTCTCATCGAAGAAGCTGACAAGCAAGGTCTGGTGTTAATGGTTGATCACACATTCCCATATACAGCGGCAGTTCAGAAAATCAAAGAGTTAGTTTCAAACGGTGACATCGGAGATCTTTATTACTATGATTCAGCTAGGATTAACCTAGGGCTGTTTCAGCATGACGTCAGTGTGATTTGGGATTTGGCAGTACATGACCTTTCGATTCTTGAGTTTATTCACGACGAACACCCGATTGCTGTTTCTGCTACAGGAATAAGCCATGTTGAAGAACAGCCTGAGAATATTGCATATCTGACGATCTTCTATAAATCGAGAATGATTGCACATATCCATGTCAATTGGTTGGCGCCGGTAAAACTGCGTCAGACTCTGATTGGTGGCAGCAAGAAGATGATTCTCTATGATGATATGGAGCCATCTGAGAAGATCAAGATCTATGATAAGGGAATAACACTTGTCGATGATGATGAAAGCATTACCAGGATGAGAATCGGATACAGAAGCGGTGATGTGCTATCTCCAAATCTTGATCGTGTTGAAGCATTAAGTTCACTTGTAAATCATTTCGCTCGCTGCATTGAGACAGGCGAGCATCCTATGACCAGCGCCGAATCAGGAATGAGAGTTGTGCGCATCATGGAAGCAGCCTCTGAGTCAATGGCAAAAAAAGGTGAAATGGTCAGTCTATAAAACGGAGTTAAATTAAGTAATGGTTCCATTTGTTGATTTGAAAGCACAGTATCAGAGTATTAAATCCGAAATCGATACTGCTATACAAAATGTCTTGAATAACGCCGCTTTTGTTTTAGGACCGGCGGTAGCTGAATTTGAAGGTAAATTTGCAAAATATACCAACACAAAACATGCCGTTGCCGTAAATTCAGGTACCAGCGCGCTGCACCTGGCGCTACTTGCCATAGGCATCAAGCCCGGTGATGAAGTTATTGTCCCCGCTATGACATTTATAGCAACGGGATCAGCGGTAGATTATATAGGCGCTAAGGTTGTTCTTGCTGATGTTAATCCGAAAAGTTACACGCTTGATCCGACCAAGATCGAAGCGGCAATAACGCCGAAAACCAAAGTCATCATGCCGGTTCATCTTTACGGTCAGTCTGCGGATATGGATCCCATCTTGAAGATCGCAAAGAAGCATAATCTGTTTGTCGTTGAGGACGCCGCTCAGGCACATGGCTCGGAATATAAACACAGACGCTGCGGTTCGATTGGTGACATTGCCGGTTTCAGTTTTTATCCGGGTAAAAACCTTGGAGCTTACGGTGAAGGCGGCGCTGTGGTTACCAACAATGATGAGTACGCTGAGAAAGTCAGGATGCTGCGTGACTGGGGTCAACAGGGCAAAGGCAACCATGTGATGAAAGCCTTTAACTATCGCATGACCGGTTTCCAGGGCGCTGTGCTGGGGGTTAAAATAGATCACATTGAGCGCTGGACAGAGAGCCGCCGCAGAGCTGCTGAGTTATATAATACGCTTCTTGCTGGTGTGGAAGGTGTGGTAGCTCCGACTCAGATGGAATATGCGCGTCATGTGTATCATGTTTACGGAGTCCTTGTAAAAAACCGCGCTGAAGTTCAGGCAAAGCTTAACAATGCCGGTGTGCAGAACGGCGTTCACTACACGGTACCAATGCATCTGCATCCCTGCTATGCTGAGCTGGGATACAAAAAAGGTGATTTCCCGGTCGCAGAGCGCATCGCCGAAGAGGAGCTTTCACTGCCGATGTTTGGGGAGATTACGAGGGAGCAGGTTGAGGAAGTGGTAGAAAAACTAAAGTAATCTATATTTGGAGCATTAAATGAAACTAAAGCGGATTGTAATAATTGGGGGCTACGGGAACGGAGAAATTATATCCACTGTAATAGAAGATATAAACATGATTAAACCGACCTGGGAGTTAATTGGTTTTTTGAATGATTTTGATGAAATAGGAAAATATATTAGAGGATACCCAGTACTTGGGAAACCTGAAGAAGCTATTGCTTATGCACAGAAAGGTACTTTTATAAATTTCGCAATGCGCAATGCAAAGCAAGCGAAATCGAGAATTGAGAGATTTAATTCTTTTAATATTCCCTTAGAGGCATGCGCCACAATTATACACCCAACTGCTCATACAAGTGGGATTTCATCCATTGGTTCAGGTGCCTTAATTTGTGCACATGCTTATGTTTCTGTGGAATCAGAATTAGGTAACCACACTCAGCTTTATGGCGATTCACATATTGGGCATCATGTAAAGATTGGCGATTTTACAGCCGTAGTCGCAAATGCCGTAGTAGGATCGAAATGCGTTGTTCACGAAGGTGCACATATTGGTATTGGTGCGTGTATTCGTGAGAATACTGTAATTGGAAAGTATGCGATTGTTGGTATGTGTGCAGTTGTATTAAATGATGTTAAGGATTTTGAAATAGTAGTAGGCTTTCCTGCCAAAGTTATTGGTAATATTAGTAAATATTCAGATAAAGAAAGCTGAATACTTTTTCAGCAATCAACAGATTTAAATAGGAGCAGAAAATGAAAATACACGATTTTCGAGTTAGATTCAGAACTGAACAAATATTGAAACCTTGGAATCCTGAAAATCCAGCACCACACTACGAATTGTACATCGAAATTTATAAGATGAAACCAAGGTTGTCTATAATGGGAATGAAAGAATTTGTGAAGAATATGAAGGTTCAAGGGGTTTCTAAAGGCATTGTTTGTGGAGGATCAATTGAGGATAACGATCATTTCATAGATATAAAAAGAACTCCAGAAAGTGCAGACTTCTATTTTTTCACAGGAGTTCATCCTAAATATGGAATAAAAAGAAACATAGAGGAGCTTGAAAAATGCAAACAAGAAGGATTCTTTGGGGCAAATTTTTCTCCCTATATTTGGGATATTAAAGCTAATGCAAAACAATTATTCCCATTATATTCACACTTAGAGCAAAATAAACAAATCGCGATAATTCACGGCTCTTTACATTATAATAGATATACTAGCATGTGGCTGAGTGATCCGCGATATTTTGATGAAATTGCTATAAATTTTCCAAAATTAAAAATAGTAGTGGGTCATGCATTTAGTGGTTATCATGGTTTAGGTTTACCAGTTGCTCAAAGACATCCTAATATATTCTTAGAATTTAGCGCTTTATGGCCAAAATACTTACCTGATGTCACCATGAAAGCAGTTAAAAGTTATTTAAAAAATCGGTGCTTATTCGGAACAAGTTATCCTGTTGTTGATTTTAAACCTGCTATAGATGCATGGATGGAAGCTTTAGAGCCCGAAATTGCAGAATTGTTTTTTGAGAAGAACGCTGAAAGATGTCTTTTTGACGATCCTGTTTAATAATGATATTTACGAACTTCTTTACAGACGTCAAAAGAGTTATTACCTTTGACGCGCAAAAAACATTAAATTTAGGATAAATTGCGATGAGCACGATAATGGCTGAAGACTGTGAGCCGAATGGCATTTACGTTGGATGTCCTGCTAAACTGACAAGATATATCGAAAGTTAATCTTTGATATTAGTTAATTGCTTGTTATAAGTGTAAGTATTTATAGTTTTATATCTTTATTTTCTCAATATTAGAGAATGAGGATATATTACTCATAAATATTTCAACTTATTTGAGCAATAATTAAACGAGTAGTTTTAATAGGAATTTGATAAGTTTGACAATCCAGATTTTTAGCCGAAAATCAGCAGCAACAATTATCAAGTTAATTGTTGCTGCTGCGCTGTTATACTGGCTTATATCAAGCGGAAGATTAGACTTTAAGGTAATCCTCTCTCTTAAATTCAGTTATTCTCTTCTGTTTGCATTTCTATTAATGCTTTTATTTCTTTTTTTAATGGCTGTTAGATGGTGGTGGTTGCTGAGATCACAAAACATTATTTTACCTTTATTGCGAATCATTGAGCTATTATTTATTAGCGGTTTTTTAACGACTTTTCTTCCAGGGCAGGTCAGCGGTGAAGTAGTCAGGGGATTCTATATAACACAGGACTCACCAAACTTTAAAGCTGCCGCAATAAGCAGCGTATTAGTTGATCGCGCGTTAGGCTTGTATGCACTATTGTTTTTTGGAGTACTTGCTATATTTTATTTTCATGTTTCACACGAATCACTGCCGTTATCAATTTTTCATATTTCTTTTTTTATAATTTTAATTACGCTTTTCGCAACTTTGATGGGTGTTATGGTTTGGATTCCACAAACACAAAGATTAATTCTTAAAATAATTCCAAACCGTTTTAAAGATAAGATTATGGTAATCCTGACAAACTATTACAGTAAGGGATCATATTTATCAGTGGGATTTTTACTTTCGATATTTGCACACGCCAGCGTTGCGGGGTCTTTCATTTTTTTAGCGTCAAGTATTCAGACAGATGTAACCTGGTCCCAGGTATTCTTGCTTAAACCTCTGATAATATTCTCTAATTACATACCGATCTCACCGGGAGGATTAGGAGTTGGGGAAACGGTGTCATCATATTTCTTCAAACAATTCAGCGTTGTCAATGGAGCCGAGATTGCTTTACTTTCCAGAATGTTGTTAATTTTTACCAGATTACCTGGTGGGATACTATATATTCTACACAAGAGAATTTAGCGTAGTATCCTGTAAAGTTTAATTTATTCAAGAGATTTCATAATTATGAGTTTACTAAGCGTCATTACACCTGCATACAACGAGGAAAAGAATCTGCCTGTATTATACGATAAACTGCTTGCAACTCTGGATAAGCTGGATATGTCATGGGAGTGGATTATCATCGATGATCATTCTACGGATGATACTGAAAGTGTAATCAAACAACTAATCGACAAAGATGATCGTATAAAAACGTTGAGATTTTCTAAAAATTTTGGCGCTCATGCTGCAATTAAATGCGGATTTGAACATGCTCAGGGTGATTGTCTTGTTAATTTGGCGGCTGATCTTCAGAATCCTCCTGAGCATATACCTGAACTTGTAGATAAGTGGAGAAATGGTACTCAGGTTGTTATAGCAGCACGTAAAAGCAGAGAGGGCGAATCTATCAAGGTTACAATTCCTGCGAATATATATCGCTGGTTCATTCGTAATTTTACAGAACTAAAAGATGTACCTCCAAAGGGTTCTGATTACTATTTACTGGACAGGCTTGTAATTGAGGCAATCTTACAATTCAAAGAAGTTAATCTAGGTTTCGTAAATATAATCATGTGGATGGGTTTCAGGCGTGAATATACTTCTTATACAAGAAAGCCAAGGCTATATGGTAAATCAGGATGGACGCTGCAAAAAAAAGTCAAAGCTGCAATTGATACAATTCTTTCTTTCAGCTACTTTCCGGTAAGAGCGATTTCATATTCTGGAATTGTAGTTGCTTTTTTAGGATTTCTCTATGCAGGAAGAATTATTTATAACTCATTTAACGGTCATCCTGTTCAAGGCTGGTCATCTTTAATGGTGGTTATTTTATTTCTATCCGGCATACAAATGATTATGATGGGGGTACTTGGTGAATACCTTTGGCGTACAAATTCAGAAGTAAAAAGACGTCCCAGATACCTGATTGAAGGAAGATATGGAAAATTTGATGAAAATAAATAAATACTTAAAAATCAATTTTCAATTTAGGAAATAAAATGACTAAAGAACATTGCAACATCCCCGAGTTTAAAATGGAACCGACTCGCTTATCTGCAATAGCGGATAGGTATGGATTACAAATCAAAGGGCAGGATATTGAAATAATAAAAATTGGATCACTAAGTACAAAAACAGCATTTTTACCACAAATGCTGTCCTATGCTCTTACTGGTCAAATACTAAGAAAAATTATAGATAGAGGTATCGGCGCTTGTATCGTACATAAGGATTTTAAGTGTGATATTCCAAATAACTTCACAGTTTTAATATCAGAAAAGAATCCTGAAGAAGTTTTCTATACGATATTTTCCGATTCTGTCATAGATGACTTATGGGAAAAACAACAGGAAAAAAGGGGAAAAGGGAATGTAATTGCATCTACGGCAATTATACATGACTCTGTTGTAATAGGTAACGATTGTCATATTATGGATTATGCAGTAATACTTCCGAATACACGTTTAGGAGATCGTGTAGTAATTGAACCTCATACTACAATAGGCTTAGATGGATTGCAGACAATAAAAACCGACAAACATAGAAAAGCTGTGCCTCATGCAGGAGGATTATGGGTAGAGGATGATGTTTTAATAGGCGCCTCATCAGTTGTCAGGAAAGCTTTATTTGGTAATCACACTTACATTGGTAATGAAGTAAAGATTGGTCCGTTAAGCTCAATAGGTCATGTGGTTGTTATTGGAGAAAGATCAAAAATAATAAATACATGTATGATTGCAGGTGGCGCTGTTATCGGTGAAGGTGTCAGAGTTGCTCCGAGTTGTTCAATTCTTCAACTTGTTAATCTCAACGATCACAGTTTCATTGGTTTAGGTTCACTTGTAACAAGATCAATACCCGCTTTTGCATTAGCTTATGGTTCACCTGCTAAAGTTCATGGCTGGGTTTGTGTCTGTGAACGTAAACTGAATTTCGAAAATGATGCTGCAATTTGTGAGTATTGTGGCAGAAAGTACTCAATGAAAGATGGAGTTGTCAGTCTTGTCGAATAAAGAAGTTAATCCGGATAATATGTGGGGAGAGATTTTAGATAAACCTGTATTTATTTTAACATCAGATCAGGACTGGGCTCCTGAATGGGCAATGGAAATATTTCTTGATAAATGTAAATATTACAATATTCCGACACATTTATTTATTACTAATCAGTCCGATGTTGTAGATAGATTCAAATCTGAAACGAAATTAATTTCTTTTGGTATTCATCCGAATTTTCTGCAGGGATCGTCTCATGGCAGTAATTATAATGAGATCATTGATCATTGTAAGGAATTAGTACCGGATGCTAATAATTTTCGCTGTCATGCATTCTTTGAGAACAGTATAATACTGAATGAATTATATGCAAGAGGTTTCAGAATCGATTCGAATATTTGCCTCTTTCATCAACCAGAGATTGTTCCTTTATTTCATGTAAGCGGTATGTTAAGGTTTCCAGTATTTTTCGAGGATGATTCCTTTTATAATCGCTTCGGACCGGAATTAAATCTTAATCCACTGAAATCCAGTCTGTTCTCACCAGGTTTAAAGATACTTAATTTTCATCCCCTGTTTGCAGCGTGTAATATTCCGACCAAAGATTATTATCTGTCAATCAAAGAAAGTGCGTTTAATGGTGATTTGTGCGACAAAAATATTATTTACAAAGGAAGAGGCACTATGACAGTATTTGATGAATTAATTAAAACAATTTTAGAAGCAGGTTATTCGTTTGTATCGTTTACTAAATATTCCGAAAAGATATTAAAAAAAGTAAATGATGCTAATTACAGATTTCTTTACAAACGGTGGTAATTAATGTTTGAAAATAAACGCTTTTTAATTACAGGCGGCGCTGGGTTTATCGGCTCGGAACTGGTTCATCAGCTTGCTGAAAAAGATGCAGAAATAATTGTTGTTGATAATCTTGTCAACGGCAAGCGGGAAAACCTCGATGATATTTTAAGCAATAAAGTTGTGCTTGAAGTCGAGGATATTCGCGATGATGAATTAATGACGAAATTAATGCAAGGTGTGGATTATGTTTTTCATCTCGCCTGTCTCGGGGTACGTCATTCGATTCACTCTCCGCTTGAGAACCACGAAGTAAACGCCACCGCAACGCTTAAACTGCTAATCAGAGCTCGTGAAGCAGGCGTTAAAAGATTCGTCTATGTATCAAGCTCGGAGGTTTACGGAACCGCACATCAGGTTCCCATGACGGAGGAATGTCCGACCTATCCTCATACTGTTTACGGCTCATCCAAGTTAGCCGGAGACTGCTATACCCGCGCATTCTGGACAACACATAAATATCCGACGACAGTTGTCAGACCTTTTAATAGCTACGGTCCGCGCAGTCACCATGAAGGCGACAGCGGGGAGGCTATTCCTAAGTTTCTGCTGAGAGCATTAACAGAAAAACCGATGATTGTTTTCGGTGATGGAACTCAGACACGTGATTTCACCTTCGTTGCAGATACTGCCAGGGGGATTTTAGAGGCAGGACTATCTGAAAATACGCTCGGTGAGACTATCAATATCGGTTATGGAGAAGAATTTGCCATTAAAGACCTTGCTAAGATCGTTGCTGAAACCGTCGGTAAACCCGAAGCGCCGATTGAACATATTGAACCCCGTCCGGGAGATGTACTTCGGCTTTATTCGGATATTACTAAAGCGCGGGAATTAATTGGTTTCAGTCCACGAATTAATATGCGTGAAGGACTGAAAAGACTTCTGGAATGGTACCAGGCACAGGGTATTAATCCTGAGGAATTACTGCGCAATGAAACTGTCCGTAACTGGGAAAAATAATTACATTTAACAGTAATTAATTAACGGAGTTAACTTAGTTGAAGATTGATACATTAAAACCTTATTCATACAAGTGGCCATATTTTGATTTGCACAAATCTTCAAATTGGCGATCTGAAAATGAAGAGTGGTACGTTCGTGAAATGCCCGAAGACCGTGAGGAAATTGCCAAAGACAGCAGATGGCCGAGCTTTTTCCCAGGACCAATATCTATTGTAACAACCTCCGACGGTGATAAACATGCGCTCGAAAAAGTCGTCAGCGCTTGTATCGTTAATCGCTTCCCATATATAATAGCCCTTAGTTTCTGCAACAATCGCATCTCGGATCGTCATTATGAGCGGAAGCATTTCATGGAAACGCTGGAAAAAAGCGGAACTGCTTCGGTTCAGTTTCTCCCGCCGGGAGATGATCTTGATAATGTAATGAAAAAGATAGCAGATATTCCTGACGAAGAATGCCACAAACGAATTAAATCCACAGGTCTATCGACGATTAAAGCTCAGACAAATAATTCGCTGATTTTTAAATCTGCCTACCTGGCTTATGAGGCTAAACTGGTATCACCAGGGAAGGATTTCTACCAGGTTCCGATATTTGATTCACCTTATATAGACCTTGGCAGTCACCGGGTATATTTCCTTGAAATAACCGCTATTCAAATGAAAGAAGACATTGCTGCCGAGAAGGAATACATATACTGGCGCAGCCTTCCGGATTGGATTGGCAAGGGTGAGATGGAATTGAATAAATCCAGAAAGAGCGCATCGGCAATTCCGGATGGTTATAAAAAGGGCTATACACCTCATTACTGCTTTCCGTCGGAAAACACCATTTCATTCGAATATGATTATATAAAGGATGGGTTTGCGGTAAGAAACATGCCTCCCTTACCGGAAGATCAGGTCGAAGTTGATAATGATAAAGCCCGCTGGCCCTGTTTTTTCCCATCTCCATTGGGAATAGTTACGACTTATGCAGAAGATGGCACACCTAATATGATGCCCTGCGGTTCGGTAACAGTTCTTAACAGGCATCCGTTTACGGTTGCTATATGTGTTGCTTATGCAGATATTAATGCACGCTATGCAGCACGAGCCAGTCTGGATTTTATCCGTAAAAATAAGCGCTTTGGTTGTGGAATTCCACATATTGACGATATGGTTATCGATGCAATCTGGTATGCCGGTAATGTTTCGTTTGCCAAAGACAGGGATAAGATAAAAATATCTGGACTAAGTGTTAAAAAAGGTGGTAATTCACCAATTCTTACCGATTTACCGATTCATTATGATTGTGTAGTAAAGGACGAGATCAGACTGGGTACTCATATCCTGTTTCTCGGGGAAGTGAAAAACATTCATGTCAGAAAAGATGTTACTGAGAAAAATCCCCTGGAATGGTTTCCCTGGGCAACGGTTCTCTCGTGGGATGAAGAATGATACATTTTGCCAAACCATCACTCGGTAAAGAGGAAGCCGAAGCCGCAAGCCGGGTAATCCTGTCAAACTGGGTCACGCAGGGCCCGGAAGTGAAAGCTTTTGAGGAAGAATTCGCTGCAATGACAAGTGCTAAATATGCCTGCGCTGTTTCAAACTGCACAGCGGCTTTACATCTCGCCATCAGAGCAATAGGTACAAAACCCGGTGATGAGATAATCACCGTGAGTCATTCTTTTATTGCTACTGCTAATTCGGTAAGATACTGTGGTGGTATTCCTGTTTTTGTTGACATTGAACCCTATACCTACAACATAAATCCTGAGTTGATCGAGGATGCAATTACCGATCTTACCGTTGGGATACTTGCAGTTCATCAGATGGGTATGCCGTGTGATCTGAAGCGGATTTTAGAGATTGCAGATCGTCACAATCTCCCAGTAGTTGAGGATGCTGCCTGTGCAATTGGAAGTGAAATTCTCTGGGATGGAAAGTGGGAGAAAATTGGAAGACCACGCGGTGTGATTGCCTGTTTTTCTCTGCATCCACGCAAGGTTATAACCACCGGTGACGGTGGGATGATTACAACTAATAATCCCGATTACGATCAGAAATTCAGGCTTTGGCGACAGCATTCGATGAGCGTTCCTGATGCGGTCAGGCATCAATCGGACAGTATTATTTTTGAAGAATATCCTGAACTGGGATATAACTACCGTATGACCGATATCCAGGCTGCTGTTGGACGCGAGCAGTTGAAACGTTTGCCGGAGTTGCTTGAGTATCGCCGAGAAATCGGGCGAAATTATTTTAAGCTTTTGGAGGGTGAATTACTAATAACTCTGCCACACCAACCGGAATGGGCACGCAGTAACTGGCAGAGTTTCTGTGTCGGGATAGCGGATGGCTGCGATCAGATGGAAGTTATGCAATATATGCTTGATCAGGGAATCGCTACGAGACGCGGCGTGATGTGCGCTCATCTTGAGAAAACTTATAGTGAAGATTCACATTGGAAGAATTTAATCCTCAAGGAAAGTGAAAAGGCATTTGTGCAATCGATAATTCTGCCTTTATCATACGAAATGACATTTGCTGACCAGGAAAAGGTTGTGAAAGCATTGGTTACGGCGTGTCGGTTACAATTAAGCTGAAAGGCAGATAATGTCTGAAATTTTCAATTATAACGATACTAATTATTCAGGCAATGAAGAACCTTCGGATCTTTTCTGGAGTAATGAGGAAGAGAAATCAGAGTTTTTCAAATATTGTCTGATTTTTATATTTTGGGCTTTTCTAATTTCTTTCCTATATATAGGACTTGGAACTAATAGTTATATACCTATCTGGGACAATGGTGATGGTAATCTCCCTAATCATATAGCGAAATGGAATATGCCAAATCGCTCACATGATTTTCAATGGGAACAGTGGCGGATGTGTGGTGTAGATAGTATAAAATCTGATATAAGCTTATTACATTGGTTATTCTTTGTGTTTAGCAGTTTAACATTTGGTGTGGTTGCAATTATCCAGAGATTTTTAGCAGGTTTTTTTACCTTTTTATTATTACGCAGAATTATCGGCGTAAATCCATTTTATGCATTGAGCGCAGGTCTTTTATATCCTTTGGCAAAAGTTGATTCTAATTATTTTGTCTTCTATAATTTATTTTCAGAACCAGGATTTCCGTTCTTCCTATTTTTCCTTGAATGGATTTATCGACACAAACAGTTATTAGCAAGAATCGGATTATATTTTATTTTTGGTTTGTTTTTCACGTTATTTAATCACTTTTTCTACATTTATGCATCTATTTTTTTAATCATTATTTTCTGGTTGTTTGCTTTACGTCGTTGGCAATTTCGGGATATTATTTATCTATCAATTATAACAATTGCGGTTTCGATTGTCTTTCATATAAGTCAGATTATCAGTACAATGGAGATTCTTAACACATCGCTACGCTCAGTAGAATCGCAATCATGGCCTACATTTACTGAAACAATTGCAAAATATACAATAAAACAGTCGAAATTGTTAATTATTAAATATCCAACTTTATGTATAATTACCGGATTGGGATTTTTCTTTGGCACATGGCGAATAAAATGGGTTAGAATGCTATCATACTGTATTGTTTTCTCGTTTGTTTTCTTCCCTCTTTTTCAATATACTGTTCGCGCATTGCCGCTTCTGAAGTCTATTGGAGCTTATCATTTCGGTCGCGGCTATCAATTTGTTCCGTTTTTCCTGATAATAATTTCGGTAATCTCACTTGAAAGAATAATTAAATGTCTTAGCAAATTTAATAAAGAGAAAAATAACAAAGTTAAATTATTGATTACAAGCTTAATTGTAATAGGTTTTATTTTTATAGCTTTCGGGACATTTTTTAAACCGTTTTACTTATATTTACGCGCAATGCAGATAAATGATATTGTTCCATTTGGAATCCTTCATTCCAAACGCATGGTTCAATTAGTAATAATTATCGCAATTATGCTTGTTGCCGGAATTATTTCAATTTATCATCTAATTGCATCATTTAACAATAAACCGGGCGCACTACCTAAATTGAAATATCTGATAATAATCCTGGCAATATCGACAGCGCTGGATCATTACAAAGAAATAATCTGGACCGGCGATAGAATGCATGTACTATATAATAAAGATCAATTTAAAAGAATTGCTGCACTTCAGGATAACACAAAACCTTTTAGAGTAACCACAGCATACGTAGATTATCAAAATCAGGAATTATTTCCATGCGTATCGGGTTTGGAGGTTGCCAGTGGGAGAGTGTCAATTTCGCAACGCGTTTTCAGGAAATTCTGGGATAGAGTGGTTGCAGGAGTTATATCAAATTCCGAACTAGGTCGTAAAGCATATTTCAGCCATAATTGCTGGATGTGTCTGGTTTCCCCATTTTATAAACAATACAGAAAACATACACCACCTTCAGAAAATAAATTCAGAGATGACTTCAACCTTGATCTTCTTTCTTTAATAAATACCAAATACCTGTTCTCGCCACATTTGATCGATGATGAACGGTTGGTTCCATATTACATCGATCCAGAAAATAAACTGCATATTTATGAGAACACTGAAGCTTTAGAGCGATTCAACATCATTTTTAAGGCGCTTTCATTTGATGATCTGGATAATTTGCTGGATACGCTTGCAACCAGAGATATTGCTGAAATAAAAAATGAACTATTTGTGATTGATGGAAGCACAGATGTTTTAGAGCCGGATTCTACAGTCAGCGATTCAGCTAAGATAATTGTAAAACGATATGAATCAGACATCATAGAGTTAGATGTTTACAGCAGCAAACATGCTTATCTGACTGTTTCCAATACTTACTCGAAATTCTGGCAGGCTTATGTAGGTGATCAAAAAGCAAATGTATTTCCAGCTTACGGTGTATTTCAGGCGATTATAATACCTGCCGGTGAGCATGAAATCAGGTTTGTTTACGAGAGATAGGAAAGTTGTTCGTAGTGTAAACAAAAACAAGTTTTGCTTACAAATAGAATTGTAAGAGTAAATAGGGCAGACTTAATATCTGCCCTATTTTGTTGTCAATCTAATAATAAAATTTATTTCAGAATCGCTGTCTTAACCGTTCTGGCGCGACCTTCCATTTCAAGCCTTAAGAAGTATATTCCCGATGGCATTCCTCTACCGCTCCAGACCATACTGTGACTGCCGATTTCCGGTTCTCCTTCAAATATCACAGCAACTTCACGACCAAGCAGATCATAAAGCCTCAGCGTTGTCAATTCATTTCTGTCAACAGTAAAGTTAATCCTGACGCTGGCGTTGAAGGGATTCGGCGAAACGCTCGAAATTTGAAAATCCACAGGTTCTAATACATCATCCCGGTCATACGTGTTCGAGCTGTCAGTGATGTGGAGTACCATAGGATAAAAGATGTCTTCGCCAGCATTATGAATGAATTTAACGCCGAAGGGAATCTCGACTTCCGATAAGTGAGTAGTCGCTATCAGCATTCCTACGTTAATCGTGCCGTCAGGTTCAACGATACCACTCCTGTTACTCATTAACGTGTCGGCGATGAAGGTTAGATTGGGACTCAAATCATAGATGCGAAGCAAGTCTGCATTGTTGTTTGCTGCTTGAGCTTCTACAGTAGCGATCATAGTCCTGCTAATATTACTATGGTTGTTTATTAGGCTCAGACCTGAGCATCCGGAAGAGTTCGAGCGTACATCCAGCATAGAAAGAAATCGCCAATCACCGGTTTCCAGATTCATTTTTATTAAACGTAGCGAAAGTGTATCATCAGGGGGATCCCAGCCTGGGTATGGATCATTCCAGTCAATCAAATAAAGGTTCATACCATCGGGATCAAAGTAATTCCATGCAAGCCCGGAAATGATGGGTGTTACACCAGGAAAATGAATGGTGAATTCGTTAATAATACCACCCTCCTCATCCATTTCGTAAATATTTGAGCCTTCACTTTCAGCAAGTAAAAATGTATTCCGTTCAGGAATGAATTCCAATGGCATAGCGTATTTGAACGACATTCCTTGAATTTCAATTTCACCTGTTTGGTTACCGTTTAAGTCTATACTTACAAGTCGCATTCTTTCTTCCTCGTCGGCAAAGAGACTACCCCATAATTGATCTCCATCAAATGTTAAAAACTTTATCCCATGATCACTACCAAAATCAGGTTGAGCAAATCTACGTACATATTGCCCTGTTTTACTTACAACATAGACTTGATGCCCCCTGCCGTTATCACCGTATCTATTCCGACCGGGGATGTAGAATAAAGTATCAATATATGTCAATCCAAAACAATTACCTTCGGTTAAAAGTTGTGATATTTGAAAAAACTCCACGTTTTCGTAATCCGATTCGTTGCCATCCTCGTTTACAATCGTAGCATTGTAATCTAAATTTCCATTGCCTTGATTGCTGATCTCAAACTCAAGCTGAAGCTCTGTTCCATCGGGTTTTAGTCTCCAGCGCGTGGTTTCGTTCGGATTCATTTGACCGGGTCTGGTTTCAATTGCTATCTCAGGATGTGTTAATGGGATATTCCCAAGATCGGTTTCGCGATCAGCTTCAATTTCGAACGATAATGTATCAGAATTATACCCCTCACCAGATACAATGACTCCTTCATAAGTTCCTATGCGCAGGTTTTCCGCTGTGAAATAGCCCTGCTCATCGGTTTGAATATTGCTGTGCATACGAATATTTGAAATGTTTATTCCTTCGATGCCGGTGTTTTCATCCTCCGCATATACAACACGTCCGGTAACATTACCATATTCGTTTTGAGCTGAGGTTGTGAATTTGATGGCGAACTCATCAGAGATCGGATGAGCCTGGTCGGAAAGTTCATTCCAGTATGAATACTGCAATCCACCGTCTCCGGTCAGGTTGCGAATACCAATTGTAGCATAGCGAAGACCGTAATTGTTTCCTGTAGCTGCATGGTATTCCTTGTATTGGAAAACTATTTCACCATCGTTTGTCGCTGTTTGATAGATCTCCGGATCAAACAATAATATCTGGAATGAAGAAAGTGGATGCTCAGGTTCTTCTTCATTGAGTAACTCCACTTGGCTCCATTCTATAACAAAAATTCCATCTTCTTCAATGTAATGATAGTATATACCGTCGTAAGAGTTTCCTCCATAATCAAAAATCTGCTGCCAGAGTATGCAAAGCTGACCATCAGGCGCTCCATAACCGGGGATCGGTTGGTTGTATGCTGATTCAAAGACTTCTTCAAGTTCGGTTCCGAACGACGCCCAACCATTGGTATTGACCATGATATTTTCAAACTGCTCACCATAATATTGGAAAGCAAACGGCAAATCAAGAACAGTAGTTGAATCTATTTCAAGATTTATATCAAACTTATCACCACTGAACTCCCATCCTTCAACCTCCCAGTTGATCTCACGCCAGTTGTAAACGGGCGCTTCTAACCATGTAGTATCCAGACAATCGAAGCATAAATATCCATAATCATCCGGTCCCTGTGGCTCACCTGCTTCGCGCGGAATTACTATTTTAGAGAATTCAAGCGTGTTTTCATATCCATCATCGTTACTGAGGCACAGCCTGAATGTGACAGCGTTTCCAGGTATAAACAACGGATCGATATTAAGCATAAAAGGCTCGGCTGGGCTGCTGTCGCCTCCATTAGCTTCGACTGCTTCATAGTCGCGTTCGGCGGCTGTTATCTCAACTCGCTCATCAAGGCTTTCAAGCGTTGCTTGTAATGCAGTAGTTTCAAAAGTGCCATTGTTTATCAGGATCGGAGAGAATGTAACGTCCTGACCACCTGGTATGAACTCGGCGTCATTTACGTCAAGGTGGTCAACAGTCAGCAAAGGTCCGCCTGTTTCGATTTCGAAGGCAACTGACGTCAGATTTTCGTTGTCATAAATAATGTCAGCCTGAATTCTGATTACTGTACCATCCGGGCAGGATTGATCAAGCGTCATGCTCACTGCGCCAGAATATGCTACCGTTTCATTTGAACCTATATCGTCAAACTCAATTTCTTCATTCTCGAAAGTGAGCCACTCAATGTCACAACTTAGGTTTGCGGTAACAGTCACACCGGCGTCGCCTGTATTTGTCAGACTTAAAACAAGCACAACTTCCTCACCGTTGCGGAAAACGCCGTCGTCGTCACCTGTTTCAGAATCATCGAATCCGGCGTCGGCAAGGATGAGATTAATTTCACCCTGTATTACATCAACCGTTTCCATATACATGATGCAGTTATGCTTATATGCAGTAATATCCAGTTCACCTTCTTCAAGGCCTTCGGGGATTGTAAAAGCGGCAATCCCTTCAGCATTGGTATTCATAACATATTGAATTCCATCCTCCTGTCTGATGCAAACTACAGCGTCAGGAACACTCTCTTCATCGGGATCGATAACTTGCAAGACAAGTGAAGTTTTACCAATTGTAAAAAGTCCGGGATCTTCATTAGGATGTATAACACTGATCTGGACAGGTAATTCGGAATAAACATCAACCGTAGGATCGCCAAGCGTCCAGTGCAGGCGGTATTCGTCCATCACACCCTGCTCATAAAACTCGCCAAGTCCTTCACGCTGACTTAGTGCGAGGAGATGTAACTTGGTAATTATCTGAAGATAACCTGACACATAGACGTCATCGAAAACCATTGCGGTCAGAGCGCTGCCAATGATAGGCGTCATCAACGGAGAATGCCCGGCTATGTTGTAAATTCCCATGCCTGCAATACAACCATTGTTTTCATTGGGAAGGGCAGACGCAAAGAAGGGATACATTCTTTCCATATTGTAGTCGCTGATATTGGCTATATTAAATGAGTTCATTGCACCGGTGGCTGCAAGATTTTCTTCTTCCCACTGAACCCAATTTGTATCTTGGACACAACCGGAAAGCATACCCTCACCGAAAGCTACTGATACACCCTCTTCAAAGATTGCTTTAATATCATCAACCATTTCTTCCGTCACTCCGAGCATCACATCGACATCGTCGTATCCGTTTTGACTAAGACGATCACGTTCCCAATAGGCAAGATCATAATAGAATGCGGGTGGTATTTCGTCCTGTTCAACGGTAACGAGTGAATGCGTAAACCAGGCTTCATCATCCGTGTATGGATTGGCTTGATATTCGATGGTTTTTCTCAGTACACCAACCAATCGCTCATAGTTGGGGACTTTCATGCGGCTTAAGATAATATCAGACGCTTCATCATCACCTTCAAGTGTTGTATAGCCGTGTTCGCTCTTCACTCTAACTTCATCCTCATCTACAATAATTACCAAATCAAAACTTGGGAAGTACAGTTCCTCGTTTCTATCCTCTGCTTCAGCAAGTTCAACTTCGCTCTCATTTCCTATAATAGTTACAAACTCAACCGGAGGATCAGCTTCATAGTATTCTCTGATATAATCTTCTCTTATATGCTCACTATCCTCATTCTCAATATCTACGGATACGACGTCCACGAGATAGCCCATGCGTCGTTTCAAATCAGCGTAGTTGTTAATCTCCGCAACAGCATCTTCGGCATTGCCGTCATCATCCAACGCTGCCGGATAAAGGATCAGCAGTCTGCTAAGTTTGGTTTCTGCAGGATCTCTGCGGGGATTGAGGCTCTGAGGTGGATTAATTGTTGAACTCCGGATAATATTAGCGAAACCTGCGGAGTAATTCATTGAGCGTTGAATGGTGATCGGATTGACAGCATTACCTTGTGACATCTTGAGATCAACGGTTAATTCATTGTTTTCGATGGCTGTCGCTTCTCCATCATTTAACTGAAGCGGATATACGGTAACAGGAACCATGCGAACACCGCGCATAATCACAGGTTTGCCCATTGAGGCTGCGTGAGGAGGATTAAATCCTTCCAGCGCATTGAATGCAAAAGCATCGGAGGATCCATCTATTTTTACATCTGAGATAAAATCTCCGGTTAAAGATAACCTTCGCCCATTCTGGTTTGTAATCTTGAGTTCAACGTTCGCTTGAGGCGGAACGACCACCCAGTAGGTTATCGCAGGCAGCTTTTTACTATCAGAGTTGATAAATCCTTCATTCAGGTTGTAGGCTGTTTCCGTTGATGAGGAAAAATTTGATGTTAAAAGTTCACTTGACGGTGGTGGAGTGAAACTGAGGCGGATGCTGGATGATGTTTCAGATACAATGCTTGCAGTTTCAGTTTGATCGGCGCTTAATCCAACC
Source organism: bacterium (assembly GCA_021734165.1). Classification (GTDB taxonomy): domain Bacteria; phylum Electryoneota; class AABM5-125-24; order Hatepunaeales; family Hatepunaeaceae; genus JAIPJL01. The sequence goes on along the minus strand of JAIPJL010000003.1, from coordinate 13,772 downwards.
GTATGGGAAAGACCGTATCCCGGTTGGATAGAAGTGATCGACAAAGCTAAAATGATGACAGAAATAAAGGCTATTTTTAACATGGATTTTCCTCGTACGAATTTGCTTAAGACAGTTACTTATGTAACACTATCAGTTCTTTAAATATAACAACAAAAAATCCGACAGACAAAGCGATCTGCCGGATTTTTATTTAAAGCTTAACTCCCCAAAGCCTATAGCCTACCTAATCAGCATTACCTTTTGCGTGCATAATTTATTTGATGCTGCTAATTGAACGAAATATAAGCATGTAGTCAGATTGTTAGATGTTAAGGTTACGGAATGAAATCCTGCTAGTCTGTTTCCTTCAAACAGTGAAGTTACTTTCCTGCCAAGCGGATCGTAAACCGTCAGCGAAATATATGCAGCCAATGGCAAACTGTAGGTGATGGTGGTGGTGGAGTTGAAGGGATTAGGTGAAGGTTCAAATAAAGCAAATTCGAATGAAAGGCTTGATCCTTCATTAATAAAAGTCAGATTTCCCGGAATTATGAACTTGAAACGTTCTTCACATTCTGTTTCGCCTGACTCGTCACGAGCGTTAACAGACCAAGTTACTAAGATGCTGTCTTCAGCCACTTCTACATCCAGATTTTCCAGTAAGTCTTCAATGTCTTCTATTAAGAAAGTTGTTACCTCGATATGCTCAATCTCAAACTCACGACCTTCTGCAGAAAAAACAAGACTATAATCCACAGCATCAATTTCAAACTCGTTTTGAGTTGCTTCATCCCAGGCAAACATTATCCGGCGCGAGTTTAACACCCAATTATCTTCCGGAACAAGTAGTACAAAAGGATTAGGAGGATCATTTACGGATGCAACATTAATTATTGCAGACGTTTGGTTAAAGTTCTCATGGGGATCGGTTACTGTGAATATAAGGGAATCAGTTCCCCACCAGTTCTCGCTTGAGGTGATGATCAGAGTCTCATCATCCCAATCTGCAAAGACATGCTCGCCGTTTTCAACAGAAATTACAAGAGATGAATCAGGATCGTCAGAATCGGTGATGCAATCGAAAAAGTAAGCTATATCAAGTTCAAGTGAAGCATCTTCATCAAAGCTTATGTCAGGGATAGCCTGCCAAGCAGGAGCGCCTATAAGAGGGTCGGGACTTAGTTTAAGCAGAGCTAAGTTACCCCGCTCATTTTCATCTGTAAAACCTATGGCATATCCACCATCGTTAGTAGTCACAGAACGAATATAATCCCAATCATCAGGCCAAACATCATTGAGTCTCAGGCTCCACAGCTCCTCTCCGTCCCCATTTGCCCTGTAGAGACTAGGATAGTAATAGACGCCTACTAAAGTAAAACCTTCTCCGTCTGCTGGAAATATCTGGACACAATCTACAGCTTGAACACTTACATTACCATGTTCCCAAAGAACATCTCCATCTTCATTGATTTTTAGTAGCCATGCTGGCGCTCCATCACTTATTGATAAGTTATAACCGACCATTACATAATCACCATCTTCTGTTTGAATGACATCGATAAAGTAGTCCTCCCGACGTCCGCCATAGGTATAATACCATTCTGGCTCTCCATCAGCATCTATCTTGACTATCAACGCATCACCTCTCATTGCATCAAACGAATCAGTTGATCCTACTAAAACGAAACCACCATCATTAGTCTGGATATGCGAGCAACAATGATCACTTTCGTCGCCTCCAAATTGACTTGTCCAGATTTCCTCCCCACGCTCGTTTAATCTCATGATAGTGAAATCCTGGGTTCCGCCTGCAATTGAGTAACTACCATCTGATGTCTGAATTGCTGAGGATAGGCTAAATTGAAATTCTTGAGACCAATTGACATCTCCATCCTCATCGACTTTTACCACAAAAGCGTTATTTGTAGCAAATAAGAAACCGTCGTCTCTGGTTTGAATAATCTTTCTGAATATACCATATTCCTCTCCATTATATTCCAAAGTCCATTCAACCTCACCATCCTGATCGGTTCTCACAACCCATGAGTCTGGATCTGGATCACCAAACGATGTCTCACGACCAACCATAATGAAACCACCATCTGTGGTTTGTGCAAGATCATAAAACGTCTCTTCATCCTCACCACCATAATTCCGCTGCCACTCAACCTCAGGTTGTGCCATCAGAAGCATCGGAAGTAAAGCGATGCATAATGCTGTTAAACAAATGTTTGAAAAATGTCTGACCATGATTCCCTCCCAAAATTAATCCTGAATGAATTTTATATCACTTCACTAAAACTGGCTTCATTGTTATTATCTGTATTGATTCCTCTAATCTAGTAAAATGCAATTCAATTATTTTCCCCAAAAATGCAAAAAGCCCCATTTCGGATAGAGCTATCCGCTGGGGCTACTGGAGTCCTTTTAACAAAGGGTTTAAGCAGGTCTGATGATCGACTGCAACAAAATTAATCTCAACAGTGTACATGGTAAACTCATAAATTCCATCTATATATAATTAAATCTTCATGTAACTACATTACATAATCTATACACAGAAAACGGACTTCGCAAGTATTAAAATCAAATTTTCTCAAATCACATTTCAAATAACTCATTTTATAGTATTATCAATAGACAGCAATACGAAAATCCCGACACTACGCTGAATGCAGGAGTTTGAGGATTGTTTGCTAAATTGATAACACCTTCTATATGAACATCAAATCCGAGACTGTTTATTTATCCAGCATCTTCCGAACTTCTTGAGCAAGTACAAGGGGTTTCAGCGGTTTCTGCATATCAAGTTTTTCCGGATTAATCAAACCATGATGAGCAATAGCCTCAAAAGTATATCCGGACATGTAGAGCACTTTGATATCGCTCCAGATTTCACGCAGACAATTGACCATTTCGACACCTCCCATAATTGGCATTATAACGTCCGTTACTATTAGATCAACAGGCTTATTCATTTTCTTACACAGTTGTAAAGCGTCAGCGCCACTTGCAGCCTGAATTACCTTATATCCAAGTCGAGTCAACACTTTTACAGCAAGATTTCTTACATCCTCATCATCCTCCACCACAAGAATCGTTTCCTTTCCTTTGGGCAACGCAACGGTATCATAATCCTGGATAATTTCCTCGTGCTCACCTTCTGTAACAGGAAGATAAATATGAAAAGTGGTTCCCTTCCCAAGTTTGCTTTGGCACCAGATATAACCATCGCTTTGTTTCACAATCCCATAAACGGTTGAAAGTCCCAGACCGGTTCCTTTCCCAATCTCCTTAGTTGTGAAAAACGGCTGGAATATTTTTGCGGAAATCTCTCTCGACATACCGATTCCTGAATCGTTAACCGATAATAAAACATAGGAACCAATTTTGCTACCGGGGTGAGTTTTAGTATATTGCTCATTGAGTTCCACATTCTTTGTCTCTATTTTCAGCTTCCCACCGTCAGGCATAGCATCCCTGGAATTGACTACAAGATTAGTTATTATCTGGTTTATCTGACCTGGATCGGCCTTAACATTGCTCAAATCGGGCGTGAGGTTAGTTGTTAAAACAACATCTTCACCAATGATTCTTCTTAACATTTTATTATAAGTTGAGATTACCTGATTTAAGTTAATAATCTTAGGTTGAAGCTTTTGTTTGCGGCTGAAAGCCAGAAGTTGTTGTGTCAGTTCTGCGGCGCGGTTTGCAGCTTTGATTATCTCATCAAGATCGTCATTCAATGGATCTTTTTTATCGACAGTCAACTTGGCAATTTCTGAATTACCTGAGATGATTGTCAGCAAATTATTAAAATCGTGAGCCACTCCTCCAGCTAAACGACCAATTCCTTCCATTTTTTGTGCCTGAAGAAACTGCTCTTCAAGTAATTTCTGTTCGGTGATGTCTCTAAGACTCACCAGAATAGCTTTACCTTTTTGATAGTCAATTTCAGCAACTGACGCTTGAACATAATGTTTATTACCTTTCTTGTGAATCAGAGTGAACTCAAAAACATCCGATGGATTTTTACCGAGCTTTCTCAAATTTGTACACTTTTCAACCAAAGCTCTGCTCTCTGGTGTTAAAGTATCAAAGAAATTGAAATCAGGAGATTCTACTTCTTGAGCAGAATAACCTGTTAATTCGGTGAAACGTCTATTAACCAGATCGAGTTGACCGTTATTTAAGATAAAAATAGCATCATTCGACTGCTCAATTACACTGCGAAATTTTTCTTCATTCTCTCGTAGCGATTCCTCTGCGAGTTTGCGCTTGGTGATATCTTCACCGATTCCCAATATTCCGGCCATGTTACCGTTACTATCGAACCTTGGGGTTAGTGTCATTCTGATCCACAAAATTCTGCCATCTTTGGTCACCTCAGGTATTTCGCAGTTTGTTCCTGATTTTTCTGCAAAGACTACTGACCGGATTGATTCGATGATCTGTTGTGAATTCTCTTCGACATAAAGAATATCGATCTTTTCTTTATTAACCACCTCTTCAGCCTTATATCCAAAGATATTTTCAGCGCCTGAATTCCAGTATGTTATGCGGTTGTCGAGATCCGTCGAGATTATAGATACCGATGATGAACTCTCAAGAATACTGCGTAAAAAAAAGTTGGTTTCCCTAAGTTCTTCTTCAATTTCACTGCGATGCAGTGAAGGTTGAATCTTAGGATTGTTTTTCATTTATTCTGTCCGGTATTTAACTTACAGTAAATTGGAATGCTATCTTCTATGTTTGCAATCTTCTGTTGTTTATGGTAATGGTTAAAATGTTAATATATTCGGAGTTAGAGATAAATCAAAAGAAGTACTTCTGTTTAGTTGGGTGCAGTTTGGAAATTATACACTGTCAAATCACAGCTTAGCTTTTAAGTCGCAATAATCAGATCAATTATTAAAGTAAACAACAAAATAAAATAGCTAATGTCAATATATTTAGTCAAACAAAACTAAGTTCTCATATTAATTGCGCACTAATAATCTTAAGTCAATCGATTGAGAGAGAGAATCCCGACACCCTTAGTAATATTGGATGCCGGGATTTTGAAGTTTGTTTATCTTATCAACGCAATCTTCATCTGAGCCGTTCTATTCCCAGCATCCAATCTGACAATGTAAATCCCGCTTGGCAGACTCGCCGAATTGAAGACAACTGAGTGCTTACCGGCTGTGAACCTGTTGTCGGTAATTACGTCTATTTCCCTGCCGGTCAGGTCAAACAGCGAAATGCGCGCCGCTGACGTCTCAGATACACTGAAATCTATGCGGGTTGTCGAGTTAAACGGATTGGGATAGTTGTTATTTAGTCCGAACTCACCCGGAAGCGTATTCCGGTTTTCAAGTCCCGCATTAGGATCGACAGTAAGCACGACTGGCAGCATGGTTTCAAGTCCGGCTGCATTGTGCGCAAAGCGGATAGCTAATTGATATTCGGCTATTTCTAATCCGCGAGAATTCAAACTTACCCGAATCGTATCAATCCCGTTTGCCGGAATCTCAGCAAAGCGAGGATCAATGTTTATCCAGTTTGTGTTCGGCCCAAGGTCATAAATTGAAACACGGTCACCATTCGGATTACTCATTATCGCAAGAAGCAGCAGTTTCTGAGGATCAAGATTTGAAACTACCTCTATACCCTCTACCCTATCCTCCATATTGCCGGACAGCACCGCCTCAACTCTGAAATCTCCGCTTTCCGGATCAAATTTGCTTATCAGCGCTTCAGGTACTTCCAAATCAGGATTGGTTTTATTCTGACTAGCGATATATAACGGATAGCCGTCCGCATCGTTATTCAGAAAACCAAGTCCGTGTATTTCCAGTTCATGGTGATAGCTGTCCAATACGTTACCATCCATATCAAGCTGTAGCAGCGGATCTGTGGAGTTAGCAACCCAAAATGTCTCGCTATCTGAATCCCAGGCAATGGCTCTTTGTATGGCGTGTGGTCCGGGTAGAGAATCAACCGCTTCACCCTCCGCGTTCACTCCGACTATGTATTCCATCTCACCGCCATAGACTATATCTCCAACAACAGCCATACCGCGAAAACCATAATTGGATTCGGTTGGCTGAGCCAAATGCCCTACAGGCTCACCATTACCCCCGAACCGATAAAACATATTTGGATTTTGGTTGTTATTAGAGCCGGTTACCCAGATATAATCATCAAGAAAGGCTATACCCTGAATACGATTGTCCCCAGTAATTTCAGTAACATTGAAATCGGTCAGACGCTGCCAGATTTCTCCACCCCCTGCATATTCAAAATAACTTCGGTATGTAAGAGGTCCATTCCCGGAATTTGTGATGCTGAATTTAACAACCGTAGCATTATCCGGCGCGAGAGCCATCTCAATCCGCTCATCTGATAAAGCAAATTCAGGATGCGTTAGTGCAAAGTGTATCTCTTCGGTTTGACCTTCACTGATGTCAACATCTTCTATTGTCAATTCATTATATCCCGGAGCCCAGGCGGTAAATGTGTAATCCTCGCCTACTAACACACTGAAATTGAACTCACCATTGATATTGGTAATACCAAATGAGGTTGGATTACCGCGAATTTCAGCGCCTTCTATTGCATCGTCAGTAGCAGCATCAATTACAGTTCCGGTCACATTACCGGTTGCAATGATAAGCGCTGTCGTAAACTTAATCGCTCTTCCATCCTGTAGCTCTGCAGCGCCTGCCGGGTATTCATTCCAATACGTATATTCCATACCATCGGTGCCGTTTAAGTTGACAATACCCACAGTTGCAAATGGTGTATCAAATTCTGAAGGATCAACGGCTTGGTCGTTATGGACAGTGTGATACTGGAATACAATATCTCCGTCACCGGTATAGGTTTGATAATGCTGCGGATCGTACAAAATCGCTTGAAATGTATTCTCACTACCTTCGCGAATATGACCCTGATCATCAACACCGATATAACGACGCATCCTGCTCCATTCAATAATAAAGCGGTTGTTGTCCACATCGTACCAATAATATATACCGCCAATACGGGTATCGCCATCTCTCAGATTCACAAGGTCATCCCAGAAAACACAGACCTGTGCCCGAGGACCAAGCGCTGGCGGAATGCGTCTATTCTGGAAATCACAGAGCTTCGATTGATCTCCAAGCGAAAACCAGCCATTGGAACAGATAGTCAATTCATCAAAATCACCACCGTAATAACGGAATGTAAACGGTAAATCCACCAGTATACTCCAGTCGCGCTCATTACCAATATCATTGATTTCCGTATCTATTCCAGGACCATCAAATTCAGGATCAATCTCAATCCACTCGCGCGCCGGCGCAATATCCCAATTCTCATCTGTATCATCAAAGCATCCATAACCATAAGCATCCGGACCAAAAGGGGTATTTACTTCCGCTTGATCAAGTACAAAGTTAAAGCTTGCGGTATCAATAAAACCCTCCATGCTTTCAAACACTAAAAGCATTTTAACCGGAGTACCGGGAATAGCCTGAGTCCGGGCATTTATTACAAAGCTAACTTCTGCAAGTGTATCACCATTTTCTACTGCAATCGGACTAATCTCAGCATAGGGATCGAATACAACCACAGCCTCCTGAAGTGAAACAAGTTCTGCCAGCATCTCCGGACTACTAATGCTCCCTTCATTATGAAGCGTCACATTAACCTGTACAGTATCACCAACATTAAAGTTCTGCGGATTAAAACTAAAATCCACACACTCCAAATCAGCGGCGGTAGTCTTAAACTCAATCGGTGAGCGCCACTGGAAATCATTATTGGCTGCATTGACTGACAGCACAATCCTTTGTCCATTGAATGTTTCATAATCCATATCAACAATGAAGGTAACTAAGGCGCTGTCACCGGCTTGTGGAGCGTTGTCGAGATGCGCATCACCGTTGATTATATCTATTGCTCCGGAAATCACCTCAATGCTGAAGTCAATACCACCATCGGGGACAGACTCACCAAAATTGGCAATATATGTTCTCAGCTCAATCCTCTCCCCCGGATTGGGTTTATGATCAGCATTACCATGACTTTGACCTGCATTATCATCATCTATAATAAAACTTAAGACGCCAAGAAAGCTGTCTTCAACATCAACTGGAATCTCTGCTAAATAAGGAATTTTATCATGCATTGTCACAGTAAGATCAAGTAATCCGTTACTTAGCTCACCCATTGGGAAAGTAAATATTACGTTACCGGTTGCATCCGTTTCAGCAGCACGTATAAGTTCTTCATCAAATAACAATGTAACTGTTGCTCCAATTATTGGTGTATCAGTTTCCGGGTCTTCAACTGAAATAATAAGTTGATTTTCACCTATCGAAATGACATCATCGTGTTCAACTGAAATTGCCTGAGGAACTGACGTCCAAATCTGGGTTGCAGGATCTCCGATCAGGTTGTTTTGGTAAGCATGCGCTTCCCAGCATTTAAGGCTGTTAACCTGTGGATCATCCACATCATTGAACATGCCAAAATGTCTATATAGTTCCAGTTTGCCGAGATTAAGCGCCCAGCCGAACTCCCAAGCTCCATCCCGGTAGAAACTGTTAACTACACCTCCCGCAAAAACATTGTTATAATTGGTATGTGTAAAACCGCTTGAACCAATAGAGCCGATAGCGCCTCCTCGCCCACCCCAGAGGAAATCTTCCGTGTATCCATTAGGGAATTGTACATGATCTGCAAAATCACCCGTATTGCAGGTTGGCATCAGAATAAAGGGCAGCATCCTTTCGTTGCGAAGATCGTCTGCATCACCAACCGACCAAGCTCCGTTAAATTGACCCCAACCGCGGTAACAGAAAAAAGATATGCCTTCATTGATGCTATTCTCTATAAACTGGTGACCTGAAACCTGATTATTATGAACAAAATAAAAAGTATCAACTTCTGCAAAACCAACTTCTCGCAGAGTCTGGCTAAGCCAGCGTTGCAGATATATCGATGAATATCCTGTACGCTGGTCATTCGACATAAGCGCTGCGCTGCCATACCAATCGGTATTATCAAGGTAAGGATCGACTTCGTAAGGTATTATCTTATTGTTGATAACATTCTGAAGTTCGTTAACGCTGCGTGCCGAAATTCTACCAATTGCCATCTCAGGCAGGAGATCGTCACCTTCCAGCAAAACGTATCTATAATCTGTTTCCCACATGTATGCACGTCCGACATCCCAGGTAGCAATCTTAAACTGTGCATTTTGCGTGTCTGCATCACCAATTAGACATATATATTCGGGTGGAATTTCCCACTCAAAATAAGCTTCCTCGATTGCATGTTTGACGTCAACATTAGAATCATCATCATCGCTAATAACAATAACTTCAGTTGGATAACCTTGTCTCTTACGCCAGTTGATAAGAGGTTCGATAGCTTCCCTTACGCCATTGTATTCGGGAATTATATAGACGTATGATCCGCTTTTACCATCATCACGACGGATCGCTTCAGGATTAACTACGAGAGACCTGAGTAATCGTGTGGCTATTTTCGATGGACGGGGACGGTCGGCATTTACGACCGGATTAATCGCTTCACCGGCAGTAAAATTCAATTTGACATTGATATTTTCCCAGACTTTTAGATCACCTGTAAGCGGATCAACCTGAACCGGATTTACGGTAATTCTTACCACTCTAATACCACGCATAATAGCAGGTTTACCCATCTCGACAACCTGTTCTGGCCAAAATCCGGATTGAGTTGTAATATCTGGTGGTTGGAATAAAGCGCTATTTGAGCCTGGATCATCATAAGTAACTATTGATGGTGGTGTTGCGGAAATCATCCGCGATATATCTCCTGTCCAGGATAGTTCGATGTGTGAAGTAGGAGGAACAACTACAAGTCTGCTGATGTGAGGCAATTCCGGAAAACCCGGAGCACCGGCATTTTGCTCACCAGCGATTGTGATGTAATTGCGTTCGAAACCGCTCTGTGTTTCGGCTTGAATATCAAGATCAAGAATATCAACATCCATCTCAAATACATCTTGATCTGAACGGATAATATCAACACTGCATCCTGCTGATTGAGCAGAAACTAAACTGGTTTGGGTAAGCACCATAATTATAGCAACAACGACCAGCGCCAAGGTTCTTGGAAGAAAATGAGAGGATGTCAACATAACCTCCGGCTTTAGAATTAGAAATCGACCGGCTGTGAAAAACAGCGATTATTAGCTATTTACAATATAAGTAATAATCCTGATTATTCAAAGAGATGAAAGAAATAGAATTAGGGTAATCCTGCCAGTCGTGACTTTATGAGAAAATAGAAAGAACTGAACATAGCTTCAGAATAATCATTCATTTTAATACTCAGTTCATTATTTTTTATCTTATGGTCGGGATCTTCAAGTCTGAAGAGTGAAAAATTACCGTCAAATCCTTTTAATAAATAGTAATCGTTATGTATAAAACCAACAGCTTCCTCTCTGATAAATAAAGCGTGTCCAGGTTTATCGTTAAGCAGACTCACACCATAGGTATTATTTATCCATGATCCGCCCAGTATGTCCATAATGGTGGCGGTGACGTCCATCTGACATCCTATATGATCGCTGACGCCTGGCTCGATCAATTCCGCATCAATTATCAGCATAGGAACTCTATACAAAGCCAGATCAATATCCCTGGATTGATCTTTAATAATGCCATGATCACCTATTATAATTAGTAAAGTTCGTTTACCCCATTCTGTCTGTTTAAGTCCTTCATAAAACCTTCCCAGCGCCCAATCAGCATACCGGAAAGCATTGAAACGCTTGTGTTGCGGTTCGACTGAAGGATCGGGATGGATATGCGGCCTCTCGGGCACAATAAAAGGACCATGATTACTTGCGGTCATAACCATTGTCAAAAACGGCTCCTGAACTCCAGTTAAATCATCCAGAATACGGTCAAACATTACTTCATCAGCAACGCCCAGTGACGATAAAACCTCTTTGGCAGGATACGAATGCTGTCCGGTTAGTCTATCAAAACCATTTACAGTTAGAAATCCCTTGATATTATCAAAATGCAGGTCATGGGGGACATAAAACAACGTATTGTAACCACGCTCTTTTAAAACTAATCCAATTCCTGATAATGGTCGCTGACCCTCCGCTCTCTTCATCAGATTCTTAACGCCTGGTATAATAGGAAGACCGCATGAAGACGAAAATATCGCGGGAGATGTATGACCACTTGTTGAGTAAAACCTCGTAAATAGTAATCCTTCTTCAGACATTTTATCAAATTCAGGCGCCAGACTTCTACTTCCACCGGTGCAGCCTACATATTCGGCAGCAAGTGATTCCATTAAGATCAGCATTACATTATGAGGCTGATTATTTACAGCGCTTGGATTAAGTGAATCACTTCCTTCATATCTCGCAATAGGATGTCCTTCGACCAACTTGTCGGGATCAATCCTCAATAACTCTCTTGTTTTTGCATAAGCATCTTTCGGGGAAATACCTGCGAAGGGCTCGGCGTCTTTGTTCCGGCGGGAACTCTCAACAAGCGCATCCTGCACGAAGGTAAAACAGCTATTCAATGCCAATTGATTGGTAAAATGGTGTGGGCTGAAAAAAGCGATACTCCACGTCAGAGGGGATTTAATGGCAACACGTCCACGAATACCAAGAAAAACGAGACCAAGCACAAGTGGATAAATTATTGCAAAGTGAGCAAGTCTAAGTTCAGTTGCGGGACGATTATACGTAAAACGAGTAATTTTATGAAGTAAAAATCCAAAAAGCGCCGTCAAAACAAGCCAGGCAAGAAGGAATTTCACTACAGGAAACATCTCCCAGATCATTTTAAACATCATTGATGGAAGCTGTGTATATTCCAATGGCAGACGATTTAGACGCATGCTAAACTGACCGTAAAACTCTAAATCGACAATTTCCATGAGAAATGCGATTCCTGCCATAATGATCAGATAAACTGTGGAAATACGACGATTCAGTTTTGATGGTATCATACCAATACGTGGCAGGAATGCAAACAACGCTACAGGGGCAAGTATGTAGCTTGTTACGGCAAGATCAAACCTCAATCCAACGAGGAATGATTTTAAGACTATTGAAGTTGGGATATCGGCTGTTAAGTCGGCATAACGGATCAGAAGTGCAACACGCAGCAATTCGAAAATAATTAGAAATAATGCATAAACCGTTGCAAGATAACGAATAACGCGGATGGTGATGCTCCTTTGTTGTTGTTTGTTTGTATTATGAGGTAAGTTAAAGAATCATGTTTTATTCAGACAACATAACTACTTTAATGACAGTCAGTTAAGTAATACAAAGTCTATCAGGGCCAAACATAATGATCCTCACGAAGCTCATCCACCCATTTTTTAAACCTATTTTCCTGTTTCTTCATCATCGCAAACTGCTCAACAGTCTGCCAGTCATCGTCGAGACTTAATGCTCGCTCAGGAGTCCTCTCATCAAGTTTAAGTATATGAATCCCGAACGATGTTTCGAATGGATCCGATACTTCACCTTCTTTAAGAAGCATGATCGGATTTTTAAATTCGACAGGCAGACTCTCAAGAATCATCCTGTCAAGTTTTCCGCCTTTATCGGCAGTTTCTTCATCAGTAGAATATGCCTTAGCCAATTCACCGAAATCCTCACCTGCGACAATTCTTGCTTTCAGTTCATAAGCTTCATCCATAATACGTTGTCTGTCTTCATCAGTCGGACTTAACTTAACTAATATATGCTGAGTTGAAATCTTCTCCCCCTGACGATTGATCAATCTGATTATGTGAAAACCATAGCGTGATTCGACGATTTCCGATATTGCTCCTTCTTCCAGCTCATAAGCCACTTCTTCATATTCAGGAACTAGATCGTTGCGTTCGGTAAAACCTAACCTCCCGCCATCAACTCTTGATGGATCATCTGAATACTCAAGAGCGACGGAATCAAAGTCAGCGCTTTCTTTGAGCATATCATATATAGATTCTATTCTCTCTTTAGCATGTCTTCGGGCATCGTCAGATGGTTGAATCTCAAGCAGAATATGAGACAGAGCAACACTCTCCTGCTGTTTAGGAAATTCATCTCGGTATTCACGATAGAAATCGATAACTTCATTACGATAGACATGAACATTCATCATGTGTAGCTGTTTAAGTTTTTCAATCAACATACCATCACGAACACCCTTGCGCATTTCGCGCTTTATCTGACGCATCGGTCTGCCAAAATACTCCTCAAGCTTCTCTTTTGAACCGACCTGTTTTATCAGATTATCGAGTTTGAGTGCAAGTTCCTTGTCAACCATGCGAGTTTCTACGGAGATTGTCTCCTCAATAGCTCTCGCAAAGAGAATTTTCTGAGTTATGTAAGCTTCGAGAACCTGATTTCTGAGTTCTGCTAATTTTTCAGGTGTTGGGTAACGTGTTCCGGTTTCGAGGAGCATTGTGTAAATGCCGTAACTAACCTCTGACTCAAGAATGATCTCCTCATCGACGATTGCGCAGATACTATCGATTACTTCCTCAGCATATAACATGGAGAATTGAAGAAAAAACGATAGAATTAGAAAGAAAATCAAGATATGTTTTTTACTAACAGGTTTCATCACTTATTTATGTTTGGTTGAACAATCCTATACGAAAAGCAAATGCTTTTATCGAAAATTTCAAAACATTATTTCTTACTATTCGTAACTGCTCGAATCAGATATCGGTTCAACTTGTCTCGGCTGTGTTGACCAGTACAACTGCCCGGAGTTTCTGTATTCATTTAT
>JAIPJL010000086.1 GCA_021734165.1 bacterium | reverse complement strand
CCGTTAATATACTCCATGTCCACAGTGAATTCTTGATTAGTGTTTTCGTTCAGATAATAAACAAGTTCAACATTTTGGATTTCCTGTCCACCTAATGCTAATACATCCGCTGTAACAAAGACATCCTCTTCCGGTGTAGGAACACCCGGATCCCTTTCAAGATTTGCAGGAACCGGACGCAAATAATTATGGAACATAAAGCCTTCACGCGGCATTTCGACAGGATCGCGATTATGATTAAGATCTTCAAGCGCTACCCGCTGATATATCACCGGGCAATTTGTTGCATCACCTTCCTCCTGTGCCCATCCACCTGCTTCCGTATCGAAGATATACATAATATGAAGCGTATCGTCTGCAACATAAGAAACCGATGGCCAATTCTCACTCATACATTCACCAACTGCAGGCGCTTCATCTTCCGTCCAGCGTGTTCCGGTGATATTAATAGGCTCCTGCCAGGTGATACCCCAATCATCTGAAATTGAAACCATGATCTCAGCATTACTGAAACCAAGCCCGCTTGTATCGCGAGCGACTTCTTCATCTGTAATGTCGAATCCGGTACCTGCTGCGTTGATCTCCTGGAATTTAGCAAAATTACACCAGACAACATAAATCGTTCCAGCGTTATCCGGATTGAAAGCAATAGATGGACGATCTGCATTCAAACGCCAGCCACCGCAACGCGAATGCCATGTTCCACCGTTGTTAGTACGGTTCCAGTACCAACCGTCATAGATCATAGTCAGAGTATCTTCGCGTGAACTCCAAAACCACATCGGACCGCCATCACGCCAAATATCTACAGGACTATCACCTTCAGGATACTCTGCAAGTTCCTCGAATACACATGTAGCAAATGCTGCATAAAGCTCATCCTCACCCCAGGGATCAAATTGAAGATCGAGATCACAGTAAGGACGGAATGTATCTCCATATGATAATTCCCTGTTAGCATCCCATAATTCAGGACGAATAGGGAGTATATTCGTGATACTCTCGATACCATCATCCCAGTCCCACTCCTGACCGTCCTCGGAAACAATATAACGTATATCACTGTTGCGTTGGTATGCTCCTCCATAAGCACCCCAAGGTCCATCCGGATCGGGAATCCCTATGCGGCTATGGTGCCATCCTAAAGCAACTTTGTTGGATGTTGGTGAAGCAGCAACTACCTGACTAATAACTGCTGATGTGTCAACATTAATCGGCACTTCTTGCCATGTCCAAGTAAAAAAATCTCTATCCGGAGCGCCATTCCAATAACCGAGCCTGTGCCAGTTCTGATCACCATCTTCTCCAGGGTACTCACATGAAAAGACATGAGAGATATTTTGTCTATCAACAACGCCCTTTGGCCAAATCAACTGCACATTAGGCCAGGATGGTAGAAATGATGATTCGAAAGCGCCATATCCGCGTCCAAAATCAACGCTTTGTGTAGTGGAAGCATAAGTTACATCGGGTGCGCCATCATAATCCACCGAGTGAAAAAATGCAACACCAAGGTCGCAGTATTCAGGATCCTGACGTCCGGTGGGAAGAATACCAAGGCATGTATAACCAGATCTCCCTGCATTATCTGCTTTAGGGGCATTTTCCGGATCATCTATTAATTCGCTTTCATCCCGTTGTGGAGAGTTTAAACAATTATAAGCGACATGCCTTTCTTCATTTTGTGAATCTTCACCCCTCATCCAGATGAATTGAACACTACCATAAGAGTCTTTAGCGATCATCTTGGCAATGCTGCCATTATGTTGGTAATCATACCAAGTGTAACCAATCAAAAAATCATCGCCAATTGTTACGTTGCCTTCGGGTTCTATAGGATCATCACGCCTTGGAAGATTATCGTTATTCTCAGCTTTGAACGATCCATTTCCCTTTTCCATCTCCGGTGCGATTGCTTTCACAGGCGTCGGATTAAACTGTGTTGCATCACTGTTTAATCGCTCAACACCTTTCGGGTGAGCCATAAGTGGACCTGCAACCAAACCAATTAATAAAATAATTATCAATGCCTTTTGAGACATTTCACCTCCTGATTTTCTTTAGGCTGTTTTCATGCCTTTATTAAATTTCCTTCCCCCTTCAAATAAATCGAATCCCAGCTTCCGATTTATGTAATTATCATATCAAAAATTAAAACTTGTTTTATGATCTGCTTTTAGTGTAAAATCAGACTAAAAACACCAATAAAACTACTAACTAATAAATATTGCAATTTATTCATCAATTGTCAAGAGTTTAATGCAGTATCAGTGAGAGATACCAACCCCAGAGTTCTTTTCCCCACAGCAACACAACCATTGAACCTAATGCTAAATATGGTCCAAAGGGAATCTTTGATCCCATTTTCTTGCCTCCTACAGCAATCAAAGTCAATCCAACTACTGCCCCCGTGAAAACTGCTATAATATACATCCCTGCTGTCAGCCAGGGACCAAGATATAAACCTATCATTCCAGCTAATTTTACATCACCCATCCCAAGCGTATCTTTATGAAACAACAATTTACCAATAAGTCCCATTAATCCGAGTATTCCAATCCCCATCAATCCACCTAAAATCATATTAAATATGTGTTCTCGTAAAACCAGTAACGTAATAACAACAGCAAAAATAGAACCTACTAAAACAATCTTGTTTGGAAGTCTATAGACGTCAAGGTCAATTACCGATAAAGCGAGAAGTGTTGCAGCCATTGAACAATAAAAAAGTAACTCCCACCTCCAACCAAATTTCCAGAGTAAAGCGCTTGCAAGTAAGCCCATACATGCTTCAACAACAGGATACCTTATAGAAATGCTCGTACCGCAGCCAGCACACTTACCGCGCAAAATAATATAACTAAATAATGGAATGTTTTCATGGGGTTTTATAGAGCGATTACACTTAGGACAATGTGAACCTGGCATTACAATTGATTCATTTCTTGGAACACGATAAATTACTACGTTCAGAAAACTGCCGAGAGCGCTGCCAATAAGAAATATAAACAGATATTCTGGTAAGGAAATCACCATCTTAGCCGTTGCTTCCTATCATGGAAATTGTATCATTATTAGTTGATGTTATTGTAATTTGAGCATCAAGAGGCACGGGTAAACGTGCCTCTTGTTATTAAAACCTGTCGTTCCTTGTCGTAAATTTTACAAACCACGCTGCAATGCAAATCCGAGTTTAAAGATAGGCAGATAGATCGTCACAATAATAGTAACTACCACAGCGCCGAGTGTAACAATCATTAACGGCTCAATTAAAGCTGTTAATCTGTCAACAATTGCATCCACCTGTTTGGCATAGAAATAAGCTGCTTTATCGAGGAGTTTATCCATCTCGCCGGTTTCCTCACCGGTTGCTATTAGCTGAATTAATGTAGGTGGAAATACATCCGTTTTCTTTAATGCAACAGAGATGGCAAATCCATCCTTGATCATCATCTTAGATCTGTCCAATGCTTCAACCATAACACGGTTACGAACAACACGTTGAACATGACCCAAAGATTCTAACACCGGAACGCCGCTACCAAGAAGGATACCAAATGTTTTTGCGAATTTGTTCATGATTGAATTCTGAACAAGTGTTCCCATCACAGGGAAGTTTAGCCAGATTTTGTCAAAAAATAATCCGCCTCTCTCTGTTAAAGAGCTTAACCAGCCAATGAATAAACCAACAATAATTAACAGCGTTACCGGAACAAAATTACGACTGATTAATTGTGAAGCATTCACCAAAGCTCTTGTTGGTCCTGGTAGTCGCGCTCCGAACTTAGCGTAAATCTCCGCAAATTGAGGCACGACGAAAAGTATCAAACCGGATACGATTATAATCATAAAGATCATAACAAAAGCCGGATATGATAAAGCTGAGATTACCTTCCGCCTGGTGTCCTCCATGACTTCGAGATAATCCGAGAGTTCCTCAAGAATAACATGCAAGGCGCCTGAAACCTCCCCAGCATGAACAAGCGCTACATACAACCCGTCAAATACGCCAGGACTTTCACCCAGGGCTTCAGAAAGACTCATGCCTTTCTTGATATCGTTGCCAACTTTAGCCAAAACCTTCCTGAAACGATGATTCTTCTCCTCAACCATCAGGTTGGTTAAAGATTTTTCAATCGTCAGACCGGCTGAAAACATTGTTGATAACTGACGGGTGAAGAACACTAAGGTGTTAAGCGGGATATGGTTCTTAATCCTCTCCACCGCCGTCTGAATCTGGACGGTAATTGGAGGCAGAGCTGAATCCTTTGAAGAGGCTCGGATTTCCCTTAAAGAAACAACCTTGTATCCCTTTTTCTGGAGAGTCTGCATAGCAGCATCAAGGTTTGAAGCCCTGATCCTGTCCTCACGCCTTATCCCCTTACCATCTGTAACAACATACTGGAAGTTTGCCATTCGCTCCCTCGTTTATAAATCAGCAGTGTTTCTGATTATTCGTATTCCTGAACAGTTACTCTTAGTACTTCACGTACTGTTGTAATACCTGCAGCGATCTTACGCAATGCAGATTCTCGTAGTGAAATCATACCTAATTCAATAGCTTTATCACGAATCTCTTCCTGGTTGGCATTATCAAACACTAACCTTCGGATTGGACCCTTCATCTCAAGCAGCTCAAAAATACCGGACCGATCATAATATCCTGTGCCACGACAATGCACACAACCCTTGCCGCGATAGTATTTTATATCCTTATAACGCTCTTTCTCGTCGTCGTTCATATGCAGAGCAGACATCTCATATTCATCAGGTTCGTACTCCATCTTGCAATTTGGACAGATTTTACGAACTAGACGCTGTGCCATAACAAGCAGCACACTACTACCTACCAGAAATGGTGGAACACCAATGTCGATAAAACGTGTGATAGTAGATGGCGCATCGTTAGCATGCAAAGTTGTAAAAACGATGTGACCAGTTAAGGCGAACTTGATAGCGATATCAGCGGTTTCACCATCTCGAATCTCACCAATCAGCAGCTTATCAGGATCCTGGCGCAGAATAGAACGCAACGCGGCAGAGAATGTCAATCCTATTTTGGGCTTGACCTGAACCTGATTAATTCCGTCAGAGTGGTACTCGACCGGATCCTCAACTGTGGTGATATTGTCTTCACCGGATTTAATATCAGATAGTGAAGCATACAAAGTCGTGGATTTACCGGAGCCTGTTGGCCCGGAGACCACGATCATACCATAAGGCTGAATAATGCTCCTTTTAAAGATTTTGAGCATGTCCTGCTCAAAACCAAGCTGCATCAATGAACGGGAAAATGATGACTTATCAAGCAGTCGCATAACCACTTTTTCACCGTTAACTGTCGGAAGAATAGAAACACGAACATCAACTTCACGGTCAGCAGCCTTAATACCAAAACGACCATCCTGAGGCAGCCGTTTCTCAGCAATGTTCAAGCGTGAGATAATCTTTATTCTTGAGATTATACCGGGATGAGATGAGTGCGGTGGTTTCATTACTTCTTCCAGCACACCATCAATACGGTATCTTACACTGACATTTGCATCCTGATATTCTATGTGAATATCAGTTGCGCGTTCTTTCAGCGCTTCAGCAATGATCATATTGACAAGTTTCACGACAGGAGCATCATCGACGCCCGCATCGGTCTTTGTCATATCGACCATGCCTTCTTCTTCTTCTTCAGATTCAGCAAAGATCTGTAGATCATCTATGATGTCTTTAGCTTCAGTATCTTTACGAATACGAACATAAAGCTGATCTATGGCAGCATTGATACCCGATGCAGTTGCTAAAGCAGGAGTTATCTGAAACTCGCAAAGTTTCCTTAGGTTATCTATCGCAATAATATCATCAGGATCGGTCATTGCGACTAATAGACTGCCGTTTTCCTTTGCATGAGCTATCAGAGTATTCTGTCTTGCAAAGTCCTCTGGTATTAACTTGACAGCATCTTCAGGTGCGCTAAGCAGTCTCTCGTCATCAATGAATTCAAGACTCATCTGGTGAGCTAAACCTGAGCAAACCTGCTCTTCAACAGCGAAACCAAGTCTCACTAACTGCTCACCAATACGATCGCTGCTGAATTTCTGCTCTGCAAGTGATTTATTAAGCTGGTCTTCTGTAATCATACCAGATTTAACGAGTATCTCACCCAGCTTAGAAAATGGTGGTATATCTTTGAATTTATCCATCAGTTCCTACGTTGTCCTTAGCGCGAAGATAAGCGCTTGAAAAATAGGGCGCTACCCATTAAGATAGGGCAGCGCCCAGTTTAGTATAAATTAATAAATATTACGGATGTCTGGTTATAACGACAATAACCGGGTCAGCGATTACGTCATCATATCCTTCAACAAGCGCACCAATTTGAACATTGACCTCTGGAGTAACTGGATCAAGGAAGAAGTCAGCCATTTCACCACGTAAGTAAACGGTTGCTTGACCTCGTCTTTCCCTATGTTCAGGATGGTCCGGTAAATTCCAGCCCGTGAACTTTCGTACCGGTTCAGGTGGAACACTTAAATAATCGTATATTACGAAGCGAGTGCGGCCTGGTCTGTAATCATACCACCAGAAATGCGCTCTTGAAGAATTGAACAGAACAGGAGCATTGTTAATTAAAACTCCATGTCCATCTCTTAGTTCAACCCATACTGTGAATACAGCTTCCGGATCAAAGTCAATCATCCAGTTCTGAGGATCAACCTGCAGCACCATTACACCTGATTGTAATGGTAGAGCCGCTTTCCGCGATCCTGTTTTGATACCATTCGGTGAGTTAACCTCCGCAACAATTGTTAATGTATCGAAGGTATTCTCACTATTATAAGACATTTGAGCGTAGGCAACACCAGGAGTAACTTGACCACCATCACTTTCATTACCTGTAAAGCCTGCGCCAATCTGCGCGACAGAGTCACAGGAAAAGACAACCGGGATACTATCAGATACCGGATTCATATATACATCAAAGACTCGTGCGGAGACTTCGCAAATCCAGACCCCACCTTCACCTTCTGTGCCTTCTTCATTAAAATCAACTGCTATGTATTCGGGTGGACCAGCGGTAACAGACACCCTTGAAAGAATTACACTGACTGTATCCTCACGATCTTCGCCAAATACTGCATAAGCTTTCAGTAGCTTACCACCAATTACAGTACCGGCATTCAGTGTTACTGAAGCCCGTCCGTTTGACGTCTGTGCAGAGTCCCTTTGGGCTCTATTGCGGAAATGACAGCCACCATCAATGTAAGCCGGTTCATAAAGAATCTCGAAAATAATCCAATGTGCTGTCTGAACCAAATTGTGATTTGGATCATATAGAGAGGCTGTTAATGTACTTGATGAATTAACACCTGTACCCGCAACAGCAATATTATTTGGATATGCTCCTAATTCTATTGAATTACCTTCACCAGCCACAATATCAACGGTTGTCGTACCAGTTATCTCTCCAGCAACAGTATTTACAGTTGCCGTGATTACCGAAACACCTGAATTAACACCCGGTCTAAGTTGAACGCTCGCTTGTCCATTTTCATCTGTGGATGCTGACACTCTATCGAGAGCGCCAAGAGTTGCTGTAAATGTGACAAGATAACCCTCGCTTACATGGTTGTTTGCAGTATCTCTGACGGTAGCCGTAATTGTAGAGAATACAGTTGGTTCAGTAGTGTTTAACTCAGGAGGATCTGATCTGACGCCTATTCTGGTCGGTGGACCGGCAATCAATTCAATTTCAACCATATTACTGTAAACCAGCGTGTCGCCATTATCAACGTGTGCAGTAAGGTGAGCCTTGCCAACCACTGGATCAGCTATGTAGTAATTAATGGCTGTTCCATTATGACCGGTAATCGGCACTGATGGTTCAACAAAACGACCTCTATCGCATTCGAAGTACACAATTGTGCCTTCAGGTGCAAATCCACCATCCGATACAAAGCAAATAGCTCCAACCCAGGTTGAATCACCACTGCCTGCCGTTAATTGATCTTCCTGGGAGTGCAAAGCGATATCGGAAACCGGATTACGCTCTCGAATAGTTATTTCAAGTGATGCAGCGAGTGACATCGGATTATAAACAGTCGTTATTACTGACGGAATGACATCCCCATGTTCATTAGTTGATGGAATTCCATTATCGGTAAAGGTAGCTCGAGCAACACCCATCGAATCAGTTACAACAGGTGAATTTACAGTTCCGTGAGTAGCTGTGAAAATAACCTCACGTCCGGCCAAAGCTTGATTGTTAGCATCCTTCAACACTGCCTGGAGTTTTGCTGTAGTTAATCCAAAGTCAGCATAGATGAAATCAACATCAGAAGAAAGAGATATTGTTCCTTCGTCGCTTGCTGTCTTCTCAACCGTAACACTTGTATATTTCACAAATGCAGTGTTGGGAATAACGGCTCTGATGTTATCAGATATTTCGTTGAAAATTTCACCATTTTCATCAGTTGGAAAATCTGTTATCGGTAGAATGTAGTACTCAGCGGAAGCCCTTCCGGTACTGTCAGTAAGCGTTGTATTTGCTAATGTTCCAAACTGGCAGTTGAAGTTAACACGCATGTTAGGAATACCGTTATTATCCTGATCAATCACCCGACCATACACCATTGCTGTCCCTACCGTATCCTTGGGAAGTAACAGATAATTGGGATTGACAGCAAGACTAAGCACACTAATCTCGTTAGTCAATAATTCGACGTTAAGCAACAGTGAATCAGGAAGGATTGTTTCAGAATCAAAACCGTCAATGCCTATTGAAGATTTTTTCTTCGGATCTAATGTTTCAATCGGTATTGAGTATTGGTCTGAACCTACGTTAACATCCGCACGGATGAATACTTTTCCAAATTTGCCTAAAGTGTTGAATGTCGTAGTTGCTATACCAAACTCATTGGTTGTATCCACAGGAGTTAACGAACCGAAAGTATAAGCTCCCGTAGAGTATGGTCTAATCTGAAAAATGATCTTTGTCGCAGGAACACCGTTGCCATTTTGATCGGTAACGGTTGCTGTAACTTCGATCTGTGCATTCTGATCAGGAACAACCTTAAGGTTTGGCGTACCAGTATAGACCTGAATTGCGTATGGTTCATCGATCGGTTTAACTTCGATAGAAGTTGAATCAACATTAGGTCCTACTCTGGCATAGATTTTACATTCTCCAGGATTTGCTCCTGTAGATGAAAACGTTTTAAAAACCTGACCATTTACGTTTGTGGTTCCGGTATCGCTGTCAACGCTTCCGATATTCGGTGGTGATACCCTGAAAGAAACCAGGATGTCAGAGATACCCATACCGCTTGTATCAACAACTGTAGCAGTTACTGCTGTTGTGGCGGTTTCATTGGGTTTAACCGAAAGAACGCTTCTTGCTGAAACGCTAATATCACCTATCACATCGTCGATTTTGTTAATTTGTATCACCTTCGATGCAGTGATAGAACCAACTTTCGCAACTATTGTCACTGAAGTAGTGCGTTCAATTATGACCGAAAAAGTCGCTGTGCTTTTTCCTTCATAATTGGTAACAGAATCATTTTCAACGATTGTGCCTTTGTAAATCGCAGGGTCGTTGATTGCGAATTCGATATACTCACCGGAAACAGCCACACCGTTTGCATTTCGCGCAATCGCTGTGATAGTCTCACTGCGCTGCTCACCATCAAAACCTTTAACGGTAGTGTGTGTGACGCGCAGTTCTATCTGTGAGACTCCTTCCACGGGAGCTTGGTTGCCGAGGGGATCATCAGCGCAACCGATGAATAATCCCGCAGCTAACACCAGAGTTAGAACTGTGAGTACTAATAAATACTTTTTCATTGCATTAACCTCCATAACTTCTCATCTTTATTACAAATCACCTATGCTTAGCCTTTCGTCCGCGAGTTAAGCGGAAGCGCATTCGGTGCATTACCTGTTAAGATTGAGTTAACTTGAGACTGATATTACTACTGCTAATATGGTAGCTAACCGTGAAACTACCGTTAGCACATCTTTAAGTGAAATCCACCAATTAGTTTCTTTTTTCTCAGGAATAAAAATCGTATCACCAACATCTATTACCGTATCACTTTTTAGTCTAATAAGAACTTTGTTATCTGCTTTGATTAATCTTATTTTATCTTTATTTGCATTCCAAGTAAAACCGCCAGCCTGTTGTATATAGTATTTGTAATTCTCTCCGGGTTTGTACCGGACTAACCCTGGATGTAGAACCAAACCAGTAACATTTACATTCAAGCTTTTTATTGGAATATCAATAACATCTCTGTCTCGTAAAATAACATCTTCTGAACTTATATCTTCATTAAAAAGCTTGCCAAAATCAACAACCACCTGAGGTATTTCAATTCGCATACGACTTTTAAAATATTCATATTCAATATTTGTCATAATCCCAATGGGAGTATTTATCAGTCTTTCGAACTCAGGATCATCAGTTTCTGCAAATGATAATCTAAATATCTGTGAATTATCAATATCCGCTCGGTCAGTAAATCCACCACATAATTCAATAATTTCACTCAGATTAGTTTTATTATCTTCGATAGGATACGTGCCTGGAAAATTTACCTCTCCTCGGATTTCAACATGATATTTCTGTCGATAGGAAAGCTTACTTCTTACAAATACTCTATCATCTGCTTGAAGTACAAATTTACCTCCAGAAGAAGAATTTTCCGATAAATCAGCGAAAATTCGTTTTGTATCGTTACCATCAAATCGAAGTATTAAAATTTCTGATAAGAGCGCTGAACTCTGAAATCCACCGGCTATCTCAATCAAATCACTTAGATGATCATTTATTATATATTCATACTCACCGGGAATTTTTACTGCACCAAATATGTGAATTACGCCGACTTGGCTATCTTTGCGTGGTACATTTACCTGATCACCACCTTTTAGTACCGGATTATATTCAATATTACCGGTTCGTTGGTATCGAAGGTAATCAATAATTCTCGTAACGCCTTCAAGATCAGTAATAGTTATTTTCCGCAGTGAGGGCTCAAACTCCTCATTGAATACAGGTTTCGCTTCCTGCTCGATTCTCTCTTTTCGCTCATTCATAACACCTGAAGCGCTATTCGTTTTTCCTGTCAGCGCTTCTTCCTCAGCATTATATAAACCATCAGCAAGAAATATTAACCTTGATAATCTATCAATTGAAGCAACTTCATATACACCCGGATTTCTAACTGTTCCACTAATTGAAGCTTTCATCATCCTTACACCAATAAGACATAAGCTCACATCAACTTTCTGATATGCCTTTCTTGATCTCTCAATCAATGACTTTTTAGCGTCAGATATTGTGCTTCCACTAACATGCAACGAACCGATACTGGGAACGAAAATATATCCTTCTGGCGAAACAACTAATTCGAAAGATAGCTCAATTTCACCCCAAATAAACATTTCCAGTTTATCACCCGGTCCGAGTATATACTTATCAGGATCAATTGAACTCTCAAGCGCTATTGACGTGGATTTACCTGAGTTCGACAGCTTGTTATAGTACCCAAGTGGATCCTCATTTCCACCTGGAAGCTGTCCAAATGCCAAAGAACATACTAACAGCAGTGTCAGAGTAATATTAAACACTGCCGTTAGAATAAGCTTTCTTTTTAGAAGAGGAAGAAGAATTATCAACTCCCTGTTACTCTTCCACCTCAATTGGTTCTTCCACATCAAGAACATCCCAATAGCGATCAAAGGTTCCTTTAATCTCTGGAGATTTCTTAATATATGTGTATTCATCAATCAAAATATGAGGAGTAATTTCGATTATTAAATCGGTCTTCTTTGTGGAAGTAACGTTATATCGAAACAGACCACCAAGATAAGGTATATCGCCAAAGAACGGAACCTTATGTGTACTTTTAAGAGTAGTCAGACCCATCAAGCCGCCAACAATTATTGACTGATGATTCTGGACACGTACTGTCATCTCGGCGCTTCTGCGAACAATACGTGGAATTGTCTGCTCAGGACCGATAAACTCAAAGATCGAACTTGCTTCAGGTCTGATATGAACGGTAATGTAGCCATCAGTATTAACCTGTGGCGTGAGCGACAGTTTGATACCAACTTCTTCACGCTGAACAGTTACCTGACCACCGACTCCACCAGCACTCGTAACATAAGGAACTATGTCAACTAATTCAATCATAGCAGGACTGTTGTTCATTGTTACAACTTTAGTATTGGTTAGAACATCAGCAATACTGTTTCTGAGCAGCCAGTCAAGGGCTATTTCATAAACAGGTTGACTGCGCCAGATTTTTCCGAATGAGTTAATATCTTCAACCTGCTCAAACTCATTGTATTGACGAGTCTTATCCGAAAGACCTGAAACTGCTGTAGCAGGATTAAGACCGGGATTTACCTGACCCTCATAAAAATGCATTGCAGTACTGGTTGAAAGTTTTGCCCAGTTTATGCCAAGGCGTTCTTCGTCCTCAACCTGAACCTCGATCAAGCGTGCCGCGAGAGTAATCTGCAAAGATGGCTTATCAATGCTTTTTACAACTCGTTCAATGTCAGTAATAACTTTTGGTGTACAGATAATAAGCAGTTTGTTACCGCTTTTATCTATCTGAATCTGTGCGGGGAAATCGGAAAGCAATTCCTGTACCTGATCGACATCTGCATACTGCATTGCCAATACATAGGAATTCTGACCCACCTGCTCAGACAACTTCTTTGATGATGCAACAAGGAATGAATTACCGATTATCTCGTATGAGAGACCAGCAGCCCTGACAACAAGGTTCATAGCCTCTTCAATTGGTGTATCCTTTAAATGAATCGAAATTCGTTCTTCCTTCGAAACACCAGGACCGGTTACTATATTAAACCCACTCTTTGCTGCAAGGATTGTTAATACACTTGGCAGATAAGCGTCTTCAGCATCTATGCTGACAACTGTTCTAAGCCCAGGAGCAGTTTCCGCAATGGATTCCATCTTTGTTCCACTCTGGTTTTGAACTACCTCCTGTGCCATCACAAATGATGTAAAGACGAATATAAGGGTTAAAATCAACAAGGTTCTCGGACCCTTTAACGTTCCGCCCATTAGTACTCCTTAACCGTTATATGTATGTTGAATAATGACTGATTAATGAAAACTTTTAATGTAAAAGACTTATGCATGAACTCAGGAATTACCGGAAACAGCAATCTGTTTAACTTCAATGATTGGTTTACCTTCACCATCTGGTCCAAACATATTCTCTTCTTCGGAGATTGTATCTGGAGCTTTTTCAGTTACTAACTTCATAAGCTCTCTACCTCTTCTTAGCTCAACACTATTTGCGCCAATAGAAGCAATTTTATAATCACCGATCTGATCATCTATTCCCAGCACGTGACTGCGACCGCGATATTTAATTATCGCAGATGGTCCTTTTTCACCAGTTACCGTGCATGAAAGACGCATCCTGGTTTCGGTTTCAGGCATTTCACCGCCATGAATCCGCTTCAGAAACTTTCGAGTATGTATGACTCTGGTAAGATCCAAAGGATCTTCTTTGACGTCAAATGTCTCTGAAAGTCTTGTTCTTAGATCCGCTTCAAGTTTATTAACAGTTTCCCTGAGTATCGGATCCTCAACACCTCGCTCCTGACGACGTCTGATCTCTGCTTCCCAGCGCTTGATCTGTTTATCAGCATCTTTGGTTTTATAACCAACAATACCAATTACGACAAGTAATAAGAAAGTCAGCAGGTTAAAAAATAGTTTATTACGACCCTTCATTACAAACGACCTCCAGCTTTCAGCGCTGTTTGATAAGTGTCAATGTTGATATTCTGATTGTCATATCATGAGCGCTCAGATCAACATGCCTGGTATCTACCCGTCTTGTACCGGATTTTCGGATAGCATTATCTATCTCAAACTGCTCTACTGTGATTAACCGCTCCGATTTCTCAAGGCGATTAACGAACTTACCAACTTTCTGATAAGAAGCATTCACAGTGAGAACATAGGGAGTTCTAACATAATCAAGTCTTGCAGATTTTTTACCTGGTTCAAGCTTTTTAAGCTCAATCTCTAATTCATCAAGAATACCGGTGATATACTTTAGAAAAGTCAGATTAGCATCTTCAGCAAGCGAATCTTGTTTTGAAAATGCGATATTCTTTTCGATCAAGTTAGCTACCAGATCAAGTTGTTGATGAATGATCTGAGCGCTGATAAGCTTCTCATCACGCAATTGAATAGTGCGATCAAATTGGCGAATCTTTTGTGGATATTCTGAATATATCCAGTTTAAATATCCCCATGCGCTTCCACCGAATAAAATCAAGATGATGAGCATAATCAGATTACGCTTCATAAATTACCCTTTCCCTGAATACAGCCCTAAACTCATCCGGTGATGGATGCTTCGGTTCTGCTTCCTCTGCTTCTTCTGCTTCTTCCACTCGCAGAACCGCCTTTGGAAACATTACATATCACAGAGAATGATAAAATCGTTTGATCCTCAACCTCTGCCCTATGTTGTTCCTTAAGACGCATCTCTGAAAAATCTCGGAAAAACAATGGTGATGCTCTTAACTTGTCAATCATTTCCTTGACCTTATCGAATTCCTTCTCATTCGCTTCTATAGTAGTAATAAAACGAATAAGTAAAACATTATTCTTGTATTCGATATATGTAAGAGCCATCTCCTCTGGCAGCTCCTGTCCCATAGCCAGCAGTTTCTTTGTCCAGAGAACCCGCTCCTTTTCAAGCTTGGCAAGAGCTAAAACATCATCCTTAGAGATGTTTTTACCGGTTTTCTTTAGTGAATCTAACTGTCGGTCAATATCAGCGATGATTGCTTCTTTAGTATCAATAATACTTTCGATCATCTGGTACTGACCTATATTGATCATTGTAAGTACAATTACGAAGATTATAAGGACCGTAAGAGTGATGACTTCGCGACGTTTGCGCCAACGCGCTTCGCGTTCGGCAATATCTTCACCCTTGTTAAGATTGATAGTAAATTGACTAATCATAGCTACAGATCCCCTCTTATTGCCAATCCGACCGCTGGCGCCATCTGATAGGGATTAGCTGCATCTATCGGTACGCGACTATCAAGCTGGTTAAACGGATTGTAAAGCTCGATCGGAAGGTTGAACTTGCTGTTTAAGTAAGTATCCATACCTGGCAGCATAGCGCCACCACCGGTCACAACAAAATGGGTGAATACCGTCTGACCGGTTTCCTTAACAAAGAAACGTAAAGACCTGTTAATCTCATCTCCAAGTCTGTCAAAAGTTGATTTCTCGGCTAATGAAAGACTTGATGAACCATCACCGCCCTTTTTTTCAATTTCAGGAGTCATACCCTGTTCGGCTTTGATTCTTTCTGCTTCTCCGTAATCCAATCCGTAAACATGCATAAGTTCTTCGGTAAACGTTTGACCGCCTATCGGTAAATCTCGTGAAAAGAACGTGTCTTTTCTTCCAAATACCGAAAGTCCGGTTCTTTTCGCTCCAAGATTGAGGAATATTACAACTCCCTCATCAGGCATTTGTGAATGGATAATATAGGAATTAAGGTTTGCCAGTGATTCAATATCAATGATACCTGGTTTGAGTTCGATCTCACGCAGGTAATCCTGATGCGTTTCGTAATTCTTTCTCGTTGTTGCAACAAGAAGAATTCGCACTTTATCAGAATCGGTGACATCATCACCAAGTATCTGATAATCAACCACTGTTTCGCTGCCATCAAGCGGGATGTGCTTGCGGGCTTCGAGGAGCAGACTGGATGCCATTTCAGCTTCTGTCTGCATCATACTCGAAATCTCCTTGGTTGAAACCTGCTGCCCGCCAATACATGACGCCAGACGCTTGATTCTCTTAGGTACAATACCGAGAT
>JAIPJL010000085.1 GCA_021734165.1 bacterium | reverse complement strand
GCTTTTACGATTTTCGGGTACACTAAGCGAAACAACCATATCAATAGTTTCACCCGGTTCCGGTCTGTTATCGTCGTTGCCATTAGCCTCCGAAAGCTCACAATCATCTATTTGTACAATGGTGGTAAAGAACATATTCTGAGCCTGCAATACTTCTTGTCCACTATCCTGAACCCAGCATACCAGAATTAAATTGCTCTGTTCAAGCTCATGCCAGCCGAGACCATCCAAATTTTGTGAAAATTCAAATTCTAATGTTTGCTGCCTTCCGATATTAAAATCATCACCATAGGCGTCCGGTATCATCTTTACCATTGCGTCATAGTGGTCGTTCCAATCATTAACTGCTCTATATTCAACATGTTCTTCTGTAATTGCAACAAAGAGCGTTAAGTTATCTAAATCATCATCTGACGACACTATTACGTTTACTGTAAGATTATTGTCTTCGCTTACGCCATCAAGTGATATTTCTAAAGGAGATTCAACTCTGGATCTACTTTGAATAACGTTAAGCATATTATTCCTGTTAGAAATATACTCTCCATCGCAGAATAAACGAGGAACAGAATTAACACCGTAATATTGTACTCGAACCCGATTGTCATCCTGGTTATCATTCCACCATGGATCACTGTCACCGGGCCACCAAACGTGAAATGCGATTGGCACAACAGCGTCTCCTAACTCTTCAAGGTAAGCCTCTTGTGTTTCAGCAAATGCGCCGCAAGGTGGACAAGTTGTTGAAGTAAAATCTTCAAATAGGACTTTCCTTTGATAAGCTGAAGCATCATTAACAGACAACCAGCTAATTATAATCAATACCGAGAAGCATAAGATAACATTTCTCTGAAATGTCGTGAGTTTTAAGGAACTACTATCCATGTGTATTAACCTCCAGTTTTTAATGGTGAGTACTTTTCATAGTTCTACAATATAAATAAAAAAAGTGCTTATAAAAGCAGAAAAATAATTGTGTTACATTTTCAACATAAGAAAATTAAGATAACTTTGGAAAAATCATTAAAAAACAATATATTGTGAGGTTGGAAACTTGAATCAAACTTTAAGATGATTAAACGCGATGCAAAAAATAATACAGTTTGAGAAATATCAAGGTCTGGGAAATGATTTTGTTTTATTTGACAGGTTTCACCACCCAGAGATTCCTGAACCTCCTGCTGAAGTTATAACAAGAATCTGTGACCGTCGTTACGGCGCTGGTGCTGATGGTATTTTGCTTTTTAACGTGGAATCAAACAAGACTCCTGAAAATGTGCCTCTTGAGATTCGAATGACATACTATAATGCTGATGGCAGCAGAGCTGAAACCTGCTTTAACGGTATTCGATGTATAGCGCTTCATGCTGTCCTGTCTAAAATCGCTATGCGCGAGAATACTATGAGGGTGATAACAGACGCAGGTACAGCCGATTTAAATGTTTTAAAAAATGATAATATGATAAACATGAAAA
Organism: bacterium; assembly: GCA_021734165.1. Taxonomy (GTDB): domain Bacteria; phylum Electryoneota; class AABM5-125-24; order Hatepunaeales; family Hatepunaeaceae; genus JAIPJL01. The sequence goes on along the minus strand of JAIPJL010000085.1, from coordinate 14,529 downwards.
TAAAGCAGACTGTAGAATTTGAACCATCAAAGATACCGGTTGTCGGTGATAAAAAAATCATCGATAATCCGATTAAAATTGATGATTATGAATTGACAGCTACTGCGCTTTCACTTGGTAATCCACATCTCATTGCCTGGAATGATTATGACAACCTTGATGAACTTAATTTAAAGATAGTTGAAATTGGACCTGAAGTTCAGCATTCAGGATTGTTCCCAGTCGGAACAAATTTTGAGCTTGCACATTTAATTGACGAGGATAAAATACTTATGGCTGTGTGGGAGCGAGGCGTTGGTAAAACACTTGCCTGCGGCTCAGGCGCAACTGCTGTTGTATGCGCAGGCGTCGCTTCTGGAAGATTGAAACCCGCAAAGCAAATCCAGGTTATCATGGCTGGAGGTACGCTGATAATATCAGCTCCAAATCCAGAATACTCAGACACAGATCCAATAACTATAATCGGACCTGCTGAGCATGTTTACAGTGGTTATCTTGATGAACAAATTTGGAGTATTTGTTAGGACTGATTATGAAAAATGTATTCAAACCAGCATCGAGACTGAATCTACCGGTATATCCGTTTGCGGATCTGGAGCGTAAAGCTTCGGCAATCAGAAATTCGGGTAAATCGCTTTACAATCTTTCAATAGGTGATCCGGATAACGTGCCTCCAGATTTTGTTGTTGATGCTGTAAAAAAGACCCTTGATAATCCGCAATCTCATTTCTATCCCTCAAGTCGAGGTGACCAAGAAGTCAGAAAATCCGTCGCTCGCTGGTTCAAAGGTCGCTTCAGTGTTTCAATTAATCCGGAAACCCAGGTTTGCATCACCATTGGCAGCAAAGAAGCATTATGTCAAATTGCCAAAGCCGTGGTCAATCCAGGTGACATTGTTGCTGTACCTGATCCTTCCTATCCGGTATATCACAGGGCAGGCTGTCAGTTTGTAGGAGGCAGATGTATGACAATTCCGCTATCTGTTGAAAACAACTTTCTTCCAGATATTTCATCTATTAGTGATTATAATGTAAAACTGCTTTATCTGAATTATCCAAATAATCCAACCGGAGCGGAAGCTTCGGATGCTTTTCTATCTGAGCTTGGAAAACTTGTTGATAATAATCCAGAGATGACGCTTGCTTACGATATGGCATACAGCGAAATGTATTTTTGCAGTCCACCCCGCTCTATACTTGAGTTTACGCCCAATGCCATTGAATTTCATTCTCTTTCAAAGATGGCTTCCGCTACAGGATACAGGATTGGTTTTGCAGTTGGTGAACCTGAACGAATTGCTGCACTCATTAAAGTTAAAGAAGAAATCGACAGTGGAGCGCCATATCCATTTCAGATAGCTTTATCAGCCATGCTCAATGCATATAATGGTGTTAAACCACCAGATGAACTAAATGTAGATCGAAAGATTTATCAGAATCGAAAGTTGTCACTGGCGGCATCTTTGGAAAAACTCGGACTCTCAGTTTATCATTCCAATGCAACCTTCTACTTATGGTTTTTTATTGGTAAAGACGAAATGCCGTTCATTAATAAAGCTTTAGAAAAAGGATTGCTACTGACTCCCGGATCCGGTTTTGGAAAATACGGCAAAGGCTGGGTGAGAGCCTCAGTTACTGCTCCACATACTGACATAGAAGCAGCAGCTAATATAATAGCAAATATGAGCATATAGCTGATATGAGACTAAAAAAGAAATTCGGTCAGTTTTTACTCCGTGACGAAGAAGCAGCGCTTCGGATTGCATCCTTTGTTCCAACTGATATTCCTACTATTGAAATAGGATCCGGCACCGGATTATTAACGACAGCATTACTTGAAACAGGACATAATGTAATCGGCGTCGAAATCGATTTGGACATGGTTGAGAGGTTGGAGCAAAAGTTTAACCATCGGCGTGATTTTCGCTTAATACCTGAAGATATATTATCTGTTGACTGGAATGAAATCGCTGAAAAATACGATGAAATTACGATCTCAGGAAACCTGCCATATCACCTGACAAGTTCTATTCTGTTCAGTGTTTTCAACCAGGTTCGGGAAAACAAGCTAATAATTAAGAAGATGGTTGTCATGATACAAAAAGAGGTCGCTGTACGAATCTGCTCACAACCGGGAAAACGCGCCGTTGGCGCTATAAGCGTTTTAACCCGCTATCATGGCAAACCGGAGTATCTATTTACAGTTCCTTCTGAATGTTTTCAACCACGCCCCGATGTAGATGGTGGTGTTATGCAAATATCATTTTATGAATCAAAAGATTTTCCAAATGTTGAGTACCAGTTTTTCAGGCGTGTAGTGCGCGCTTGTTTCGCGCAACGCAGGAAAATGATGAGAAATGCATTGACGGTGATGGAATCTCTCCCTGACAACTGGAAAGAATTAGATTACGACTTCACAAAACGTCCTGAAGCATTTACCTTTGAAGAATTTGTAAATCTCACTAAAGACTTAGATAGGCTTAATTCAAAATGACTGAATCTAATGATTTATCAACATCTGCTCCCATTGATCCGAATCGATTGCTTGAGTTGTTAGAACTTGGGAACAGAAAAGAACTTATTAATACTTTATCAGAGTACCATCCCGCCGATATTGCGGCATTAATCGAGCATCTACCCTATGAAATAAAACATGAAATAATTAGTCTGTTAGAAAACGACAAGGCAGCAGATGTAGTCGTTGAACTTGACGAGCAGGATCAGGCTTTATTAATAAAGAAACTTCCGACGCTTGAGATTGCAAATATTGTCAGAGAACTGGACAGTGATGATGCCGCTGATTTTCTTGGTTCTGCTGAGGATGAACAGACTGAAGCTGTACTTAAACACCTTGACGACGAAGATAGAACCGAACTTACAGAACTCCTTTCTTACGACGAGGAATCTGCCGGTGGTATTATGGCTAAGGAGGCATTGTCAGTACAAACTGATACTATTGTCAGTGACGCCATAAACATACTCCGAGAAAAAGCGGCAGATATAGGTGATATTTACCATATATACGCCGTAGATAAAGATGGAGTTTTACAGGGATATTTATCTTTGAAAAGACTCATTCTTGCAAAACCCGAACAAAAAATTATTGATGTTATGAAGGTTAAAGATGTGGCAGTTGACGTCAACATGGACAGAGAAGAAGTTGCGGTTCTCTTTGGAAAATATGATTTAGCATCCGCTCCGGTTGTTGATGGTGATGGACGTTTTATTGGCAGAATTACCCATGATGATATTTTGGATGTTGTTTCAGAAGAGACTGAGGAAGACTTTGCTCGCTTGACAGGACAATCCGAGTTTGATCCTGGTGAACGCTCCTTATTTCGTAATATCCGATTAAGACTACCTTGGCTGCTCGTTGGATTGCTTGGCGGTATTGTCGCAGCAAAAGTAATTGCCTTCTTTGAACCTCAATTTGCGCATCTAACGACGATTGTTCTTTATCTGCCTTTGGTAGCTGCAATGGGTGGAAATGCTGGCATTCAAACATCCTCGCTGATAGTGCGTGGTCTTGCAACAGGTGAGGTAAGTGATTATAGATTGAAAAAAAGACTACTTGGTGAGATAGGAGTCGCTTTAGTATCAGGATTTGCATGTTCGATCATACTCTTTCTTATTACCTGGGGCTGGCACGGTAAATTAGTGTTTGCGGCAGTTCTATCAACCGCATTGCTTTCAGTGATATTTCTCGCTGCAATAATCGGATTTATAGTGCCATTAATCCTGAAGAAACTGAATCTTGATCCTGCACTGGCAACCGGCCCATTTATAACCATGTCAAATGATATTATAGGACTATTAATCTATCTTGGGATAGCCTCAACATTTATAGCATTTCTGTAGTGTTTTACATACTAATTATGCTCACACAATCTGAGTCTAATCTTAAGCTTGACTATATCCGGCTTTAGCATTATATTAAGTGACTATGATAATTCGGATTTCAAGCCTCAATAATGGGCTCAATCAATGGATTGAAAAATACAACCCGGTTGAGCTTGAACTCGATGCTGATGTGTTTAATAACAGCATCAGAATTGAATTAGAAGTTGTGAAACGTTCAGGCAAGATTGCTGTAACAATAACACCCGTTACAACATGCACTTTTATTTGTGACCGTTGTGGTGAAGAGTTCAACGAAAATATCTCTGGTAGTTATGCTGTCATGTTTATCCAACGTGAAAGCCCACTGCCGGACGAAATGCCGGGTGATGATTTAAGAACCTTTACACCCGGCCAACAGGAGTTAGATATTTCTGTTGAAGTTCGTGATGCGCTAATCCTTGGAATACCAAGTAAATTACTTTGTAAAACTGATTGTAAAGGACTTTGTCTGAACTGTGGCGTTAATCTGAACGTTTCTGAATGTAAATGCAGTGAAAACAAAACTAAGGAATAAATAATGGCAATAGCACAGCGCGGAACATCGAGATCTAAACGTGATATGAGACGCAGTCATCATAAGCTTAAACCACCGACACTGATTGAATGTACCAACTGTCATCAACAGAAACCTGCTCATATAGCTTGCCCAAGCTGCGGTTTTTACAAAGGAAGACAGATCATCCGACCAAGAGAAGCGTAAACCGCATGGATTATACTTAATTCAGAAGTTGACTTTTGGAAATCGCTCTTGATTTATTCGGAGGGGATCATGCTCCTTTAACAAATGTTGAAGGAGCTAAAATAGCGGTTGCTGAGGCTTCCGGATCCTATCCTGGTGGATTAACGGTTGTTCTTGTTGGAAGTAGGAAGAAACTCGGTAATAAAATGGTCTCTGGCTTGCCGGATGAGATCAGTGTTCTTGATATTAACGGAAAAGATGGCAGCACCGCTGATGACCCTCATGCCGCTGGCAACGATCCCAATTCACCTATCCGTACTGCATTAAGATTACACAAGGAAGGTAAGTTTGCAGCAGTAGTGTCAGCCGGTACAACGGGATCTCAGCTTATCGCTTCGCTGCATGAGCTTGAAAGAATACCTGGAATAACTCGTCCCGCAATAGGCTCTTTTATACCTACGATAACAGGTAAGAGTTACCTTTTAGATATTGGCGCCAGTCTGACTGCTTCTCCTTATCACTTTGTGCAATTCGCCGCAATGGGACATGTTTACACAAAAGAGATGCTTGGAATTGAAGAACCAAGTATTGGCATTTTAAATGTAGCTCACGAAGGAAATGTAGGCGATAAGAATGCAATACTTGCAAGACAGTTGCTTAAAGAAACCAATTTCAATTTCAAAGGTTTCGTCGAAGGTAATGACATTCCCAAAGGTGTTGTTGATGTTATTATTACAAACGGTTTTATAGGCAATATTATCTTGAAATTTGCCGAAGGTTTTCCGGCAGTTCTTAAACAACGTTTATCAGGTTTGTCATCCATTGAGATAGACAAACTGATGCAAGAAAATTTCGATTACGAATCCTTTGGTGGTGAGCCGCTTCTTGGCGTGAAAGGCGTTTCCGTAATCTGTCATGGTGCTTCAACGCCGAGAGCAATTGCAACAGGAATTTTAAAAGCTGCGGAAATTGCCAGATTGAAGTTTCATGAAAAATTAGAAGACTTTCTTTTAACGAAGTTCGATAGTTACTTAAGTCAGGTTAAATACTTACGCTCATTCAAACGCAGCCTTAGATTACCTGATCGCTTTAGAATATTTGGTTTGGATAACAAGCCAGAAGATTAAACTTTAAATAATTTTCACGGAGTAAAAATGAACATCGCTGAACGTGTACGCGAAATTATCGTTGAGCAGCTTGGCGTTGATGCAGCCGCAGTTACCACTGACGCTTCATTCACTGATGACCTGGGAGCTGATTCACTTGATACAGTTGAATTAGTTATGGCATTTGAAGAAGAATTTGGAATCGAGATCCCGGATGATGAAGCAGAAAAGATTCAGACTGTCAATCATGCCGTTAAATATCTTGAAGAACACACTTCATAATCTTAAAGTAAACGAGGTCGATCCGTGGGCTTACCTCAGATTACTCCACGTCGGGTAGTAATTACCGGAATTGGCGCTGTAACACCTCTCGGCAACTCTATTGAAGAGTTCTGGGAAGGTCTAAAATCAGGTAGTTCTGGAATTAACCACATCACACTTCTGGATGCATCCGAATACTCATCTAAGATTGGTGGAGAGGTTAAAAATTTCGATCCGACTATAAAACTTGATCATCGTGAAACGAAACGTATGGACAGGTTTTGTCAGTTTGCCATGTTTGCCGGTATTGAGGCAGTGGAAGATTCAGGCATTGACTTTGAAAGCTGCGATAGAGATAGAATTGGAGTTATTTTTGGTTCAGGAATCGGCGGCATGTATGTTTTCGAGGAACAGGTAAGAAACGTACTTAATAAAGGACCTCGAAAAATTAGCCCGTTTTTCATTCCAGCAATGATCTCCGATATTGCAGCCGGTCATCTATCCATTCGCTACGGATTACATGGGCCTAACTTCTCAACGACTTCCGCTTGTGCTACTTCCGGTCATGCTATCGGTTGCGCTATGCGTTCGATCCGTTATGGTGAAAGCGACGTCATGCTCACCGGCGGATCTGAGGCTCCGATAACACTGGTTGGACTCGGTGGATTTTGCGCAATGAGAGCGCTTTCTACTCGTAATGACGCCCCTGAAAAAGCGAGCCGACCGTTCGATAAAGAACGTGATGGATTCATTATCGCTGAAGGCGGTGGTATTATCTTATTAGAGGAACTCGAACATGCGCTTGCGCGTAAAGCTAAGATTTACGCTGAAATCATCGGTGTGGGTTTTTCAGGAGATGCTTTCCACATAACTGCTCCCCCTGAAGATGGTCGTGGAGCTGCTAAATCCATGCTGGCTGCTATAAAAGACGGTGGTTTAGAGCTTGAAGACATCGATTATATCAACGCTCACGGAACATCTACTCCTCTGAATGACGCCGCCGAAACTCAGGCGATAAAGACGGTGTTTGGTGAACGTGCTAAAAAAATACCTATCAGTTCCATTAAATCAATGGTTGGTCACACCTTAGGAGCAGCAGGCGCTCTTGAGTTGATTTCCACAGTCCTGACGATTAAACATTCTATCATTCCCCCTACGATTAATTATGAAAATCCCGATCCTGCCTGTGACCTTGACTACACCCCTAATAAAGCTATAAAAAAAGAAGTAAATGCCGCGCTTAGCAACACTTTTGGATTTGGCGGTCATAATGCTTCATTAGCGGTTAAAAAATACTCGTGAATCTGAATTTCTCAAAGAAGTTATTGAGGATATTCTCAAGAAAGTCTTCACACCAACCTGAGAGATCCGAACTTGAATTGATGGAATTGTTAAATCATCAATTCAATAATTTGGGAATTTTACAACACGCTTTACGTCATCGTTCTGTGGTACTTGAAAACGGTGGATCATACGATCAAAGTAATGAAACGCTTGAGTTTCTCGGCGATGCTGTTTTAGGTCTCGTTGTAGTTGAGCACCTCTTCAGGGAGTTTCCTGATAAAACAGAAGGTGACTTAAGTAAGGTCAAATCTCATGTTGTCAGCGGAAAAGTACTTCAGGAAATTGCACGCAATATGAACCTTGGTTCATATATTCTGATGAGTCGAAATGAAGCGAAAAACGGTGGAAGAGATCGCAGTTCCATACTTGAAGACACATTAGAAGCTATTATCGGCGCGCTGTATCTTGATGGTGGTCTTGAAGTTGCAAGGGATTTCATTCATAATCGAATAATCTCTGACATTGATGATTTAATCGCTGGTAAGTTGGATCGTAATTATAAAAGTCAACTTCTCGAATACGTACAGGGAATTGGTCTTTCCTCGCCGGTTTACAACGTAATATCCGAGGAAGGACCTGATCATAAAAAACGTTTTGAGATAGAAGTTAGAGTGCAAAATAAACCGCTTGGTATTGGATCCGGTAGAAGTAAAAAAGCCGCACAACAGCAAGCTGCACGAGAAGCTGTTAAACACCTTGACGACTCAGATGACATAATGTCGATGCAAGGTATTTAATATATTGGAGGTAAATTGGATTATTTTTTAAGTGAAGACCAACTGGAACTGCGAGCATTAGCAAGGAAAGTGGCAATAGAAAAAGTTAAACCTGTCAGAGCGAAACATGACAGAGATAGCACATTCCCATGGGATATGGTTGAAGAGTTTCGCAAAGCAGGTTTTTTCAGCGTCTTTATTCCTGAAGAGTATGGTGGCACGGGTGGCGGCGTTCTCGATTTAGTCATTGTCACTGAGGAATTGTCCAGGATTTGCGGCGGTATTTCACTTGCAGTTGCTGCAACTGCGCTGGGAACATTTCCTATACTTCTTAGTGGAAATGACGAGCAGAAAGAGCGCTATCTTCCAGATTTAGTCACCGGCAATAAATTAGCTGCTTTCGGTCTAACTGAACCTGACGCCGGAAGTGACGCAGGCGCTATTCGCACAACCGCTGTCAGAAAAGGCGATAAGTACATCCTTAACGGTACGAAGCATTTTATCACCAACGGCAGCATAGCAAAAATATATACTGTAATAGCATCAACCGATCCCGCAAAAGGATCGCGCGGCGCTTCTGCTTTTATCGTTGAAGATGGCTCTCCCGGTTTCAGCTATGGCAAAATAGAGGATAAACTCGGTATCAGGGCGTCAAAAACCAGCGAGTTGATTTTTGAAGATTGTGAAATACCGGCTGAAAATATTATTGGCAAAGAAGGTCAGGGATTTATAGTAGCGATGCGTACTCTCGACCGCAGTCGTCCAGGCGTTGCTGCTCAGGCGCTTGGTATTGCGCAAGGCGCTTATGATCTCGCTCTGGAATACACCACCAAACGACAGCAATTTGGCAGAAGTGTTTCATCATTCCAAGCTGTGCAATTCATGCTTGCCGATATGGCAATTCAGATTGAAGCAGCGCGCGGACTCGTTTACGGAGCGTCAAAAATGATCGACGCTGGACATAACAAAATTGCCAAAGAATCGGCTATGTGCAAAGTCATGGCGAGTGATGTTGCGATGAGAGTGACAACCGATGCAGTTCAATTATTCGGCGGATATGGTTACATGAAAGACTACCCTATCGAGAAGTTCATGCGCGACGCCAAGATTACTCAGATTTACGAAGGAACCAACCAGATCCAGCGTTCGGTCATTGCGAGCAATATTATTAAGGAAGCCGCAGGAAAAGCCTAACCATCACTGAAAATAGATACTCTCAATACAATGAAAACGCTGTCAATAATTGACAGCGTTTTCTATTTTGATTTTTCTATTGAGCCAGGAGTGCTTTCTCCGTTTCAATCTGCTTAAAAATATCATGCATAAATGCGATATAAATCTCTTCCTGTTTTCGTCGCTCAGTATGGAATGGATAGATAAAAATTAAAAGACTCTCAACCCACTTTGTCAGGGATGCTTGTCTCATATAACTTTTTATTAAAACATCATCATGATTATAAACATCTACTGTAACCGAGTAATCTTTGGAATATCCGACTGGAAGTAAGGTAACCGAAACTGTTGAAAACAATGTTCCGAGGAAGTGTTTAACGAAAGAACTCTCTTTCAAAAATTTGACTCTGATAACATAATCATTTGCCGTCATCAGACTATCTTTGGTATGCCTCCTTTGAGGATTGCTAACATCAGATGCAAATTTTGTGAATGTTGAGTAGCTTTTTATATTGGTTAATTCATTAAGCGCATCAATAAATAAATCATCAAAATCGTCTATAATCTGACGATTTTTCTCGAGCTTGGGAATAGCATCATAACCTTTAATCTGCTTAAAATGACTGAAGATAAACAGAACATTCACTTTTTCGGCATTGTAATTCTTCTTAGCCTTTGCTCCGAATTCACCCTTGATTTCTGATCTAAAGGTGGCACATCCTGATAAAAAAATAAAAATAGTCAGAACGCTGCAGAGTCTTAGTCGGTTTCTATACATTATTCACTCCTCTTTAAGAGATTCCTTTTTCTCGCGTCCTTTTACAACCACAAATGCGATCAGGGCAGAAACAAAGAAGATTAACAGAGCCCATGCTAAGCCACCTAATGTGCTGATTATTGTCCGATAAATTTCAAGCGCCCAGGCTTCGGGTGTGAGTTCGGTACGAGAAGTTTTCTCGGTAATAGGCGCTATAAAGCGTTCAAGTTTATGAATCTGTACACCTGATGCTATTCCAACCACAAATAAAGCGAATGTTAAAAACTTTTGCCATACGACAGCAATCTCATCGCCAATAATACGCAGCAACATCGTCCTGATAGGCTTCATGTTATTACTATTATCGTGACAACAACTGCTATTAGCAAAGTAACGAACAGCAAATAAAAAAATTCCATAGCATTTCCTCCTGATTACTGGACGCCTAAAGGTCTATTCGCCGACTTCCTCCTCCCCATTAGTCTTTATGTAAGTACTAATCTTCTCAACCAATTCATCGATTTTATCTCTTGCAGTTTTCAGATTATTAACCGATCCATTAACTCCTTTAATCACAGATGGAAGTTTACGGGCATTTAAACCCGTGAAATCACGCCGTGATGAACCTAAAAGTTGATTACCTGTGGTGATCAAGGTTGTTGCGTTCCGTGAAGCATTTGGGAGTGTTTCCGTGCAAAATGTGTATAGAGGTGATTCTGCCGTAAGTTCGGGCAACTTGTACATAGCAAGCACATCTTTATTACCGGCTTCAATCGCTTCAATAATTTTTTCTGCCATTAATGCCGTGCCCGTAATTTCAGCGACATCCTTAAAGAATTTGTCATACTTTTCGGATTTAATGACGCTATAAAATACAGGATTATCCTCAAATGGATAAAGCGCTTTAGCACAAAGCACTTGACCTGGATCCATATCTTTGAGTCCAATATCAGCCAAAGTCAGAGCTTTCATTCCAGACGGCGCTGATGGAGCAGTCGGCATTCCGGTATCTTCAGGAAGTTTCTCTTCTTCCTCTATTATCTGCTCTTCCTTCTTTGGTTCCTCTTTTTTAGATTTCTCCTTTTTAACCTTTTCCTTCTTTGGTTTTTTCGGTCTTTCGACGGGTTGATAACCACTTGGGAAATATAAGGAGTTACTCAATGCGATAGAGAAACCTTTTGATCCATTAAAAACTCCCCGCTGCCATGAAGCACCAAAATTCATGTGATAAAGAGCATAATCTATCCCAAATCCACCACCTAATTCAAATCCTTCAATACCTCCAAACCCCATACCGAGCCTTAGGTTTAACCAAGGAAGCTGCTGGAATGTGGATCCAACAGATAACTTTGGAATAAAAGAATTACCCGGAACATCATTCAAGCCCTGATGTATTGATACTGAAATGTCTCCTCTACCATCCAGATACATTTCCGGTCTGTGAAGGGTTAGAAGCAGATACTTCGGCAGTGAAACCGTTTTCGATCCAGCTTCATAGGTTGTATCTGATTCGTTAAAGAAGTTATTCCAATAATCCCTGTTTGAAAGTGAATCAAGAGATACACCATTATGTCTTTCAAAACGGTTCTCATCAATCTCTACATCAGACCAATTTATACTACCGATAGCATTACCAAATGTGACTCCCACGTATGAGCTTAATGGTGATAACCAACCTGAAGCGCCGATATCTATTCCCAAACCAGCCCCTGATTCAGATTTTACAAATTCCATTAATCCATCTGTCTTAACAGAATCTGAAGTAACCTGCAAGTATCCGCTGGTATTTCCAAGTCCGTAATATTCAATACCAAACAACAGTTTTAGTCGAGCGCCGACAGACAGTTCATCGAGGAAACCTGGCGTAGTTGGAAGCGATCTTGCCATTGAAAAAGAGGTTGTCCAATATCTATAGTACTCAGTGCTGACATCGCTGAAATCATAGAGTTTATCCTTTTCCCATCCTCCCATAACAAGTTCGAATACATCTTTTGGAAATGCCGCTGAGCAAATTGTATGCATATCGAATAATGTCATACCAAAGCCGTTATAAGTGAATCCCAAACCTGAAACGCCACCATGCCAATTTAAATTCAATTGATCGGAGCTTATTTCCGAAAGAATCTTATTAACATCATTATCACTAAGACGCTTTCCTTCAACAAAATAATCACCAAGGAATGCTGTAGAGTATGCGTTATTTCCCATTGCTAATCCAAATGATGGTAAGCTCACAGACCAGTCGGGATAAATCTTCAAACCCAGCATTGAAGGATTCCAACTGGAGTTCATACCAATCCAGATTCGACCTCCACCTGAACCACAGATTCCCGGCGCATTCTCAATCTTCGATGCAGAACATGGCTTGATAAAGGCAACAATCAACAATACAGCTAATATGCAATTGTTTAATCGCAAGAGATGTAGTCTATTCATTGTTCTCTCCCGGATCAACGAGATAACGAATTTCAGCATAAGCATTAACATCAAGCGAATCAGCTCCGTACAACCACACCGTATCTCCTTCAGTGCTTTGCAGCTCAATTAATTGCTGTATATAAACATTCGGCTGGGTTATAATATCTATTTTCTCTTTTTCAAGGGTAATAACATAACTTTCAGTCACTGCTTCTGCACGATGATCTATGATGATCCCGACAGGTATTTCAGCCTGCATAATAGTATCCATATTTGTAGTATCCGGTCCTGCAAGCAGTTTTAGAATACCTCCTACTGGAATACTATTGGTTAACGTAACATTAAGATCGAGGCCTTCAATAGTCATATCCAGCGCATCCTCAAGAAATGTTGGATCAGATTTCATACTTGATTCGTTCACACTGATCTTCAATTCGGACTGCACACGCGTATCAACACGAATTCCTTGATATTTATTGAGACTAATTATATTGTCAAACCCCGGCAGATATCGCGCACCCATCTTTGCCTCTCCATCATAGCGAATCCTGTCAGGTATAAAATTAAGTTTGAATTTGATAGAATCAACACCTGGTGCTATAATATCAAATATATACAAAGTTGTATCTCTGTCTTCGCAAGCAGCATAAAGTCCAACATCAAGTAACACTGGTGAAGTTGTCTCATTGAAAGTATCAAGTGTAATTCTATTCTCCTCAAAAGTGATATTATTCTTCAAATCATTTACATTATCAGGAATATCAACTATTAACTCCCGCGTGGACAATTCTACTTCTACACTATCAAGTAATCCGACAAAGTCACTGTAAACAAGTTCTCCTGTCCAATATCTACCGCTTACTCCCTGTGTGCCGTTAATATAATAATAAAGCGGATCTGTATCTTTTGAAGCAGCTATTGCAAGAATCCTTAAACTCTGATCAGTCAAAGACATATTAACTGAGGTTCCTCTTAGATCTGTAGAGTCTAAAGTGTACGAAGCAGTATTTGCTAAACTAGGTCCCGTTGTTATAGCGCTTACCACAGTATCACCATTTTCATCAGTAACATTCAAGAAATATGTATCTACGATAACTTCCGAAGGGCATGTATTCCAAAGTTCAAAATATGCCCAGCCGGAATCTATAATTGCGGTAACCAACTTATTCGGATCATCATATTCAAGTGTATCTTCCTGTGAAAATACCTGCTCTCTGACAATTGCATAAGCCGAATCAGCATATAGTTCATTTACACAGGTAACAATAGTTAATTTTTCATCCGCCGGTATCAAAATATCACGGTAAGTTCCTATTATCCTGCCAGTTATAGATAGCTTAAAATCATTACCAAATAAGTTCCTAATAACAGGCATCCTGAATTGTCGCACTGATTTGCCGGGAATCAATTGACTATAGGTCATATTTCCCAAAAGCGAATCATCGTTGACATTCTCTAACGATACGGTAATACTCTCTACAGGAAAAGAAAATCCGTTATCGATAATAAAATCAATCCACCCATGACTTACCTGTGCCCAGACAAAATCGTCAAAATGAAGATTATCTGTTATTAACGGTAAATCAAATGCTTCGACAGGACCAACGCTGTCAAGACAAACCGATCTCACCATAATGACTGTACTATCATACTTTGCATCCCTGATCCGAACCTTTTCCATTGCATTATCATAGTCACCGGTGTCAGAACTGCTGTATTTTAACCTGTTACCGATTAACTGATAGTCAAGAGAATCCCAGTATTCAAACTGAAGTTGTTCATTATCAGCGCCAAATAATACGCCGTAAGTATCCTTTTTAAGTTGCATGGAATCAACGACCAACTCAGCCAACCGGTATGTTCGTTGACTAAAAGGCAGGACTACATCGATCGTCCATATCGGCGCTCCGGGAATCTCAAAACTACAGTCTATCGTAATTAGAAGTATGAGCGCCAGAACCACTATCGTTGCTATTTTCAACCTCATACAGCCTCCAGAAATGTTATGTTAATGACGATTTGTACAAAAGGCGTGCGATCTGCCAGTGTTAAACATCTAAACTGGGCTCTTACTACTCCTTGACTCAATCTTTTAAAGAAATAGTAAAATTTTATGCATAATATATGTTGCATACATATAATATATGCATAAAGCGACCTGATATTGTGATCCAGG
>JAIPJL010000084.1 GCA_021734165.1 bacterium | reverse complement strand
GATGGATTTCCAACCGTTCAATGGCATTCTTGAAGCTGATTCGACAGAGGTTATGGGCATTACAATCAGGAGCGCTGGATTTGATCCTGATATATGGGAAGGCGAGATAGTCTTTAATCATAATGCATTAGGTGGTGAAGCAATCCTGCCGGTTACGATGACGATTGTTGAATCAGCGGTAAATAATCACCAAAATAATTTGCCGTCGGAGTCTGGTATAACGAGTGTTTATCCCAACCCATTCAACTCAATTGCTACGATTAGATTTGATCTCAATGTTGAGACTGTTGTTTCGCTGAGGTTATTTGATATTTCGGGCAGAGAGATTAGAACCTTGATTGAGAATGAAGCTCAAGAGATTGGACAGCATTCAATAGTTCTGAACGCTGACAATTTACCGGCAGGCTTGTACTTACTGAAGTTAGAGGCGGATCGCGACTTTTCGGTCAGGAAGATCGTACTGATGCCGTAATCAATAGTAAAATTACTGCTATGTTTCAAGCTTATAGCGCTTCTTGAAAGTTTTGCATTATTTGAGTTCCTGGCAGATTTCACATGAAGCTTGCGAAACGAAATCTGCCAGGTTACTCCCGCAACTGCGGGATTGAAACCCGGCAGTAACTCTCAGGATTTTCACCTAATACTTTCGGGAAATGCTATATTCATCACTTTCCTGCCCGATAACATCAGACTGCCTGTTTTTTACTAAAAAATTTCCTATTATGATTACAGTTTTGTATATTATGAACTTGAACAAGATATTTGTATATCATTAGAAGCATATTTTTGAGTCCTAAACCAAAAAATAATAAGAAAAAAACCCCAAAAACCAAGCAATCACGTAAAGCTATTGAACTACTCTTCCTGGCGCTTTTCGTAATTGCGGTTTTTCTGTTGGTTTCACTCGTTGGTTTCAATAACGGTCAGAATAGCAACTGGTTGGGAAAAGCGGGAGTTATTGCCGCTTCTAAAGTGTCAACTGCGACCTTTGGTCAGTACGGTGCGATAGTTATTCCGCTTGTTATTATACTTGCCTTGATCTACTGGATAACTGAGCGTCGCTTCAGGCTCGCTCGCTGGGTGATCGCCCTCCTTACCACAGGATTCTTTATCGGATTTGGGACAGCGTTCGTCTCAAGATGGATCAATCATAGTGACCCGGATTGGCTTCTAACTGGGTTTGTACCCTTCTGGCTTGCACAGCAGGCAGAGATATATCTTCACCGACCAGGGGTTATATTATTATCCTTTACAATAATAATCGCCATGGCGATTATACTCTTTGATCTTAAACCGACGAGGATGCTAAAAGCTTCATACAATTTTTTCCATGATTTAATTACCGCTGAAAAGCCGCAGCCAATAGAAATAGACAGACATTATGAAGATGAATTGCCTGATGAATTTGAACCTGACGATGATATCGATGAGGAAATACTTAGAGAAACTTCTGACGTTGAAGACAAAGGAGTACGATCCGAAGGCGCTATCTCTAAAGCTGTTGGACCTCGTAAGCTTCCTCCCCTGAAACTGCTGAACATGCCGCCACCCGACCAGCCTGAGATCGATCAGAATGAGCTGGAAAATAATGCTACCCTGCTTGAAGAAAAACTTGCCAGTATGCGTATTACTGCTGAAGTTGTCAAGGTTAATCCCGGACCGGTTATCACTCGTTACGATCTTAGACCGACAGCGGATGTCAAGGTTTCACGCATTGCCGGTTTATCTGATGATATTGCTATGGCACTGAAAGCGCGCGGTGTGAGAATACTTGCTCCAATTCCCGGTGAAGCCGCCGTTGGGGTTGAACTCGCCAACAGCCAACCGCAGGGAGTTTATATCAGGGAGGTTATCGGCTCTAACGAGTTCCGCGGTAAGTCCGCTCCGCTTACGATAGCCATCGGAAAAGATACTAACGGCAATATATTTTGCGCTGATCTTGCTAAAATGCCTCATCTGTTGATCGCAGGCGCAACCGGATCTGGTAAATCGGTATGTATGAACACTATTATCACCAGTCTCCTCTATCGCTGTGATCCTAATGATGTAAGATTTTTACTGATAGACCCGAAGAAAATCGAACTTTCCCTGTATTCAAGGCTTTCTGAGCAGCACCTCGTAACACCTCCCGGTCTGGGTGAAGAGGTAATCACTGAGCCTGAAAACGCCGTTAAAGCGCTGCAAAGCGTTCATGCTGAGATGAACAGACGCTACCGCATACTCGCTGATGCGGGCGTCAGATCATTGGACGAATATAACCGTTGGATTAAATCTACGTCTGACGAGGAAGTTGATGAAGAGGATCAGCGGGAACATCTTCCTTATATAGTAGTAATTATTGACGAGCTTGCTGACCTTATGATGACCGTAAGAAGGGAGTTCGAGGAATTGGTAGCGAGATTAGCTCAGATGGCAAGAGCGGTCGGTATTCATCTAATTGTTGCAACACAAAGACCTTCCGTTGATGTTGTAACGGGATTGATCAAAGCGAACTTCCCTACGCGAATTGCGTTCCGGGTGGCTACCAGAGTTGATTCGCGTACAATCATCGACTCTATGGGAGCCGAAGCTCTACTCGGCAAAGGTGATATGCTATTCTTCGGAATGGGAGCGAAACTGACGCGTCTGCATGGAGCTTTGGTAACTACTGAGGAAGTTGAGCAGGTGATCGAGTTCGTGAAATCACAACCACCTCGCGAATCAACGTTTAAACTGCCAGATCCGGAGATTCAAAAGTTGATTACTAACGCTTCAGGTGATCCGTTGGATATAGATGGAGTAGATGAATTGTTTGAAGAAGCAGCTAAGATAGTAGTTCGCACTGAACAGGGCTCCGTTTCAGTGCTTCAACGCAGACTGCGAGTGGGTTATGCCAGGGCCGCAAGGCTCATCGATCAACTTGAACAAGCAGGTATAGTCGGACCATTCGACGGCTCTAAAGCTCGTCAGGTGATGGTTACTCCTGAAGATTTACGTGAAAGATACGGGATAGATGCATGATATCGAAACGATCAATTCTAATTATAGCGCTCATCTGGCTGGCTTTTTCCTTTACCGCTAACGCCGCGTCACCTGGCGCTGCGCTTAAGAAAATACAGAAGAAGTATAACAAATTAGAAAGCCTCCGGGCTGAGTTTCGTGAGGTTTTCGAATGGGAGATGACCGGAGAAAACTCCGTTCGTAGCGGTTCAATAATTGTAACCAATGATAAAAGATTTTACATAGATACTCCGGAGCAATTGCTTGTTTCCGATGGTAGCAGTGTTTTCCGTTACAATCGCGTCAAATCACAGGTAATAATTGAGCCAATTTCCGAAGATAACGATCAGATTTTACCCTCAAGACTGCTGATGAAATTTGCCGATGGTTTCAGCGCTGAAAGCCTGACGCCACTGCCGGTTGCCGGTAAAGAAGGCTACCGCCTGGATCTGAAACCAGATAATGAAGACGAAATGCTGACGTCCGCTGCTATTATTTGGTTCAGCGATGATGATCAAATTGTTCATCGCCTGAAACTTATCGATCTTAACGGTAACTCGACAACATATTTCCTGAATAATATCGTCATTGATCAACCTGTGAAACAGCTTGAAACGTCTTTTGAAATACCGAAAGACGTTGAAGTTTTTGATCTACGATAAACGATTGTAAGTAGCATACACATCCGTGTGTGTGCGTTGGCAGATAGAGATGCCTAAACTACATTTAACAACACAGGCTGAACGCCAACGCAATTTATAGAAACACAGGCTTCAGATACCTAAGCTACAATTTTTAAGGTAAACACATTTGCGAGATAAACGTTTTTTGCTGGGATTATTTGCCAGCATTTTTTTCATATACTTGATAATCTGGAGTCCTCAACCGCTTGGATTTTTTAGAGGAGATATTTCCTTAATAGACGCCTTTTTCGGAAAGATGAGGCTCGATTTTGGTCGGCTCTCACAGATTATACTTGGAGTCAATCCCGTCTATCTAATCTTAGCTTTTCTAATAACACCAATACATGTCGCAGTGCGTTCACATCGCTGGATTATAATTGTTAAACCGCTCGGCAGATTGAGCTTTCTGAACAGCTTCAGTATTCAAATGGTCAGCTACATGGCTAACAGTGTCCTGCCGCTTCGGATTGGTGAAATTGCAAAAGGAGTATTACTTGGTCGCAGATTAAAAATACCTGCGAGTACCGGATTCGGAACCGTTGTGCTGGAAAGGGCATTTGATTCTCTGTTTTTAGCCTTAATGATTATTATAATTGGACTTATATATCAATTTCCACAAGAGATCAAAAGTCCCGCCCAAATCCTGAGTCTTGTGATCTTTCTCGGAATGGTCGCTCTGATTTACCTTGCCCTTGCTACAGAATCTGATGGCGGAATAGTTGGTAAACTTATCAGAATGATTCCGGGCAAACCTGGGGATCAGGTTTATAAAATAGCAATAAGTTTTACAACAGGTTTTGCGGGTATAAAGTCGCCTGCCGGATATATGGCGATCTCTATAGAATCAATCCTTTTATGGATTTTATATGCTGCACAAGTTCTGGCAATGATGATGGCTTTCAGATTTCATATTGACTACCCACAGATAGCTGCATCACCTGTTTTGGTTACTTTTTTATTGCTTGTTGTAACTGCAGTCGGATTATCTGTGCCTTCCGCACCCGGAGGTATCGGTACTTTTCACGCTACATGTGTTTTCGGATTGAGTTTATTTGGGGTCAATGCTGATGCTGCAGCCGGGTTCGCGCTGCTAATTCATGCTATATCAATTATATATTATATATTTGGTGGCATCCCGTTCATGTGGCGAGAAGGACTGCATTGGAGTCAATTACGGAAAATGAAAGTTGATGATGAATAAACAATCGAAACAGAACATCAGTTTGTCTGCTTATGCTAAAATCAACCTGGGACTAAGAATTGTCGGTAAACGTGATGATGGTTATCATAATATTGTAACTATCTTTCAGCGAATATCGCTTTGTGACATAGTTACAATACAGAAACTGGATGGGAAAATTAAATATCAAGGCCCTGAACTCACTGAGAAACCCGAAGATAACCTTTGTTACAAGGCTGCAAAGCTGTTCCGTATTGAATTTGGAGATAGATTCGGTGCATATATCAGCCTTAAGAAAGAAATCCCCGCAGAAGCCGGTCTGGGAGGCGGAAGTAGTGATGCTGCTGCCGTATTACGGGGTATGGCAAAGTTATATAATGTAAGTACCGATGATGAAAGACTTTATTGTGTAGCTTTGAAGGTTGGATCCGATGTGTCATTCTTCTTAAAAAACATACCGGCAGCGCTCGGTCAAGGCAGAGGAGAGATACTGACACCCGTAACAGGACTCAAAAAAAATCGCTGGATTGTCATAATAAAGCCAAGATTATCAATTTCGACGTCATGGGCTTATCGATCTGTGGATAATATCTTGACTTTTGAACAAAAAGATATTAGTATGTTATGTCATGAACTTTTGGATTATTCAGGCGGCGCTCCTACCAGGCAAATGCTCAATGATTTTGAACAGGTAGTTTTTGAAGCATACCCTGATATATTTGAAATTTATGAACTTATGATTGCTTCCGGAGCGCTGTTTGCTGGTTTGTGTGGTTCCGGATCGGCAGTATATGGCGTCTTCAACAGCAATCGACTTGCCCGTATAATTGCGGACAGGTTTAAAACCGATTGGACCGGCTGCATTTGTCGTCCTTGTTAGACATGGTACCCGGAAGGAGGCTGAAGCAGGAGGAACGATGGAAATTACAGAAATTAACATCAACATCCGTGGCGAAGAGAAGCTGAAGGCATTTGTCAATATTACATTTGACGATGTTTTCGTTGTAAGAGGACTTAAAGTAATTCAAGGGAACAGTGGTCTGTTCGTTTGTATGCCATCGCGCAAAATGCCTGATGGAGCTTATAAGGACATTGCTCATCCAATTCGCAACGAGTTCAGGCAGCAGCTTGAACAGATGATCCTCGATGAATACAACCGTTTGCTTGAGAGCGAAAGCTCTACTGAAACGTAAGGTTTATTCAAGGATCAGGTATTTAGCCGTCAGGTTCTCTGAATCTGACGGCGGTTCTTACTGGAAATGCTGTTAAAAGGATGGGTCTAATACCCAATAATTAGAGCTTTTCTGAAATCTGGGGCGTAGCCAAGCGGAAAGGCACGGGGTTTTGGTCCCCGGATACAGAGGTTCGAATCCTCTCGCCCCAGCGGGATTCATAATTTATTTCCAAATTTCAGGATCATTATGAAGCTATTCAGCGGTTCAGCTCACACAGAATTGTCTGATAAAATAGCGCAATATCTCGGCGCAGAGATCGGCAAAATTGAACGACGGCGTTTTTCCGATGGTGAATACTGGGTGAAATATCGGGAAAATATCCGCGGTCACGATGTGTTTCTATTACAGCCGACGCATCCACCGGCAGATAACTTGATGGAACTCCTCATCATGATTGACGCCGCCAGACGCGCATCGGCTGCTCGAATCACTGCCGTTATTCCATATTTTGGTTATGCCAGGCAGGACAGAAAAGATAAGCCACGCGTTGCTATAACGGCAAGACTCATTGCTAATATACTACAGGCAGCGACGACAGACAGAATTCTGACGATGGATTTGCATACTGCCCAATTGCAGGGATTTTTCGATATACCGGTTGATCATTTATACTCTTCGTATATTTTTGTGGAGCACTTTCGCAAGATCAGCGGTTCCGATCTCGTTGTTGTTTCACCTGATGTCGGCGGGATTGCCATGGCGCGTAGTTATGCCCAGCAACTGAATGCTTCAATCGCGTTCATTGATAAAAGACGCACGGAGCACAATGAATCCGAAGTTATGAATGTGATCGGAAATGTTAAAGATAAGACCGTTTTGATCATTGACGATATCGTTGACACAGCAGGATCGATCTGCAAAGCCGCCAAAAGATTGAAAGAATTGAATTGTGGACCGATTCACGTCGCTTGTACCCATGCTTTACTCTCAGGTCCGGCGATAGAGCGAGTTGGAAGCATTGAGCTTGAGGAATTCGTCGTATCAGACACAATTCCTCTTCATACTGCTGCAAAAGATAGTGGAAAGTTTACGGTACTATCAATGGCAAAAGTTTTCGGAGAAGCAATCAGACGGATTCACTACGGTGAATCTTTAAGTTACCTGTTTTTATAAGTAGAGATCAATGGATATGTATATTATTACTTATCCTGTGATTTTTCAAATTTCAATATCATTAATACGGAAATTCCTGTTAGAAAGATAAATGATGGAAGACAACAAATTAGTAGCTCAACAGAGAGACACAAAGGGTAAAGGCCCTGCTCGGCAGATGCGGATGAAAAATCAGGTGCCAGGTATTTTCTACTACAGAAACGACTTGAATATTCCACTTTCGGTTGATGCAAATGATCTTAAGAAACTGATGAAGAGCAAACCTGCTCTTATTAATCTTATCATTAATGACAATGAACCTCGCGAATGCGTCCTGAGAGAAATTCAACGCGATCCGATTGAAAACACCATACTACATTTTGATTTGATGGGTATTAAAAGAGGTCAGAAACTGACCGTTACGGTACCTGTAAAACTTATCGGAATACCTGTTGGTGTAAAAACAGGCGGTGGTATTCTCCAGCTCAGTCTCGGAGAACTTGATATTATATGTCTGCCCAAAGACATACCCGCTTCACTGGAAATCAATGTCGAGAGCCTTGAAATTGGCTCATCCATTTCAGTAGGTGAACTTGATTACCCTGAGCTTGAGTTTATGCACGAAAAACGTGATACAATAGCCAATGTTGTTCCACCTTCGAAGATAAAGGAAGCTGCCGAGGCTGAAGAAGAAGGTGAAGAACTTGAAGGTGAAGGCGAAGAGGGTGAAGAAGCCGATGAGGAAGCAAAATAGATACTTGTTTAATCGAACCTTATTAATTTTCTGAGTGATTTGAGACTTATTGCAGGACTTGGAAATCCGGGAAAACGCTATCATAACACCTGGCACAATCTCGGCGCAATGACTGTCGAACGACTCGCTGCACGTAGAGGAGTTGCTCTTAAAGCCGGAAAAGGTGATTTCTTTATAGCCGAAACGACCTCATCGGCAGGTAAAACATCACTTATGATTCCCACGTCTTTTATGAATCGTTCGGGAGCCCCGATTTCAACCTGGCTGCGGTATTATAAAGTCGATGTCGATGAAATTCTTGTAATTTACGACGACCATGATCTGCCACTTGGAAAGATCAGGATACGAAAAAGTGGCTCTTCAGGCGGTCACAGAGGCATGGATGACATTATTCGCATGACAGGCACGGATCAGATAGCAAGGCTGCGTATAGGCATTCAAACCGATCTTGAAAGCAGAGAGCTGTCAAATCAGGTTCTTTCAAAGATTCCGAGCGCTTTAACTGAGAAAGTGAACGAAATCATAAATACTGCCCTTGATGCAGTTGATGTTATTCAAAAGGAAGGGCTTGATTCTGCAATAATCAAGTACAATAAATTTGAGATTAACGATAAATGAAATTATCGTAATTTTTGTAAGTAGAAATACCAAAACATAAACAACTCCTCCTCCGACAAACATAATTGTCAGGGGGCGTAAAAGACCTAAGGAGGTAAATGAATAATTATGAAATGATGTATATCTGCGATCCGTCCAATGAGGAGGGTATCGAAGATATAAAGAAGCGAATCGAAGGAATCATCACCGGTCGTGAAGGACAGGTGATAAGCTATGAGAAGCTCGGTAAAAAACGACTGGCATATCCTATTCAGAAACGTCTGTATGGATTGTATTACCTCGTTCTTTTCCAGGGTGACGGTCGCATAGTCCAGGCTTTGGATTATTTCCTGCGGCTAAATCCTATAACCATCCGACATCTTATTCTCATTATGTCTGAAAAACAAATCAGACTCAGAGACTTAACGGAGAAAATTCAGGGCGAAGAGGCTGAGCGTATGCGCCGCGGTGGTCGTCCATTGGGTTCATCCGAGTCATCTGAAACAGAGAATGATCAAGAGCAAACTTCCAAAGAAATCGCACCGGACAAGATTACTGAAGAGTCCAAAATAGAATCTGACACACAGAAAAATAATGAAGTTATTTCTGCTGCTGAACCAATTGCTGCTGAACCAATTACAGATAAAGCAGATATTGAGGATTCTGTCAAAGAAACATCCGCTGATGCTAATCAGTCGGATACTAAAATCAATGATACAACAGGCGGAACTGAACCGCAATCTGATGAAGTTGAAAAATTAAACGAAAAAACAGTGGAGTAGCAAATGGCTGACCTAAAAATGCCCGACATAAATAATGTTATTATTGTCGGTAACCTGATCAAAGACCCGATAATCCGTTCTACAACAAATGGTACACCGGTAGCAAACTTTACTATTGCTTCCAATAGAAAATTCAAAGATAACTTTGGACAATGGAAAGAAGATGTATGTTTTATCGGTATTGTAGCCTGGTATAAACTTGCTGAAAGTTGCGCAGAGAACCTGCATAAAGGCAGCGCTGTTTTAGTTGAAGGAGAGCTTCAGAGCAGACAATGGCGTACTGATGACGGTCACTATCGTAATGTTGTTGAAATTAAAGCTCGTCGTATTCAATTTCTGAATAAACGCGAAATGGTATTATCAGGCATGGAAAGTAATGGTATATACGGTTCTGACGGCGAGGAGCTTCCGGGTAGTGAAGGAGATGCGGATGCCGATGACCGTGAAGACAGAGACGATTCATTAGATAGTAAATCTGATAATGATGAAGAATCAGGCGATGGCGATGAAGAATCTTCATTTGACTTCGGTTTTCGTGAACTGAAATTATAGCGGGTAATTCTGATGCTAATGGCAAGAAAAAAAATATGCCGGTTTTGTGAAAACCGAATATTCTACATAGATTACAAGGATGACCGGCTTCTTCACCGTTTTATTACTGAAGAAGGCAAAATCATTCCGCGTAGAATTTCCGGCACCTGCGCTCAACACCAACGTCAACTGGTAAAAGCAATCAAACGCGCTCGTCACATGGCGATACTTCCGTTTGTGCTTGATATACCGCGTTAAGGAGGCGCTGATATGAAGGTCGTCTTATTATCTGATTTAGAAAAGCTCGGTCAGGCTGGGGAAATGGTTCATGTCAAAGATGGCTATGCCAGAAATTTCCTGATCCCGTCAGGGATGGCGGTGAAAGCTGATCCGAAAAACATCCGACTGGTGGAAGCCCAACGCCAGCAAGCTGAAGCAAGGGCTTTACGTGAAGTAAAAACTCATAAGTCAATGGCTGCCCGGCTCGCTAAAGTCGAATTAGTTGCCAAGGCTCAGGTTGGTGAAGAAGATCGAATGTTCGGCGCTGTGACTTCCTCTGATATTGCAGAAATGCTGATGAAAGAGGAAATTGAAATAGATCGTCGTATTATTGATCTAAAAGAACCAATCAAAGCGCTCGGTATTTATAATGTACCGGTGAAGCTGCATGCTGACGTCACTGCCTTTGTGAAAGTCAAGGTTGTTCCGGAAGAGAGCTAAATAAGTTTTCTAATTCCATAGAAAGAGGCTGTCCTTAAGTGGTCAGCCTCTTTTTTATTCAGAATGTCATTCCCGCGAAGGAATCTGTCCGATAATGATTCTTATGGTCGTTTTGGCAGGTCTTGCGCCGTAAGGCATGTGACCTGCCAGTTTATATACATTTGATATTTCAGCACTTACCGTCAGGTCACACTGCGACTTCGTCGCAGCAAGACCTGACGGAACAACCAAGTTTGCTATTATCGGACAGACTCGAAGGCAGGAATCCACAATTCATAATTCTCAATTCTTAATTCATAATTGAATATCCCCCCCTTCCATCATTCCTGCGAAAGCAGGAATCCACAATTCATAATTCTCAATTCATAATTCATAATTGAATATCCCCCCTTCCATCATTCCTGCGAAAGCAGGAATCCAGAATAGCGAATCAAACAATCAGAATTCATTTTAAAACTGAATAAGTTCTTTTTCTACTTGTGGATATATTTCGTCTATTTGCTCTTGTATTTCAATGGTTTTGCTTAACGCGGTTACTATCCGGCAATAACGTGGAACATCATCCATATTTCTGCCTTTGCGGTCTTTGAGATATTTCTGCAATACCTGGTAGCCGCCGATATGATAATTCCACACTTCCGACGCAACGCCTTCAAAGTATTTATCCTTATTGATGTAAATTCGCTGTTCAGATTCATTGTATTTAATTTTTTCAATAATGTCATTTGTACCACTGCCCTGATACCTGGCGATGGGAGGATCGAGAGCCGTGCTTTTCAACAAATGCAGATCGGCAAGTTGTTTTCCCAATTCGCTCAGCTTTTCAAACAGACCATAATTGGAAGTAAAAGGCACACGCGGAAAATCGATCTTAAGAAACTCGGCATAAGTCTCACGGTAGATGTTGCTGTAAAACACCCCGTAGATGTAATATAGAATTTCTTCTGGTGTCGGCTTGTGCCCGTAAACCGCTTGCAGTTTGTTAAAAATATCCGCTGGGATGTTCGCTTCTTTTTCGGTTTTATGCTGGTTAAATATGTCTTTTTTGTTTTTGTCGGGATAAAGGAAAAGTGGAAAAACATAATCAATGGTTTTCAATGAAACCGCTACATGTTCAACTATCCCCTCACCACAAAAGCAATGTTGCCAGGGTATTTTTGTCTCAACCCGCTTTGGCAAAATAACCGCAAGATTCTCTTCAAGCATGTGACGCATGACTTCTGGTCTTCCCCAATCGACCATAGCGTCCGTATAATAGATATTTCTAATATCGAATGGTCGATACAGAAACTTTTGATAATATGTATCCCAATTATTATCTGATGCTATTATTTCCCTTGCCGATGATAATTTCCAACCACGTGTATCTTTAAGATTATAAGCCTGCTTAATAGTATCATCATGTAATGACAAATTCCTGAATTGCAATATTCTATTTTTGATTTCATTTTTATCAAAACCAATAACAAATTTATCTCTTGCTGTTACAATGCCGGTAACATTTACAGGAAATATTTCATCAATTCTTTTCCACTGTAAATACTGCTGGATATGGGATGTATTGCGGGGGATAAAGAAATACCAGGGTGAAGCCGGTTTGATTTCCTGGTAGTTCTTTTGATCAAAGTTGTTTTTATCCAGCCAATCGTATTTTTCTTCCCTTAATCCATATTTATCCAGATTAAAGACTCTCGGTTCTTTGGCTTTCTTGTTTTTGATAAATAGCGCAATTGCCACACCCTGACGAATATCGAACACATTTTCATCTTTGTTGCCTTCAGGTGTTGTTTCTTTTTTCAGGCTGTTGCCATGTAAATCGATAATATAGATTTCATCAAAGGTTTTTGTCAAGCTTTGACGCATGCCGCGAAAAGTCGGACTGTCAAGATAACTATGATCTGTGATCATACCGACAATACCGTGACCGGAAATCTGGATTTTCCATTGGGCAAAGCGCAGGAATTTGACATAATCATTCTGCAACCACAATTTTTTCTCGCCCAGTGGAAGCCCATCCAGTTTATAATAACTCTGCGCGCCGTCAATATCTTGTTTGAGCAACCGTTCCGTCCATTCGTTGATATTGGCGGAAATACCGCTGTAGGGTGGATTACCGAGAATCACCAGCACCGGCTGTTCTTTTTTCACCTTACCCGCCAGGTGGCTCTCTTCGCTCAAGGATGAAAGTCCCGGAATGGCAATTTGCTGGATTTCTTCAATTTCCAGGGTGTTAGTAAGATAGAGTTTAAAGCGTTCATCGTCGGTCATCTTGTAGCCAAGGTCTTCAAAAATAAATCCAATCTTTAAATGACCAATGGCGTATGGCGCCATCATCAGTTCAAACGAATAAAAATTTGCCAGAATATGATTTTTTATCCAGCGGTGCAATCCTCCGGCGCCGTATTTCTCTTTAAATTCATCGGCTGCCAATCGAATGGCTTCTGCCGGAAAGGATAGCGTACCACCCGCCGGATCAAGCAGCTTAACATCTTCACTTGCGAGACCATCTGCCAGATCAAAATGTGACTTTAAAATGGAATGAATAGAACGAGTAATATATCCGACAACAGGTTCAGGAGTGTAATAAACACCGCGCCTTTCACGAATTTTCGGGTCATAAGTTGCCAGAAACGTCTCATAAAAATGAATAATCGGATCACTGCCTTTTCCGGTGCGGTGATATTCATGTAAAATTCTATTAGTATCGGTGATGTTTAGAATTTCAGCGATGTCATCCACAATTATTTGCATGGATTTGGGTGGCTCCTCCAACGATATGAAGCGGAATACATCACGCAAAATACCAATCGTATGGGGAATGAAATCGAAAGCAAGTTTACGATTAAACTCACCTTCTGCTCTGGTTCTTGCTGCAAATAATCCGTAAGTAATAGTCTGAGCGTATAGATCAGCGAATTGTTTTTCGGTTAAGGTTGAAATTAAATATTTTTTAAATGCTTCGTAAAAACCAATAATTTGTCTATGTCCCTTGCTGCCATTTTCTTCCATTTCCACAGAAATAACTTCATCACGCAGGAATCGTGTACGTTTAGCTAATTCAATCGCCAGAGAACGGGCTGTTTGAACTTTGGGAAGTGAGAAGGAAAAGAAAAGATCAAATAGTTTTTTGAATTGTTCGACATTTTCCAAAGGTGGTTTCGTTCGCAGTTTTTTGGCAATAACCGGTCGTCCGATCATCGCCTGCGCAATGCGCTGACCATCACGATAAAGTCGAAATTCGTAGAAATTAGTCAGTATGACATTCGGAAATGTTGACAAGTACCGTTGTAATTGTTCGGTGCTTTCAATATGATCCAGATTAGTGATCGAAGGATCTTTAGCTTCGATATAACCGGTAATATGATTTTTACCGTCCCATATTCTAAAGTCTGGATTACCCGCTTCGGTCTTTTTAGGCAGAATGGTTACATCAACATTCTTGATCCCTTGAATTTCTGCATATTGTTTAACCAACTCGTCAAGATGTTTGTAGTAACTTTCTTCACGAGCGTCACCTCGTTTGAAAGTTTCAGTGAGATTTTCAAGATATTGTTCAAGTAGTTTTTTCACTAATTTATTTCCTTAAATTGAAGTTTATCAATTGATATTGACTCCAAATAAAACTGCTTCCATCAGCTGGATTAGAGTTCATAGAAAAGGCGAAAAATAAGTTAGTCGAAATCTTGAAGATTCATTTATATCCAACGCTTTATTGGCTATTTTTCTTTTCATCTGTGAAATGGGTTGGGGGTTTACCTACATTTTGTTCAAGCGCAGTCTCTCGACTATTTCGTATTCTATTAGCTATATCAATAACGGTCTTTTTTAACCACCGAGAAGTAGCCTTTCCTTCGCTATAGTCAGCCTCGCCAAACATCATAACTCGTCCCTGCTTCTGAAGTTCATAAACTTGATTATATTCTTTATCGCTGGATGGATTATATACTGCGTATGTCTTTCCACCATATTGATTCAGTACAGAAAAAACGGGGATATCACTTGGGCCATCTGCTATGTATATCATGTTCTGGAAGGGAACCCTTCTCTTCTCCTGAGGAATATTTGAGTTCACCGAAATTGTGTCAATCTTATTGGAGCCTTTGTTTATCTCGAATATTGCTCTGGTTTTCGTCGTATTGTCGACCGAATAAGCTATGTGGTCTATCTCTTGGTCTTTTGTTTTGATTACCATCTGCTCGGATTTGGTGATGTCAAAATCCGGTTTAGGCATATCTTCGGAGAACTCACATGCCCAAATTCCATCAACATGCTTAGCGATAGTACTTCCATTGATAATCTGGAGCAGTCCGGTGCTCACAATATATATCTCGACACTAATTTCATGAGCTTCGTACTCTTGTTTCTTAACCGTTTCCTTTAATTGACCGAAAAAATCAGGCAAACCAGAATAAAAGCTAAGATTCGAGCCAAACTTTTTGAGTAGTTCATTATTGAGACCGGCGAACTTTCCTTCTCGGACGTAATTCAGAATATAGTTCAAGTACATTGTGTCCTCGGAAACCATCTTGATTCCGCGCGCTCTGTAGAACTTAGGAAGTGCATTGACTTGGTTCCAAAACTTCTCCGCATCAACTCCAAAATGCTCAAACAGTGGAGCTTGCATATAGCCCGGTATTAACGTCTTATCAAAATCAAATATTACTGCGATTGTGTTTTGTAAGAATATCTCCATTTTCTTTGTGTTCTCCTAATAATACTTATATAGTTTGCATAGCACCATTCATAAAGTTCTTCAAATCCGACGTTCACCGGATTATCGGTAATATACGTCCAACACTGATAATCCGCAAGTATCTAAAAAAGCCGAATTAAGCGAACAAAGAATATTTACAGATTACTGCATCAATCTGCCTTAAGCCGCTTTAACGCCTTCAATTGCAGCATTCTTACAGGGAAAGATCATTTTTTAACAATGCTTATCTGGATTCCTGCCTTCGAGTCTGTCCGATAATGGTTTTTAGCTTCGTTCTGGCAGGTCTTGCGCCGTTAGGTGTGTGACCTGCCAGTTTGAAAATTTCTGTTATTACTATACTTGCCGTCAGGTCACAATGCGACTTCGTCGCATCAAGACCTGACGGAACAGCCGGATTTACTATTATCGGACAGACTCCTTCGCAGGAATGACAGGAGGGGATTGTGATTCTTCGCTTCGCTCAGAATGACAGGGGAAGGGGATTCTGGATTCCCACCCCCGCCTTCGCGAGGGCAAGTCTGCAAGGGAATGACAGACTCTATTCTCCGTTCATATCTGCCAGTTTAAAATCCAAAATTTCCCACATTTCGTCCATTCTGTCCATCTTGTCCGTCCCGTCCATATAATCTTTTTACTTGTGTATCTGCTTAATCCGCTTCATCTGCTTCTATGAAAGAAAAATGTTCCCGCTTTTCCCAAGTTTTATATTGGGAATTAATTCCATGCTTCTATTCATCCCGTTTTATCGGGATAAGTTTACGGTTCGGAACCAGGCACCCTACGCTGTGAAACAAG
>JAIPJL010000083.1 GCA_021734165.1 bacterium | reverse complement strand
AGTAATTTCACTTTTTATCATAAGCTTTAAGAGTTAGAAAGTGAAACAGCCCGTTTATCGTTCACGGATCATATTTGTCCTACTTTTTGTCTCATTATTACCGCTTTGCCTGGTTGGTGTGGGAGCATGGATTGTTTTCGGACGGCTTTTGGAGCAAAAGTCGCTCGAAATGCAACGTTCAGTCGTTGAAAGTCATGCCTATTCAATTGAAGCATATCTAACGGAGCATCTCAATCTTCTTCGACTGCTTGCTGAATCCAACACTTTGCAGGAAATTGCTGATCATAGCCGGCTTAGTGATCTATTTGATGATCTCAATTTGTCTGGCAGCGGAGGTTTTGTCGATCTCGGTGTAATTGATAAAAATGGTCAACACCTGACCTATGTCGGACCATATAACCTACTGGAACGCAATTATAAAGAAGCGGCTTGGTTTGAAGAGGTGATGATTAACGGAGTTTATATCAGTGATGTATTCCTCGGATTCCGGCAGGTTCCGCATTGCATTTTTGCAATAAAAGCTGAAAATGAAAATAATATTTGGATACTTCGCGCTACCATTAACAGCGATCAGTTTGACGCTCTTGTCAGAACCGATGTTCTCGGTAAGAGTGGTGATGCATATATCGTTAATCGGGAAGGATTGTATCAGACTACTCCTAAATTCGGTTCGGTTCTTGATACCTCGTCCTTGACAGACATTGAATATCACCGCGGTGTGCGGGACAGAAAGGTTCATGTAGATAATTCCGTGAAAATCCAGGTAACCACGTGGCTTAATGAAAATCGATGGCTGCTCGTTGTGCAGCAGGATGATTCCGAAGTACGCGCTCCGATTATACGGGCAACAGCTTATGGTGCGCTTATAATTCTGATGGCTGTGATCCTTATTGTGATTACAACATTTCTTGCGACACGTCACTTGACAAACCGTATAGATAAGGCAAATGCACAGCGTGAGGAGATATATCGCGCATTCATGCGATCAGCTAAACTGGCTTCTATCGGTGAACTTGCTACCGGACTGGCACATGAAATAAATAATCCTCTCGCAATCATCAGCGCCGATCAGACAAATATCTCAGACATCATTTCAGATTTGGATATTGACACGAAAAATCTGGATGACATAACAGAATCGCTTGAGCGTAGTAAAAAGCAGATTCAACGCTGTAAGAGTATTACTACTAAAATGCTCCAATTTGGGCGCAAACGAGATACTGAATTAGAAGTTACAGATCTAACAAAAAGCTTGCAGGAAATTATAAAATTACTGGATCGACAAGCCAGTGTGCGTAATGTTGAGTTAGCGCTTGATTTCGAGGATGATTTGCCTTTTGTAATGATAGATCCGGTAGAACTGGAGCAGGTGATTGTGAATCTTGTTCATAACTCATTTGATGTAATGCCCAATGGCGGAAAAATAATACTAGCTCTACGATTAAAGAATAATGAAGCTCTACTTGAAGTAAAAGACGATGGTCCGGGAATACCACAAGAGAATATAGAACGAATTTTTGAGCCTTTCTTCACCACAAAACCCATAGGAAAAGGAACAGGTTTAGGTTTATCTGTTTGCTATGGTATTGTCAAGTCATGGAATGGTCATCTTGAAGCGGAAAATCTGCCTGGTAAAGGCACAGTGATGCGTATTCATCTTCCCATAGCGGATATTAGAAAACACAGTAACACCTGAGGTTATAATGAAAGATCAAGAAAATCCCAAAATACGACTTTTAATGGTTGACGATGAGAAGGAATTTCTAATTTCATCCACACCAGCGCTTGGTCGGCGTGGTATTGATGTAATGACGGCTTACGATGGCGCCATGGCTCTTAAGATGATTGAGGAAAATGAGTTTGACGCTATTGTGCTCGATATCAAAATGCCTGGTATTGATGGCGTCGAAGTTTTTCATCGGATGAAAATGCTGCAACCCGACCTGCCGATTATTATGCTCACCGGTCATGGTTCGGTACCACAGGCATTTGAAACATCAAAAGCGGGCGTGTTTGATTACTTATCAAAGCCATGTGATATTGATGAACTTGTCGAAGTTATTAGAAAGGCAGTGACTCATGCTGATACACCAATTGAATCTGATGGTAATAAAAACATCAAGCCGGGTGTAAAAATCAAGTTACTTATTATTGATGATGAAGTTGATCTGTTGGCGTCATTGAAAAATGTCCTTCAACGTCGTGGTATGGAAGTAATTACCGCCCAAAATGGAGAAGAAGCTCTTAAACATATACAAGCGTTTTTAATTGATGTCGTCGTATTGGATGTTAAAATGCCCGGAATGGACGGTTTGGAGGTTTTGGAAAGGATAAAGAAGGAGTCGTCAAACGTCGAGGTGATACTTTTAACCGGTCATCCAACAGTAGATACTGCTTTAACCGGAATAAAACAAGGTGCATTCGATTATGTCGTAAAACCACCTGATGTGGATGATCTTACCGATACAATTCGCAAGGCATACTTGCAAAGGGAAGAAAACATACTTGAGCGCCAACAGAATATGATTAAAGATATTCGTGAGCGATACCCTGATTGAAACAGTACTCAATCTAAGTATATAAGAATTCTTCCAAAGTAAAGATAGAGAGGAGTTACATGCCTGATTCAAATAATAAAGCGTCAGCATACGATAAATACATCAATTATAAACGGTTTTCGATTGCAGTAGCTGCGTTCGTAATCCTTTTATTAATTCCAATACCGGATAGTATGCTGGACGTCGGTGTTGAGTATGCCATGGGTGAAAGTTATGTACTGGATTTCTATACCCATGAACTTTACAATATTTCTATTAACGATGCGGAACAATGGCAAGTTCTAACAGCGCGGGTTATGGAAGGTTGTATGCGACAGGGAGCTCTCAGCAAAGAAATAGTAGTGAAACGAAACCTGAAAAGTATAAAAAAGATGGGGATTGAGGCTTCCGAAAAACTCTATGAACGTCATATCGCTTTTATCAAGCAACTTGATGCAGTTAAAGTCAATGACATTATGACACGTGCGAGAGACTTACGATATGAGAAGCTCTCCTACTCTATGTTAAGTGATGAGCAAAAAAAGGAAGCTGATCAAGCCGCAAAACACATTCATGTTTGTATTGCAATGGTTGCATTTGTGGTGATCTGTTTCATTACAGAGGCGATGCCGTTACCTGGTGTAGCCTTTTGTATCGGTTTGATTTTGGTTTTTTCAGGGATTGTAACCCGCACCGAGGTTGCGCAGCTATTCTGGTCAGACGCCTGTTGGTTTATCATGGGTAGTTTGATGTTCGCCGTTGCATTTGTTCGGACTGGGGTTGATAAACGTATTTGTTTGATAATTTTCAGATCTCTCGCTAAACCAAGTATAGGTTGGATTACATTGATTCTAATCATGGTGATTGCTCCGTGTGCGTCATTTATATCCGATCACGCCTTGGCGGCAATTTTCCTGCCTATTGCTATGATTCTCTATAATAATAGTCTTAACGGTAATCAGGCAGAGGATAGAGAATTAGTAAAGATGTTGATGATTACGATTGCAATGGCTTGTAATATTGGAGGATTTGGATCACCCTCCGGTGGCGCACGTAATGTGATTATGATGACATATATGGAAGATATGTTTGGTATAACTATGGGTTATGGGCAGTGGATTATATATGGTATGCCGTTTGTTCTGATAATGATACCAATTTTATGGATAGTTATAAACAAGAGATTCAAACCGAAAATTCGCGATTTGAGTCCTGCTCTCGAATCCCTGAAGGCTGACATCAGTCGAATGGGTGGCTGGAATCGGCAGCAGAAAATAGCGATAATTATATTTTTGTTAATGCTTGCCGGTTGGATTACCGAGAAAAACCTGTTACTTAACCTTATCGGCGTTAGACTGGGAATAGGGGTTATTGCGGTTGCAGGAGCAGTTGCTTACCTTTTAGCGGGAGTAGTTAATTGGCGGGATTATCAGGAGAAGGTTGACTGGGGAGTAGTCTGGCTTTATGCAGGCGCGATCATCTTTGGACGAACACTTGATCAGACCGGCACTGCTTATTGGATTGCACGATCAATCGTTAACGGACTTGCTAATATCGGTTTGGATTCCGGGCTGGCTTTGCTGGGTGCTGGTTCTGCTGTTACGGCGGGTTTAACTAATCTGATGGCTGATGGTCCTGCGGCTGCATCGGTAGGGCCGATAACATTGAATATGGCAGCAGTTTCAAATCCAGGTACTTCACTTATTCCATTCATGGGGCTCGCAACCGCATGCGCTTCTTCATTTGCGTATCTGCTTGTTATTGGTACTCCTCCAAACGCTATCGTATATTCCAGCGGTTATCTGGAAGCAAAGGACTTTCTTCGTGTAGGAATTATCTGCTTAGTTTGTTCTTTTATTGTTTTGTTAATACTAAGTATGTTCTACTGGCCCCTGATTGGGTTTGCCGGAATGCCGGCTGCTTAAATCACTTTACTAAGGATTAAATCATGGAAAAAGAAATTTTGAAACTTAAATTGCTTCTGGTTGACGACGAATTAGATTTCCGGCGCGCAACAACTAAAACGCTGATCAGGAGAGGTTTTACAGTCAGTGAAGCGGCTACCGGTGAAGAAGCTTTAGTATCAATCAAACAGAATCGACCGGATATCGTTTTGCTCGATCTGAAAATGCCGGGATTAGACGGTATTGAGACTTTACAACGAATTAGGCAAAAAGATAGAATACTGCCGGTAATTATTCTTACCGGACATGGTGATTTTCAGGACGCCCTGGCAGGCATCAGGTTGGAGATAGTTGACTTTATTCAGAAACCTGTTGATGTTGATCAACTAAGTGTCCGTATCCACTCTTTACTCGCGCGAGGCACTAAACCATCACTGCGAGAGCGTTCCATCTCTGAACTGATGAAACCACCGTCACTTTATCCTAAGCTCTACATAGACGAACCGGTGACCAAAGCACTCGAAGCATTGCGAGCAGCGTTTTTTCAGTCTGATCCGGATGATAAAAAAGACGGGAAGGTCAGATCGGCGCTGGTTTACGACCGTGATGAAAAATTTCTCGGATTGATCCGTTTTCCTGATCTTTTAAGACTTGTTATGCCACCTTTTTTAAATGAGCCATATACAACCTTTTTTACAGGGATGTTTCTGGCTCAGTGCAAGTTGATTAGTAAAAGAAGTATAAAAGACTTGATGCCAAGACAGATTTTCATTAAACTTCAAGCTCCTCTTATGGAATCCATAAGCCTTATGATTGAGCATAAGTTGATTAATCTACCGGTGATGATGGATGACGAGTTAGTTGGCGTGCTTAGAGAAAGGGACATAATTGTAGAAATCGTCGAAAGTGTGAGTATTTAAACCATTTACAGATATTTCCAAGCATCTATCTGATAATTAAATAGATACTTCAAAATCAACATATAAAGTCTTCATGGAATCATTGACTAATGTTGGAAATTTCTTACCGGAATTTCTAATTGAGATCATAGCTGCTATTCTATGTGGTGGCTTGATTGGTTTGAACAGAAGTTTGCATCATAAGGCAGCAGGTATTCGTGATAATATACTGATTTGCCTCGGCGCAGTGCTCTATATGAATATCTCCAAAATTGTGGCTATTGGGGAGCCTGGAGGAAACTCCGGAGATCCGGCGCGCATAGCAGCGCAGGTTGTCACAGGAATTGGTTTTATCGGCGCCGGTGTAATTATTCAGGGAAGCGACAGAGTTGCAGGTTTAACAACTGCCGCTACGATCTGGGTTGTTGGCGCTGTTGGATTAATTATCGGCGCCAATCAAGTGTTAATCGGGATGATTGCGACTGGATTTATCTTACTTATATTAGTATCACTGCATAAAATTGAAGATCATCTATTTTTAAAGTATGATGATCAAAAAAAGAAGGAATCAGAACATTGAAACAATGTTTATTATTAATTATCACTTTACTTTTCTTTATACAGTCTGCTGCTTGTGGTCGCATACAGATCAGTGAGAATATTTATTTTGACGCCTCATTCAGACCGCGTCTTGAATGTGATAATCGCGATTTTTCAAGTAAAACAGGAAATGACGTCTATACCTCCATGCGCACGAGAATAGGATTACGGATAGAGGATATTATTGAAAACACCGGTTTGTATCTTATGATAGGTGACTCCCGGATGCTGGGTTACTCAAATCCATATCTTACAGGGATTCCTTCAGGTCCAAACGGTTATGATAATAACCTTGGCGTCAATAAAGTCTATATCGAGGTAAAAGGTGTTATAAAACAAGGCGCTTATCTGAAAATAGGTAGAATGTCCAATGATCAGGGACGGAGTTATATATTCGGACCCGGTAATTGGAATCTATTCGGACCGCGTACTTATGACGGGATCAAGATCGGATATATTCACAATATATATAGCTGCAATCTTTGGTCATTCTTCGGTTCAAACGGTGACAGGCACTGGTATCCGAAAGCAAATAATCCGAGTAAATATCCTGATACCGGTATTGATTATAAACGTGATCATACATTAACCGGTATGGATTTATCACTCTGGAAGAAGACAGTAAACTTACTATTATTCCTCGATCTTGATCAGAATCCGGTAGCCGACACAATCAACAATATTGATAATATTGCTCTGAAACGAACGACAACAGCTATAAACATACGTTGGAGACAAAACCCCAATTCCGGTCATTGGGTTGATTTCGACGCCGCCTCCCAGGTTGGTAATATGGCTTACGGCGCTGGTAATGGTGAGATTTCTGCCTATATGCTGGCTGGGGACTGGTCAATGCACTTTGAAAAGCCAGTGAAATCCTGGATAGGATTCGGTTTTCATGTGCTCAGCGGATGGGGTGGCGATCAGGATAAGGTAACATATTTCGATGATAACTACTCATCTAAACATAAAACATTCGGAAATATGGATTACTTCAAGAATCCTACCGAGATCAAATCGCAGGGATTGCAGGATTTAATTATCCGCGCTGGTTTAACTCCATTAAAGGATCTTGAATGTCAAATTGATCTACACAAATTCAGGGTTGAGAAATCCTTCTCTTCGGTGAAAAATGGTAAATCCGTTAATAATCTGGGCTATGAGATAGATACTCAGTTCAAGTACACGATAAGAAACGGCTTGATTACCGAGCTTGGAATGGATATATTCGCTCCTGATGAGAACTGGGAGAATAAACCAGGTGACATTTCGACTTTCATTTATCTGTCGCTTACCGCCAGTATTTGATTGGTAAATATTCTTGTTTAGGATCAAAACACAAAAGGAAAAAGTATGCAGGTAATATATCGACAAAAAATAGTAGAAGAGATCGAAGAACTTAAAAATATCTATGGTGATGACCGTTCTTCATTGCTGCCAATTCTTCATGCAATGCAGGATAAGTACCAATACATCCCTGATAGAATTCTTCAATCCGTAGCTCATGCTCTCGAAATTCATCCCGCTGAAGTCGAAGCGGTAGCGAGTTTTTACAGTTTTTTCGAGACGCGTGAGAAACTTGGCAAGTATGTTATAAGACTTTGTCAGACTGTAACCTGTGATATGAAAGGAAAGCACAAGGTTGCGAGACAATTACAGAATGAACTTGGCATAAAATTCGGCGAGACAACAAAGGACGGCATGTTCTCGCTTCGTTATACGAATTGTCTTGGATTATGTGACCAGGGACCTGCCATGCTGGTTAATGATAGGTTGTTCGCTCATGTAACACCTGAGAAGACACAGCGGATTATTGAGGAATGTCACAGGGATTTTATCAGATCGGAATTTCCACGCGTTGTACCGTCCATTTTAAGAAAAACGGGATCGCTGTTAAATGCTGAAACCACGGGAGCTGAGGGCTTAAAAAACGCACTTGGTAAAAAACCGGCAGAAGTTATCGAAGAGATCAGGAAATCAAACCTTAAAGGCAGAGGTGGCGCCGGTTTCCCGACAGCATTTAAATGGCAGCTTGCAGCGGAAGATAGTTCTGAAACCAAATATGTAGTTTGCAATGCTGACGAAGGAGAACCTGGAACATTCAAGGATCGATTCCTTTTATATGACCGCACAGATCTGATTCTTGATGGAATGACTATCGGCGCTTATGCCATCGGCGCGAGTCAGGGATTTATCTATCTGAGAATAGAGTACAGGTATATGCAGAAGTATCTTGAAGCGGCGCTTGAAAAGCGGCGTCAACAAGGTCTGCTTGGTGAGAATATTGCCGGTAGAAAAGGATTCAATTTCGATATACAGATCAGGATGGGCGCCGGGGCTTATGTTTGCGGTGAGGAGACGGCGCTGATTGAATCACTTGAAGGAGAACGCGGAGAGCCACGTAACCGCCCACCATTTCCGGTTGACACAGGTTTCTTCGGCAGACCTACCATTGTTAACAATGTGGAAACATTCCTTGGCGCCGCTCTGATTTTAACCAAAGGAGCTCAATGGTTTGCTGAACATGGGACAGACAAATCAAAGGGAACAAAGCTGTATAGCATTTCAGGTGATTGCGAAAAACCCGGAATTTACGAATTTGCATTCGGCACTTCAATAAATGAACTTTTAATAGAAGTAGGCGGTGAAAACGCCAAAGCTGTGCAGATCGGCGGCGCTTCCGGTTTATGTATCTCAAGTGTAGAGTTTGATCGTAAATTATCATTTGAAGACCTTTCATCCGGAGGTTCGGTGATAATATTCGGACCTGACCGAGATATGCTGCAAGTAGCCAAAAATTTCTCAAATTTCTTCATCGAAGAATCCTGCGGACAATGCACACCCTGCCGGATTGGAAATATAAAGATCAGGGAAGGGATTTCGCTTCTTGAAAAGGGAAAATGCTCGTCTTCATATCTGAAGGAACTTGTAAAACTTAGTGATACGATGCGGCTAACGTCGAAATGCGGATTGGGTCAATCAAGCGGTAATGCATTTACAACTATCATGGAAGGATTCAGGGAGGAAATTTTAGGAAAAGCGTTGAATTCTACCGAAGGAGATATATCATGAATGAAATAAATAACCTGAAAAAAGATTTGCATAGTCGAGCGCCTAAGAGTGAAAAGATGCAGGATGTTCTGGCTTACAAAGATGAAGCGTTACTCAAATCAAAAATCAAAGTAACAATCGATAGCATCGAATTTGAAGTGCCTTACGGAACGACGATTCTCGCTGCGGCAAGGATGATCGGTATTAAGATTCCAACACTTTGCTACCATGACGATCTCTGTATTTCCGGAGTATGCCGTATCTGTGTAGTAGAGGTTGATGGTCAGCGTATCTTGCATGCCTCATGCTCCTATCCTATCACCAGTCCCATAGTAGTTCGCACTCACACCAAGAAAATTCGGCAGGCGCGTCGCCACATTTTGGATCTGATGCTTTCTGAGCATGCAGGTGAATGTTATAGCTGTTGTCGAAACGGTCACTGTGAGTTGCAGATACTCGCTCAGGAATATGGCATTGATTTCTACCGATTCGGTCATGAACCGAAAACTGTTTTTGGAAGGGACGATTCCGGATATTCCATTGTAAGGGATATGGATAAATGTATCCTGTGCCGTAGGTGTATCCGGGCTTGTATCGACCTTCAGGAAGTAGGTGTTTATCATGTGTTGAATCGCGGTAAGGAAACGTTTATCGGCACATTCATGAATCAACCGATGTCAGACGTTGTATGTATTAATTGCGGGCAATGTATAAATCACTGTCCAACCGGAGCGCTGCACTCTAAAGATTTCAGCGAGGATGTGTGGGCAGCAATTGATGATCCTTTCAAACATGTGGTTATTCAGACCGCTCCTGCTCCGCGTGCTGCAATCGGTGAATGTTTCGGATTGAAACCAGGGCAGCCGTTGACGTTTGAGCTTAATACGGCAATTAAGCATTGTGGATTTGATAAGGTTTTTGATACTAATTTTGCTGCTGACTTGACTATTATCGAAGAAGGAACTGAGCTTATCCAGCGACTATATGCAGCTCTGGTTAAAAAAGAACCGGTTTATTTACCTCAGTTTACATCATGCTCGCCAGGCTGGATAAAATATATTGAGCATTTCAATCCTGAAATGCTAAACCATGTGTCATCAGCGAAGAGTCCTCAACAGATGTTCGGCGCTGTGATTAAAACTTACTATGCCAAGCTTCAC
This sequence comes from bacterium, assembly GCA_021734165.1. GTDB lineage: Bacteria > Electryoneota > AABM5-125-24 > Hatepunaeales > Hatepunaeaceae > JAIPJL01. The sequence goes on along the minus strand of JAIPJL010000083.1, from coordinate 5,950 downwards.
AACATTGATCCCTTTGATATAGTGACTGTAGCGTTAATGCCCTGTACAGCCAAGAAATACGAATGTAACCGTCCCGAGTTTATTAGTTCCGGTTATAAGGATGTTGACTATGTTCTGACTACTCGTGAGATGGCGCAGATGATAAAGGAAGTTGGCGTCAATCTGCCGGAAATGCCAAAATCTGATTTTGATGATCCTTTCGGTACGGCAACCGGATCGGGCGTGATTTTCGGCGCAACCGGTGGCGTTATGGAGTCGGCGATTAGAACAGTGTATGAACTGGTAACAGGCGAGAAAATTGAAAATCTCTTCGATCACATGCAAATCAAACCGGTGCGTGGATTTGAAGGAATAAAATATGCCGAACTAACTATTGAAAATGTTGGCAAGGTTCCTGATATTCTGAAACATATAGTATCAGATTGGGATTGGTTGAAAGGAGTCACGCTCAAGGTTGCGGTTTCGCACGGTACAGCCAACGCCAAACGGGTTTTAGAGAATATTCAGTCAGGTGGCAAGTTAAGCGAATGTCATTTTATTGAATTTATGGCATGTCCGGGAGGTTGCCTTGGAGGTGGTGGACAACCGATACCAACCAACAAGAAAATCCTTGAAGCGCGTACAAAGGCGATATATGCTGAGGATGAAAACAGTGAAGTCAGGAAATCTTATGAAAATCCGGCAGTTGTTAAACTGTATAAGGAATTTCTTGAGGGTGGACCATGTGGACATATTAGTCACAGCCTGCTGCATACTTCATATACACCAAGAACGAAGATGATGGTGTAGGGATTTTCGGAATAGCCTTGGAAGATTAAGCTTTCAGGGCTATTCCGGTCATACGCAAAGAACATAATTATTTGATGAATAATTCTAAGGAAAATCATACACTGACACGAACAGAAATAATGACCTGGCTCCGTGAGAGAGACGAAAAAAGGCTGAATGTATTATGGGCTAATGCCGATTCTGTGAGAAAGTTAAATGTAGGCGATGAGGTTCATCTGCGTGGTATAATAGCCTTCTCTAATCACTGCAACCGAACCTGTCAATATTGCGGTATTAATGCCTTAAATAAGGATCTGATTCGTTATGCTATGACACAGGATGAGATAATAAGCGCTATCAGGGAATTTGAGTCATTCGAATACCATACTGTTGTTCTCCAGTCAGGTGAGTATCCCGGCATTAAACGTGACTGGATAACCGAGCTGATTAAACGCATTAAATCTGAAACAAACCTGGCAATAACATTAAGCCTTGGTGAAAGAAGCGAGAGCGACCTTGCAGAATGGAAGGCAGTAGGAGCAGATCGTTACCTGTTGAAATTTGAAACAAGTAATGAGAAATTGTATGAAAGCCTGCATTCCGAGAATAAAGGAAGCTGGCGGAAACGCATAGAGATGCTGCAAACTCTCGATAAGCTTGGATATGAAGTCGGAAGCGGTATTATGGTTGGTTTTCCCGGTCAACAGTTTGATGATCTGATTAATGATCTGGAGATGTTCAAAGAATTAAATCTGGATATGATCGGTATTGGACCCTATATTCCGCATCCTGCAACAAAACTCGGAAAAGATTTTAAACCTGCAACCGTTGATGCTAAACAGGTTCCAAACAACAAGCTCACTACGTATAAAATGATAGCGCTTACGAGACTAACCTGTCCTTTGGTCAATATACCAAGCACAACCTCACTCGCTATAATTGCAGTTGATGGTAGAGCTGGTGGTTTAACACGCGGAGGGAATGTTGTAATGCCGGACTTAACACCTGAAACATTCAGAAGACATTACGATATTTATCCAAGTTATCACCGTGAGCATTTTAATACGGATAATTATCATCACGAGCTCATGGCATCTATCAGATCGATGGGCAGACGCATCAGTTCAGATTCCGGCGTTTCGTTAAAATTCAAAACCAGGAATATAAAGATTAGTAATAATGATAATTAATACTCCAGCACAACACAATATAAAGCTGTCAAGACGCCTGACTAAAGGTTGTTATGACTTTATTGATGATGACGGACTTATATCACTGTTAAATGAGACTAAAGTTGATGATGCTGAAAAAGTCAGAGGTATAATCGCTAAAAGCCTCGCCAAAGAAGCTCTTACCGTTGAAGAGACGGCTGTGTTGCTGCGTGTTGAAAACACGGAGTTATGCGAGGAAATTTTTGATGCTGCCCGTAAACTGAAAAGCGATGTTTACGGCAATCGCATCGTAATCTTTGCTCCCTTGTATATAGGTAACTATTGCGAAAATAACTGTGCTTACTGCGGTTTCCGTAGCGGTAATCCCGATGCAATCAGAAGAACACTGTCGGAATCAGAAATTATCAATCAGGTTCAGGCTCTCGAAGATGAAGGTCACAAACGGTTGATCCTTGTTTTTGGAGAGCACCGTACCTATAGTCCAGAATTTATTGCGAATACCGTCAGAACTGTGTATGCCACCAACAAGGATCATGGTGAAATCAGACGTGTCAATATCAATGCTGCGCCTTTGGAGATCGAAGATTTCCGTGAAGTACACGCATCAGGCATTGGAACTTACCAGATATTCCAAGAAACTTATCACCATGAGACTTATCGACGTGTGCATCCCGCTCATACTCGAAAAGGCGATTACCTATACAGATTGGATGGGCTCAGTAGGGCTTTTGAAGCCGGTTGTGATGATGTGGGTATCGGCGCTTTGTTCGGGCTTTATAACTGGCGTTTTGAGGTCCTTGGATTAGTAAGTCATGCTCTTTATCTACAAGAGCGCTATGGTGTCGGACCGCATACGATCAGTTTTCCGAGGCTGCGACCGGCGAGCGGGATCGACATCGACAGTAAATACATAGTAAGCGACTATAATTTCAAGAGGTTGATCGCTATCTTACGACTTTCAGTACCTTACACAGGGATGATACTTACAGCGCGTGAGAAGGAGAGTATAAGGCGTGAAGTCATGTCTTTTGGCGTGTCGCAGATTGACGCCGGCAGCCGTATCGAGATCGGAGGTTACACAGAGATAGGAGATACTCAACAGGTTATTCAACGTGAGCAGTTTCAACTTGGTGATATGAGATCGCTCGATGACGTCATCTGTCAGCTTCTGGAAGAAAATCAAATCCCAAGTTTCTGCACTGCTTGCTATCGGGTCGGACGCACTGGCGAACATTTTATGGAGTATGCTATTCCCGGTTTTATTGAGAGATTCTGCACACCCAACGCTATATTGACACTTCAGGAATATCTTGTAGATTATGGTTCGGAGAAGGCAATAGAATTAGGTAAGAAAGTAATTAGCGCTAACCTTAATAAAATAAATGAAAAAATAAAACCCCAACTATTAGAAAGACTTGCTAAGTTAGATGAAACTGAAGACCGGGATTTCTACTTTTAGGATTTAAATGCAGACAACACCCTACGGCTTAAGAACACACATCGGTATTCTCGGCAGACGCAATTCCGGAAAATCATCTCTCCTCAATGCCATTACTCATCAGAAAATATCCATTGTGTCGGAAAAAGCAGGTACAACCACCGATCCTGTGCAGAAAAGAATGGAATTAACTCAGGTTGGACCGGTTGTTTTTTACGATACAGCCGGACTTGATGACACAGGAAAACTTGGACAAAGCCGTATTCAAAAAACCAACCGGATTATTGATCGCCTCGACATTGCTATTCTCGTTGCTGTTGCGGATCAATGGGGTGAATTCGAAGAGCGTCTAATTAAAAAGTTGGAAAGTTCCGACACGCCTTTGATCGTTGCTTTCAACAAAGCCGACGTTGCACTGCCTGACGGTAAATTAACAGACTGGTTGATCAAACATAAGCTTCAATGGGTGAAGACCATTGCAACTGAGGAAAAGGGAATTAATGAACTGCGTCAGTTAATTATCAATACAGCGCTTGAAAAGACCTCCGCTCCGAGGTCGATTCTTGGTGATCTTGTAACAGCAGACGACATGGTAATCCTGGTAACCCCCATTGACTCAGAGGCTCCTCAAGGCAGGTTGATCTTGCCTCAGGTGCAAGTGATCCGGGATTTGCTCGACAATAATGCCGGATGTATTGTAGTGAAAGAGAATAGACTAAAGAATGCTTTAAATCAGTTGAAAGTCAAGCCAAGGATGGTTATAACTGATTCGCAGGCATTCAAACAAGTTGACGCGGATACACCTTATGAGATTCCTTTAACATCATTTTCTATTCTTTTTGCGCGTTTCAAGGGTGACTTACAAACTTTCGTTAATGGAGTACGAACAATAGAAACACTAAGGCCTAGTGACAAGGTGCTTATCGCTGAGGCTTGCACTCATCACCCCCTTGAAGATGACATTGGAACGGTAAAAATTCCCCGCTGGTTGAATCAGAGGATCGGAGGAGAACTCAGGTTTACTAACAAACACGGCGCTGATTTCCCTGATACAATTGAAGAACTCAAAGAATATAAACTCGTGATTCACTGCGGAGCCTGCAATTTTAGTCGCAGGCAGATGTTAAATCGGATTGAAAAATGTAAGGCAGCAGGTGTTCCTATTACAAATTATGGTATAACAATTTCTTATATACTGGATATTTTCGATAGAGCTTTGAGACCATTTAACATCATATAGGAGGATTTTGTAAATATCGATTATTTGAAATCCATTTACAAACTTAAGAAGCATTTCTAAATTTGTTGCCAGGTTATCCCGCACAGATTGAAGAATCATCATCAAATAAAATAAAAATAACCGTTCAAGATTCAAAAATTGTTTTCTATATATAGTACAATTACTTTATATTAAATTCTTCCATCCAACTTTAACTGTTCCAGAGGAATGTAATGAAAAAAACAGTAAATAAAGATAAAACAACAAAAGCCACTCGAAGTCTGCGTCGGAGTTTACGAAATCAATTTCCGGTTCTCGGTCCGGTTGTAGATCTTGAAACCCACGTCTCACCGGATTGGTGGCGGGGTATCTTCAATCGTCTGTATTTGAAAACTGATGCGGATGTAATTGATGACTTACAGATCACCAAAGAGGAAATTGATTACTTTACGCAAATTCTAAATGTTGATGCATCTGCTTTAATTTTAGATCTCGCATGTGGACAGGGCAGGCATACTCTTGAATTAGCCCGACGCGGTTATGACCACCTTGAGGGACTCGACCGCTCCCGATACCTTATTCAGAGAGCTAAAACTGTTTCTAAAAAAGAAAGACTTGATGTAAAATTTCGCGAAGGCGACGCCCGAAAAATTCCTCATCCTGTAGATCATTTTGACGTAGTGATGATTCTTGGGAATAGTTTTGGCTATTTTGAGAATCCACACGATGATGAAAAAGTGCTCAAAGAAGCTCTAAGAGTTCTTAAACCTGATGGGCAATTGCTGCTTGATATTACAGATGGAGACTTCATTTCGAAGAACTTCCAGCCTCGTAGTTGGGAGTGGATAGATAAAAAGCATTTTGTCTGCCGTGAGAGATCGCTCTCACACGATGAACGTAGATTGATCTCCCGTGAAGTAATAACACATGTTGAGAGAGGAGTAATTGCTGATCAATTCTATGGTGAGAGGCTTTATAGCAAAGAAAGATTAGAGAAATTACTGCTCTCATGTAAATTTGATCAGATAGAGTTTCAGGGCGAGATGAAGCCGAAATCCCAGCGGATGCAGGATCTTGGCATGATGGAAATGCGATTAATTGTCAATGCCAGGGCTAAGAAAGAGTGGGCGCCGGTTAAGAAGAAAATAGATAAGGAACTAAAGAATATTGTTGTTATATTAGGGGATCCACAAAAAAAGGATAAGGTGAAACCTGATGCGGTATTTGATGAGGATGATTTTTATACTATTGATCAATTGAAAAACGCTTTAAGTAAAGTTGATCAGTACCGGTTCACATTTTTAGATAACCACATTCAGTTGCTTGATGATTTAATCAAGCTAAAATCAAAAA
>JAIPJL010000082.1 GCA_021734165.1 bacterium | reverse complement strand
AATCGGTTTAGCAGGATTAGTAAATATCTTCAATCCTGAGATTATTGTTATCGGAGGCGGGATTTCAGCAGCAGGTGATTTTATCATTACACCTTTGAAACGTGAGCTGTATAAGCGGGCGTTTCGACAGTATCTCCGCTCGCTTGATATTCGCATTGCTGAACTTGGCAATCGGGCAGGTATTGTCGGAGCAGCAGCGATGGTTAATGGAAGTTAATTGTAAGTGGACAGATGACAGGTTTAGATAAAAAAGACAATAACATTTTGCAGTTTGACAACGTAACGTTTTCATATAATTCAACGGCGGTTTTAGAAAATGTGAGCTTTACCCTTGGTCAAAATGAACTCGCTTATATCGTAGGACCAAACGGCGGCGGTAAGACCACGCTTTTAAGGCTGATACTTGGCTTGCTTCAGCCCAGTACAGGAAATATTACTGTTTATGGCAGACCGGCTCACGAAGCAAGGAGCAAAGTTGGATACACGCCTCAGCATTCACATTTTGATCCCCATTTCCCGATCAGCGTTTTGGAGATAGTCTTGATGGGAAGACTTAACTCGTCATTTTTCGGCAGATACACAAAAAGTGATCGGAAAATAGCGCTAAACGCTTTAGATGAAATGGGTTTGCTCAAATCTGCTGAGAGCCCTTTTGCTTCACTTTCCGGTGGGCAGCGACAGCGCGTTTTAATTGCTCGAGCTTTAGCGAGTCAACCTGAGTTGTTATTACTCGACGAACCGACTGCTAATGTTGACATTGAAGGAGAAGAGCGTCTCACTGAAATTATATATAATCTTAGTAATAAAATGACAATTTTAATGGTTTCTCACGACCTGCGATTCGCCGCCGAGTCAGTCCATCGGGTAATTTGTGTCAATCGTCATGTTGCTGTACATCCCACAACCGAAATTACCGATGAAACCATACGTTCAATGTATGGCGAGAACATACGTTTAATACGACACGATATAGGACATTCTGAGCGGGATCCGCTCGATGGCTGATTTCCTGACAGCGCTGTTTGATCCACATGTACCTTTTCTTAGGTATTCACTTCTCGCAGGATTCCTGGCTAGTTTTTCATTCGGTGTAATAGGAACTTATGTCGTTGCGCGGCGCATTAGTTATATAGCCGGCGCTATCTCTCACAGCGTACTCGGTGGAATTGGCGCTGGACTTTATCTGCAAAGCCGTTTCAACTGCTGGTGGTGTGATCCGATAATTCTCGCTGCTGTAACAGCGCTTGGTGCGGCAATTATTATAAGTCTTGTCAGTATGAGAGCAAAACAAAGAGAAGACACCATCATCGGATCAATCTGGGCATTTGGAATGGCTGTAGGTCTTTTGTTTATAGCAAAAACTCCAGGCTATATAGACCCAATGAGCTATCTTTTTGGGAATATTCTGTTGATAACAAGAAGTGATATTTGGCTGATCCTTGGACTTGATCTTTTAGTAATCGGAATTGGTATTTTATTTTATAATAAATTTCAAGCTGTGTCATTTGATGATGAGTTTGCGCTTCTAAGAGGCATAAAGGTCGAGTATTATTATACTTTACTGCTATGCCTGACAGCTTTAACCGTTGTATTGCTTATAAGAGTAGTCGGAATCGTGCTCGTGATAGCATTATTGACGCTACCTGCCGCTACAGCAGGTAATTTTACCAAGCGTCTCTGGCAAATGATGATAATATCAGTTATATTTTGTGCATTATTCACTTCTGCAGGAATCGTGGCAAGTTATTCACTTAACACACCAAGCGGACCTACAATTATTGTGATCGCGGGTCTTGTGTATATGGTAGTCATATTCCTTAGAAACCTTTTAAGAAAATACACTAACTGATTACGCTGCTTTTCAGCTTTGTTAATCATAGGAAAACTAGATAAATAAGTTATTTGATAGATTAATATACCCTTCAGGTGGCGTAAAAGAGGAAACCCGCCAGCTCACTCGCCGGTATCTAATATACTCTACTATGGCGGGTGCTGTGTTCTCTATTCTTACCTTTGGTGAAGTAATCGCTCGTAAATCTTTGGGCGCCAGCGCTCTCACTGTGACATTACTGACAATGACAATGCCGGTTTCCAGCCTGACTTCAGTATGGTGGGGAAGGCTACTTGTCGGCAGGGATCAGCGCAAGTTCCTCCTTTTGTTTGGAATAATAGCCTATCTTGCGATTTCAAGCGGATTATTCCTTAATTCAGTGTCTCATATACTTGCGATATACGTAGTTTTTTACCTATACAACGCTTTGATGACCACCGCTGAAAACCGCATACTCCAGCAAAACATTCCATCATCGGGAATTGGGCGGCTGTTCGGATTTGCTTCCGGAATAAGAACCGGCATTGCTGCTATAGTATCTGTTTTTGCAGGATTCTATATGGAAAAAGTCGAATATGGATTCAGGCATTTATACGTACTGATTGCGTTTATGGGTATCATCGGATTATTGCAAATGGCTTCATTTAAGATGAAGCGGCTCAAGGGATCGGAATCCATTCCGGTAAACAAGAGACTACTTTGGGAACCGGTAAAGAAGATTGTTAAATTGCTCAAATCCCGTCCTGATTTCCTGCGTTTTGAAGCGGCGTTTATGGTTTATGGTATTGCGTTTATGATGACATTACCGGTAATACCGTTATTTCTGGTTGATGACTTGAAATTCGATTATGGAACGATAGGCATTGTACGCATAATGATCCCGCAGCTTGTAATGATTCTGGCAATTCCGATAATCGGAAGATTCTTTGATAGATCGACTCCGCACAGGGTAGCAGTTGTCTTTTTCCTCTTGCTGGCGTTCTTTCCAGCGCTTCTTGTGCTATCCATGCAGTTTGATGGTACTCTACAAACCGTTATCGTATGCATTGCATTTGGACTTTTCGGGATAGCAATGAGCGGTGTGATGCTTTTATGGAGTCTGTCGTCACTCAGATTTGCAAGGGATGAAGATGTAGGTGTATATCACTCCGTACATGTGGCAGCAACTGGAATTCGAGGCTCTTTTGCTCCTTTTTTAGGGTATTTTATAATGACCATGATGGGGAAAACCACTGCATTAATGACAGCGAGTGTTATCTGGCTGATCGCCAGTTTAACAATGATACTGATGCGAAAATGGGACATAAAAACAAACGAATTTCGTTCTTTACGAACAGAATAGTGCGGAAAGACTTGTTTTTTGACGTTTTGAAATAGTATATATTAGTTTAAGATACTATCTTAACAATCACCTTTGTTTAAGTAACAGCACATTGTCAACACAAATTCAAAAACGCCTTTTAGTTTTTATTCTAATACTTTCAGTTATTGTTGCATCCGCAACGATTCCGATTCCTCATAGTATCAAAGGACCCTGCGTGCTTGAGCCTTCCGCTGTCTGGTATCTGGCGCACGACGGAGCCGGACAAATAGTTACGGGATGGAAACAGAACTTGATAAATGCAGGCGGTGAACAGGTTTTATTGCAGTTTAACCGTCCGGATTTTGTCGATATTTTACTTTCACCGGAATTAAAAGAAGGCTGCAATGTAAAAATTGGAGATACGCTTGCGGTAATTGTTTCGCATGAAGGACTTGGGCAGATTAAAATTAACGAAGCGAAATTACAGCTTGCTCGTGCGGAACTCGACTTACTATTGGCAGGAACCAGACCAGAGGATATCAACGTAGCGAGACAGGCAGTCAAAAGCGCCGAAATAGGTAGAAATGCATTATTACCTGAATATGAACGCATTAAAGCGCAATATGAAGTCGGCGCCGCTACATTGTCTCAATTACAGGATATTGAAGGGAGATACAGACAGTATGAGGCTGATCTGAAACTGGCGGAATCCGAATTAAAGGTTCTTGAAGCAGGAGCACGTCCTGAAGATATTACTATCGCAATGAAAGAAGTTGAGAGCATCCAGGCTTCGTTAGAAATGGCGAGATTCACCACAGGTATAACACGTCCTATTACTGCTCCGCTCTCCGGTATTGTTAAACTGGGAGGCTCTTCCGGCAGCATTTTAAATGTTGAGCGGATTGATACCTTAGCGGTTTTAATCAGACTCCCTGAAACTTCGTTGAATTGGTTAGAAAAGAATCAAGTCATTGAGATAACACTTGCTTCGGAAATAAGAGTTTTTTTTGAAACATATTTGGAAGGGATCGATTTCACAAGGGATGAAGAGACAGGATTATATCAGGGACCTTGTGGAATAGCTTTTCTGCCAAATAATGATTATACCTTACGAACAGGCATGACAGGCAACGCTAAACTGGACACAGGTAAACGCACACTGTTTTCAGCAGTTAAAACAAAATTTAATATGGGTAATGCACCTGCTTTCTAAATCGAGGCAGGTATTACATTTAACTAACCCGTAGTCAAGTTTTTTTGACTACTTAATATTGCGTAGAATGCAAGTTTTACGCGAATTTCTTTGAGGTTCACTACATGAATGTTGAGATAATCAATCCATTCATTAATGCAGTAATTAGCACATTTGAAACAATGGTTGGACTTAAACCTATACTTAAATCACCATACGTAAAGAATGGCAGTAAAACAGAAGACGACATAACCGGTGTTATCGGATTTACTGAAAGCAGTATCAATGGTTCAGTAGCCCTTAGCTTTCCGATTAGGACAGCTCTCAGGGTCTATAATGCCATGATGGGCGAGAATAAAACAGAAATCAACCAGGATGTTCAAGACCTGATTGGGGAACTTACTAACATCGTTGCAAACGACGCCAAACAATCCCTTGCTAAAATGGACATGTTGTTTCATGTCTCGATTCCTACAATTATTGTCGGCAAGGATTATTCCCTTAGACATCAATTAAGCATTCCCGTAATAGCTGTTCCATTCAGCATAGATAAAGATTCATTCACACTTGAGATATCCATAAAAACAGAATAATAACAACCTAATTTCTATTTATCCAAAGGCTATTCTAAGCTTTCCTTCTTCCACTCTTACCGGGAATGTTTTAATATTGTCTTTGGCCGAGCCTGCAAGTAGTCTACCGCTATAATCGAAGGTTGATCTTCCCATACTGCAGCACTGAACTGTACCTCCTCCTGAAACTGGATCAAGTCGTCTTCCGCCATGAGTGCATCGATTCTGAAAAGCGTAATACACACCATCATCACCTTTAATAATTAAAATCCTCACTGGAAGATTCTTGCCTTCAATTCTTATTCCGCCTCCTGAATTTGAAAGCTCCTCAGCAAGGCTTAGATCAATTTCAATTTCTTCACCTACTATTTTCCAACAATTTGCGTTCTGAGGAAGCTTAGTTGCGCATATACCAAAGATACGTTGGAATATACTTCGCTTGACGAACTTTTCCGTCTGGGGCTCAAGCGGTTTATCGTTTTGTACAGTTTCGTTCATCTCTTTTCCTTTGTAAATCTTAGATAATATTTTTGCTGAAGATAATAATCCTTTTTATATTATACAAGCATATATTAGCTATTCATGGAGAATTTACATGGAAGATAACAGAAAGAAAGTACTCATCATCTGCACCGGTAATTCATGCCGCAGTCAGATGGCTGAAGCTATTATAAATCATGATTTGAGCAATCGCTGGTTAGCTTATTCCGCAGGAACAAATCCTTCAAAGCTCAATCCGTGGGCAATACAGGTAATGTCCGAGATCGGTATTGACATTTCTGGGCAGCGATCCAAATCTGTTAAAGAGTTCCTTAATCGTAATGATTTGGATCTCGTTATCACAGTATGCGATAATGCACGCGAAACATGTCCGATATTTCCAGCGAAGGTTAAGCATCTGCATATAGGTTTTGAAGATCCCGCTCCATTTTCAGACAACCCACCAGAAATCGCTCTGCCTGTATTCCGTAAGATTCGAGATAAAATTCGAGAAAAACTGAATTTTGTTCTAGAAAATTTCGATCTTTAGGAACCTATCAAGCAGTAATCCATTAAAGAGTTAGGAACATCAAATCAGACGCCACGCACGATGTTTCAGATTACTTCAGTTAATTGTATAAAATAGGAGACATAGTAGAACTGTGTCATCAGGAGTATCTCTCTTGATGACACAGTTTACATTTATGTCTCATAAAGTTACACAAAAAAGGAGGAATTATGAAAAGTTGGAAAAGCCGGTGGTGGATATTGGCATTAGTCCTGCCGTCATTGGTTATTGGTTTCTGCTGTAACGCTGTTTTCGCCGGAGAGGAAGAAGAGGAAATCATCATTTTGTCGGATGATGATTCTATTGATCAAGCTCCCTTCCTGGGGATTTATCCAGCGGACATCGATGACGACGATAGAGAAGCTCTCGATTTCAAGAAGGGTGAGGGCGTTCTCGTAGAGGATATCGTCAAGGGTGAACCCGCCGAGAAAGCCAGCATAAAGGCGGGTGACATCATCACCAAAATCGACGATTACAAAATAACTTCCACTAAAGACCTCGGTAAAGCACTCAAAAAGCACAAACCTGGAGATAAGGTCAAGGTATTCTTCGTCAGAGATGGAAAAGATAAGGATGTAAAGCTCGAACTCGGCAAACGACCAGCGCTACCTGCCATTCCCAGAATTCCCAGAATGCCAAAGATGAAGGTTATGCAGTACGAAAATGGCGGTTATCTTGGTGTTGAAATAGCGGAGATAAAAGAGCAGCTTCGTGAGTATTTTGAGGTTAAAAAGGGAGTGTTGATTGAGAAAGTACAGAAAGATACTCCTGCCGAGAAAGCCGGTCTGAAAGCCGGCGACGTGATAACTAAAATCGGAGACTGTGAAACATCTGACGTTAGTGAGCTGATCGAGTGCGTTCATAAGCACGAACCAGGAGATGAAGTCACTGTTTATTACGTAAGGAAAGGCAAGGAAGACGAAGTCAAGGTGAAACTTGATAAAGCTCAGCAGACTTACATTACAAAAACCAAAGGACATTCATACCTTATTGATGTAGACGGCGAATACATCGACACAGATGAAATCCGGGAAACTGTAATTGAAGCTCTTGAAAGCATCGATATCGATTTTGAAAGCGCCGAAGAGGATTTTCAAGAGAGTATGGAACAGATGAAACAAGAGTTGGAGAATATGAAAAAAGAACTGGAAAAAATGAAGCAGGAACTACAAGAGGAAAAGAAAAAGAAGTGATCTTGAATTTCAGGATTATCAGAAAAAGCTCGGTCTATAAAAAAGATCGAGCTTTTTCAATATAAGATTGTCATAAAATGCTTTGCTGATACATATCAGATTTGATTGACTCCTATAAAAACCGTATATTCAATCAATCTTAATTAAGTAGAGATTTTCAGGAAATAAAATGCCAAGAATTGTCGATTTACGCAGCGATACGGTAACTAAACCTTCGCCGGAGATGAGACGCGCCATATATGAAGCTAAAGTCGGTGATGATGTATTCGGTGACGATCCGACAGTAAACAAACTTCAGGAAAGAGTCGCAGAACTGCTGGGAAAAGAGGTAGCGTTATATGTGCCGTCCGGTTCGATGGCTAACCAGATTGCCGTTGCCTGCCATACATCACCTGGTGATGAGATTTACTGTGAAGCCGGGTGTCATGTTTATAACTTCGAGGGTGGAGGAGCAGCTCACTTCTCAAACGTAATGTTCAATACTATCGAAGGTATCAACGGAGCATATACTGCGAACCAAGTTGAGGCTAAGCTGCGCCCGGATAATCACCATTTTGCTCCAAGTCGTTTGATCTGGGTAGAAAACAGCGCTAATCGCGCCGGAGGAACGATCTTTCCACAGGATGAAATACTTAGATTACGGAACCTCGCTGATAATCACGGGCTTGGATTTCATCTTGATGGAGCAAGGATTTGGAATGTGGCTGCTGCAACCGGAAAAACCGAAGCGGAACTCGCAGATCCCTTTGACTCCGTAAACGTATGTCTTTCTAAGGGACTTGGCGCTCCGGTTGGCTCACTCGTAGTTGGTTCGGTTGAATTGATTGACAGGGCTCACCGCTTCAGAAAACGACTGGGCGGTGGGATGCGTCAGGCAGGCATCATAGCAGCAGCAGGGCTTTATGCTGTTGAGAATAATCGTACGCGGCTTGTTAAAGATCATAAATGCGCCAGGAGACTTGCAGAAGCCATCAACAAGCTCGACAGTTTCAGTGTTGCCCTCGAAACAGTCGCAACCAATATCATTATTATAGACACAACTCCCAGTGGGTTGGGCGGCATTGAAATTACTGCGAGACTGAGGGAAAATGGAGTCTGGGGAACCAGTTTCGGTGGAACGAAAGCCAGATTTGTCACTCATCTTGACGTTAATGATGATGATATTGATTATGCGATAGAAGTGTTTGCTAAAGTTGACAAATTACCAAAGTGAGCTAAAATGACAGAAGAAAAACGTTACTTAAAAGAATACCAGGTAGGTGAATCGTTCACAGGCTATTTCGTTATACGCAGCCGTGAACTCAGAACAACACGTAATGATGCTCCCTTTCTGGTACTTGAGTTCGGTGATAAATCAGGCAGGCTCAGCGGAATAGTCTGGGACAATGCAGATCGACTATTCCATGACTTTGAAGTCGGCAGTATAGTCAAACTCCAAGGCAGGATAGAGGTTTATCGTGAGCAGACTCAAGTAGCTGTCAAGCGCATCAGAAATCTACTCCCCGAAGATGTGGTTGATCCTGAAGATTTTCTGCCGATTAGTTCCCTGGATCCGGAAGAAGCGCTGGATAAACTACTGAGATATACAGAAGCAATCAGCAACGATCATTTACGCGAACTATTATTCAGTTTCCTTGAAGATGACAAATTTGTAAAGTCATTTATGCGCGCTCCCGGTGGAAAACTCTGGCATCACAATCGCATCGGTGGGTTGATTGAACACACTTTGTCAGTAGTCAGACTGTGTCGTTTTTTCGGCAGGTTTTACCCTGAAGTGGATAAAGAACTTTTAGTTACCGGGGCTATATTGCATGATATTGGCAAGATTGAGGAATTTATTTACGAAACACATTTTGATTATACAAGTCGCGGACGTCTTGTCGGACATATCAATCTCGGCGCTCAATGGATTGCCCAACATGCAGCAGAGTTAGAGAATTTTCCTGCTGAGCTTCTTGATAAGGTTATACATCTTGTGCTTTCTCATCAGGGGAAACCTGAATTCGGATCTCCTGTAAAACCCGCGACACAGGAAGCATTTCTCCTTCACTATGCAGACGATATGGATGCACAAATGGATGCAATAAGACGGATCCGTGCGAATCTTCCTGATGGTGAAAGGTGGAAATTCGTTAATTTGCTGGAAAGGTATATTGATTTGGGTGAAAACAACCAACATGATGATTTAACATGATAATTTCACAAAAAAGAGTTGCTGTTAGGGTTGACCTGTATTATTTTTAACCAGATTGTATATGCCGCGCGTTTTATGTGCGGATAGCGGGGTGCAGTAATAAAATCCAACCCTGCATATACTTCCGTTAATTCTGCTGGAGGTTTTCCTTTGAAAAGGTTTTCCATATCTGCAATACTGGTTGTTTTCTCCATAGTGTTTGTAACACTGCCTGTTAAAGCCGCCGATGATAACATTCGCGGAGCACGTTATGCACCTCATTTGATTCTGCCATTACTTGGTTATCAATCGATTGATAATGAGATGAGTAAATTTGATTATGATATCCATTTCAAAATTGTTATTGAAAACATTGATTCACTTGAAATGTACCGTGACAGCAGTGAAACCTTTGAACGCAGTAGAAAATCACCTATGCTGGGATTTACATATCGTTTTCGTCCAAATCACAGTCTTAACATTGATGCTACATTTGCAATGCTTCACGATGCTGCAACTTTCAAATATAAAGCGTCATTTCCAATTTTCGATTACAGCACCGAAACATACGAAATGACGATAAAACGAAGCAACATGCTTTTTGGAGCGCTGGATTTAGGATATAACATCCCCTTACCTATGAAATGGTTTGGTTTATCAATAATCGGCGGAGCGGGATATGCTTATCGTAAAATTGAATCAGAGGACATACATCAGAGCGGGCAAATAGGAAACATATACATTGAAGCCGATATTGTTAACACCAACGAACAAGCTGATGGAATACTGTTTTACCGTGGTGGATTTGATTTGTCTTTATGGAAAAGTGATAACCTGATCATCCAGGGCTCTATTTTCTACACTCAGTATCAACCGTCTGACAGCGAAATTGATCCTTTTGGCGGTATCGGATGGAAGTTATGCCTCTTCCCTATCTGGTTTGAGCTTTAGTTATTTAAGTATCATACACTATGATGAATTTTACTAAAGTTTCTATAGATAACCGCTAACTCAAAAATTCATGTATAGACAAGCTGGACATGCTATGTATGTCTCATTCTAAACGTACAGATTAAATACCTGACAGAAACTCAGATAATATCTATTCCGAGATTTACAGCATGTTCTGGTTAAATACATGATACGCTAACCGATCATTTCATTTTTTTTCAAACTAATCAGAGTTAAAATGCCAATTTCAAGTAAAAGTACATTGTCAGTTCTTTGGAAAGAAGAAGACTGGTGGGCGATTTGGCTTGGATTTATTATTCTGATCATCGGTATTTTTATTTTCTTTCCACGTGCGCCTGAAGGAATGGACTCTAAGATTGCTGCCGCAAATTCCACTTTAAAATCAGAATCAAAGAAAGCGCCTTTTAAAACAGTCGAATGGTATCAGGCAGTTGACGCAAAGCAAAATCTTAAAGCAACCGGCAATGATTTTGCCAAATCTATCAGCTCTTTCATTGCAGTACCACACAGTTGGACACAGAATCCTCTTGACGCCTTTTTTATGACAAAAGGTGAAGCTGAAACAAAAAAAGTAAAAGCCACAGAAAAATACAACAGCGCCAAGTCCAAAGAAACTGAAATGAAGCTGGCGGCAATCGCTTCTCAGAAAGTTGCTGAAACTGCCGTTTATAAAGATCTTTCGCTCAATGAAAAAGCACAATCCGACATTTTAGCCTGGCGTGACGCCCATAAATCAGCATCAAATGCAAAAAAGAAAACTAAAGCTGCTCCTTATAACCAAGTCCTGCCTTTAATAGGTTTATGTATCCTCTTGGGACTATTTTTCTCGATAGGCGCTAAGTTTATGGGACGTTCCGCAGGCAGGTTTTTCATTGGTTTCTTTTTTGTTTTTGGCTTGGCTATCCTGGCATATCTTGCAGAGAATCAGGTAACAATGAAGCATTACGGTATTGGTTATGCAGCATGGGCTATTCTATTTGGCTTGATCATCAGTAACACAATAGGTACGCCGAGATGGGTCATGCCTGCTGTGCAGGTTGAATATTTTATCAAAACCGGACTGGTGCTGCTTGGCGCCGAGATTCTCTTTGGTAAAATCATCTCAATCGGCATACCGGGAATCTTCGTAGCCTGGATAGTTACGCCGATTGTACTAACTACTACTTATATAGTTGGTCAAAAGATTATAAAAATACCATCTAAAACGCTTAACATAACTATCTCTGCTGATATGTCCGTATGCGGTGTATCGGCAGCAATTGCTACAGCAGCGGCTTGTAAAGCAAAAAAGGGAGAACTGACACTAGCTGTTGGAATGTCACTTGTCTTTACTTCAATAATGATGATCGTAATGCCGATAATAATCAAGGCGGTTGGTATGCCGCAGGTACTGGGCGGCGCATGGATGGGCGGTACTATCGATTCAACCGGCGCTGTTGCTGCAGCCGGCGCTTTTCTTGGCGACAAAGCGCTCTATGTTGCGGCTACGATCAAGATGATTCAGAATGTGCTTATCGGTGTAGTAGCATTTGTAGTTGCAGTTTATTGGTGCGCAAAAGTTGAGGCTGTTGAAGGACAACGCGTAAGTCTCTGGGAAATATGGTATCGTTTTCCAAAGTTTGTGCTCGGTTTTATCGGCGCTTCAATTATATTCTCGACAATTTACGCTTATTTTGGTTCTGATGTCGGTTATGTTCTAATCGATCATGGTGTAATTAGGGGTTTAACAAAGACTTTACGCGGCTGGTTTTTCTGTCTGGCGTTTGCCAGTATAGGTCTTGCAACGGATTTTCGTGAATTAAAACATCACTTTAAAGGTGGAAAACCATTAATTTTGTATGTCTTCGGTCAATCGTTGAATTTGTGCCTGACCTTACTAATGGCTTATATCATGTTTTATCTGGTGTTCCCGGAAATCACCGCAAGCATATAATAATTATTCTAAGGAAGCGTATTTTGCGATTAAAAAAATGGTTATCTTTGACGGGCTGTATATTGGCTGTGATGGTTTTTATATTCTTGCTTGCACCAATGCTCATGAAGATTGACAACGTAAAGGAAATGGCAAATTATATTGACGATAACGATATAGAGGCTACAGCTCTCTGGTGGTCAGAAGTGGGAGTTGTTGCCAATGCGGAGATGAACTGTCGTAACACGGTTGAATATGCTCCGCATAATCCTGACAGACAAAGCAAGACTGACAATTAACTTAGATAGACACTCATTGGCACGTATCATTGTAATCGCCAACCAAAAGGGCGGCGTCGGAAAGACAACAACTGCGGTAAATTTATCCGCTTCTTTAGCTGTTGCTGAAAAGAACACCTTACTTGTTGATATAGATCCTCAGGCAAATGCAAGTTCTTCGCTATCTGTTAGATTAAACGAAGACACTGCCTGTATATATGAAGTTCTGACTACCGGCGTTCCTGTTGCGGATGTAATTATCAAAACAGAATATAATTATTTATCATTGCTTCCTTCACATATTAGGTTGGTCGGCGCTGAGATCGAACTGGTTGGATTTAAGGAGCGTGAGCATGTTCTCAGCTCAGCTCTTAAACCAGTAATTGCTGATTATGATTATATATTAATCGACTGTCCGCCTTCACTTGGTTTATTGACAATTAATGGATTAACAGCAGCGGATAGTCTCTTAGCTCCTATTCAGGCTGAGTATTTTGCAATGGAGGGTCTAACACAGCTTCTTCAAACAATGAAACTTGTACAGCGTCGTCTTAATCCAAAGTTGAAGCTTGAAGGAATTCTATTGACAATGTACGATAATCGGCTTAACTTAGCTAAACAGGTTTCTGAGGAAATACGCCAATATTTTCCTAAGAACCTGTTAAAAACAATAGTGCGCCGCAATGTACGCCTGGCAGAAGCTCCCAGTTTCGGAAAGCCGGCTCTTCATTTTGCTGTGAGTTCACCCGGCGCCGGCGATTATCTCTCACTGGCAGGTGAGATACTTACTCGAAGTAAATAGTGGTTGATTATTATGGCTGAAGATTTAACACCACCGGAAAACCTGCTCCTGGTTACGATTCGCCTTATCGGTCTGCTGGTAGGGCTGTGTCTGATCGGTTGGGGAATTTACCGTTTTGTCAGTCGTTTGATTATACAACCAGATCAAGGCGGTTCTGTTGTTTTACCTCTTGTGATTATTGCATTTGGTGTGTTTATTGCGCTATCAACGAGGATAAGCAGAAAAAAGGCAAAAGCCATTGAAAATCACCCGCGATAGGAAGGTGAATCTAACTTTAAATACGATCTATCTAATCCCTAAAACCTGAACGATACAGCCTTCTTGACATTTCTACATACTATATTCCTTACAGCGCTCATCGCAGCCGCAATCCCTGTCCTGCTGCATATATTCAGCAAACAACGACTACCGTTAATAAGATTCAGCAGCATAGATTTTCTGTTAAAACTACAGAAGAAAAAGGCACGTCGGGTAAAACTCAGACAACTAATACTTCTTTTGATACGAACGGCGGCAATAATAGCGATTGTCCTTGCGTTCGCCCGACCGGCTATACGAAACGACGCAGCGACTGGTTCAGCGGCAAATGTCGAATCAGTAATAATTATTGACAATAGCCTCCCAACTTCCGCCGAGTCAAAAAATGGGCAAATATTCAGAAATTGCATAGACATGACAGAGAAAGTTGTGAATATTTCTCTTCCCGGCGATATAATCACCCTGATTACTTCAACAGAACCTCAGAAACTTTTACGGATAACCAGCGCTGAAAAAGATTTGATACTTGACCGTCTGGAACAAATTGAGCCACGATTCGTTGAACCACACATGGAAGATGCGATAGCCATAGCGGATTCCATCCTGTTCGCTTCTTCACTTATGAACAGGGAAATCTACATTATCAGCCCATTCTATAGAGATAGTTTTGATTCACTTATTATAAGTAAGGAGAGAAATGAATTCATAAGAGCATTTCTCCTTCCTGTCGGACCTAAAACAACGGGCAATATCTCTATTTCAGATATTAAAATTCTAAGCAGTATTTTTCAGCGTGGTGAGCCTGTTGAAATTGAAGCGTTCTTCCATAATCATTCTGATCATGCAGTACAAAACGCAATGATCAGTGTTTACCTTGAAAGTGAACGTGTTGCTCAGGCGTCGCTGAACATTCCATCCAAGGGAGAGAAGTCGTACTCTTTTTCATTATCGCCTCATAGTTCGGGATTGCTGACCGGCAGTATCAGATGTGATGATCTTGATGCTTTACCCGCAGATTCTCGACGATATTTCGTACTTGATATTCCCGATAGTACTAACGTCCTTTCAGTTGCTCCTAATAAACTTGATTCACTTATTATCAATTCAGCGCTGAAAAGTGATAAAACCGGCTTTATAAATTTATATCAAGGAAATCCGCTTAGTTGGGAAACAATCCCGCTGGCTGGATTTGATGTTGTGATGCTGACAGGTGTAAGTTCGCTATCTACCGGCACAATGGAAAGATTGGTGGAATTTGTAGAGCAGGGCGGTGGTATTATTATTTTTCAGGGGACTGATACCGATCTTGCCGGATTAAGCCGGGGATTATGGGGCAGGTTGGGATTTTCAGGCGCACGAGAAACTATCAGCAGTGGTGGTATCGGCTGGGGTAAGATCGATCCTTCTCATCCTTTATTTCATGGTATGTTTGAAGAAAAGGGCGCTCCCCGTTCTCCTGTGTTCAACTTTGCTGTCGATCTTGCAACCGGTAAAGGCGACCAAATTATAATTCCTTTATCCAACGGTCGTCCATTTCTAATTGAGCGTCAGGTCGGTAAAGGCAGAGCCTTGATGTTTGCTGTTTCTCCCGGACCGGATGGCGGGGATTTTGCGTATTCAGGAATAATTGCTCCCTTGATATTTCGCGCAGTTGCGTATGCGGCACAGAACTACACCGAATCACGTTATGAATGGACTACGGGGAATTCATCACGAATACTTCTATCTGTTCCATTTACGAAAATAGCAAGGTTGGAACAGCCGGACGGAAATTTCATAGATTTATCTCCAAGACCTATTATTAATGGAGTTGAGTACAACGTTCCTATGGTAGAACTGCCAGGAATATATAAGTTGAAAATAAGAGATCATCTCGAAGCAGTCTTTGCGGGTAATATACCAAGTGGATTATCAAGTCTCGAAAGATCGGATCTCGAAAAGCTCACTGATCGCCTCGGAAATACTACAGTAGTTACTGCTGATCAGGATAATCTTGCGGAGTCAATTCAGTCGATACGATTCGGGCGTGAATTGTGGAAATTTATTGCAGTTTTGTTTCTGATTTTATTGCTGGCAGAATCATTGATTGGGAGAACATGGAAAAAGGAGAGTGTTGAATAATAAAGTAATTATCAATTATATCATCGAGAATGACTGAGAAAAAAACTGAATCAGTATTAGTTATCGGACTGAAGCAAAAGGGTGTAACATCCTGGGAAGTCAACGATAATCTCGATGAGCTTGAGCAATTGGTGGACACGGCAGGCGGTAAGATTGTTAGCCGTATCGTTCAGGAAAGGGTCAAACCCGATCCTGCTATGTTCATCGGGAAAGGCAAGGTGAACGAAGTAAATAATCTTGTCATGTCTCAAAATATCGATATTGTCGTTTTTGATGACGATCTTAGTCCCGCGCAGGTTCGAAATCTCGAGAAAAGTCTGTCATGTAAAGTAATTGACCGATCCGGTCTGATACTTGATATATTTGCTAATCGGGCAAAAAGCAGCGAGGCTAGGATCCAGGTTGAAATGGCTCAATTACTTTACCTGCGCCCGCGCTTAACTCACCGCTGGAGGCATCTATCCCGGCAGGAGGGCGGCATCGGAACACGCGGACCCGGTGAAACACAACTCGAAGCTGACAAGCAGATAATAGGTAAAAGAATAGCGCATCTACGCAAAGACTTAGGACGTATTGAAAAAGCTCGTGCTACCCGACGCAATCGACGCCATGATTTATTTAAGGTTGCTTTAGTTGGATATACTAATGCCGGAAAATCCACACTATTGAACTCA
>JAIPJL010000081.1 GCA_021734165.1 bacterium | reverse complement strand
GTCAAATTAGCGCGTGTTGCAGCTCAACACGGAAATCGTAATCTGACACCAGACGCAGGAGTTGCGGGTTTAACCTCAGCCCTTGCAGCAAGACGCGCAGCTTATAATGTGCGTGTGAATCTTCAGAGTCTGCCTGATGACGATTTTTCAGGTAAGCTAAAGGAAGATACGGATAGAATTCTTGCAGAAGTCGATACGATTGCGGCGGAGATTAAAGATATTATTGAAGGCAGGCTGTGGGGATAAAGTAGTTACAAGACATTCACTATGAATGACGGATGGTTTTAGAGTGCCGTCATGTGTTCTCACGTGTCGGAAAAACAAAGACTTAAAAACTACTACTAAGCTTTATCAACCTCACCTTCCGGATACTCCTTGAATTTAGGCTTCCGCTGATATTTCGTTTTATCTCCCATATCGGTAGTTGGCTTCGGCATGGGACGGCGCACTGATTCGATGGCTGGCTTAATGACCTTCTTCTCAGCCTTTACCATCTTAAATTTTCTGCCTTTTTTAATTTTGCTCTATCCTCCTATTAAAAGGTATCATTTTTGCACAGTATTACAATACGGAAATAAATTCACTCTCGGTAACTTCATGAGAATCTGATGAAAAAACCTTTAGCATATATCCTGACCGTATTGATTGCAGCGTTTTTTTTGCTCGGCTGCAGCGCTAAAACGGTTTCAACCGGCTTTTTGAATCAACCTGAAAAGCGTGGTGAAACGCCTGCCGGACTGCCTGCTACTATTACGATCGTGCCCTTCGAGGGTGAAGCGAGAGGCGGAAAAAATGTAGAAGACTTGATCGCAAAGCGCCTGTATTTATTGGGTTATGATATTATTCCCTATGAAGAACTCCTGGAATTAGCGCTGCCTGACCAGTTTCATTCCTTCGATTTTACATGCGATGACAATCGGGTATTCCTTTCTCAGAAATATGGCTTGGAAGGAATCGTAACCGGAAAATACACCGTTGTATCAAAGGTTACTAAAGCCGCCGCTCACCTTGAAGTCAACCTTATCGATGTCGCAAAAGGCAGACCGCTCTGGCGCGGAGAATCAGACGATAATAGCTGGCCTGTTACTGTTACAAAAGAAAAGAAAGCGGTTGACCAGCTCGTTGCCGGATTGATGAAATCTCTGAAGAAAGACCTGAAAAGATATAGTAAAATAGAACGTAAAAAGGCAGATAAAGCTGCTAAAGAAAATGCAATCCAGACCGCAGATGAACCTGTAACTGAACCTGCTTATGAAACGATAGAAGAAACTGTTGCTGAATCTGCCGCTGAGCCCGCAGATAGTACTTCCAATGAAAATGCTGATACAATGATTGATGAAACTGTCGCACAATCTGCTGATTCAACTGGAAAAACTGCTGATGAGCCTGTGGTCGAACCTGCGGGTGAGTGAAATAATAAATGTTAGTAATAGTGACAAACAGGCGTTCCAATCACTCGCGATGGTGAGACCACTAATCCCCCCCCACTCTCAAAATTATCGTCACATCGTCACACAATCGTCGAAAAGCCTTACGGGATAAGGTCTAGAGGGGGTGACGGAAATGTGACGGAAATGACGATAATGAGAGTTTTATGTCAAAGAGAGGACTTGTAAAACATTTTATAGACATAATATAACAAATACTGTGACAAAATACAACTAAAAACTACAATATCTGTCAAAATACTGAACATTTGTCATATATAAATGAGACCTTTGAAATATTCGTTATTCCAGCATGTCATTCCAGCGCGGCAGGAATCGAAAAGAGTTATGTACTTAATAATTAAGCAGATATGGATTCCGGTTTTCACCGGAATGACACATTTCTTTGATTATAGCTGTGCTTGAAAGTATTTTCGTATAAACGAAACGGAAAGTTGATTTAGACTAAGGAAACCCCCCTTCAATTCCCCCCTACTCTGTAGGGGGGAAGGCAACTTGTAAGGCTTTTTGAATGCAAAAATACTTGTGAGCCGTGTTATAATACCGAATAATTCAAGAACTCGAGGGCATGTGACGGCACTCCGGGATTACAACTCCATTTCACTTCATTTTATCGCTCTTCCCAGTTTTCTCTTCCTTTTCAGGATGACAATACACCGAGCGCGGTATAAAATCATGCTCAACAACGTACTTAAACTGCTTCTCAAATTCGGGAAGACTGAGTCCCGCCGTAGCAGCATATTTTGCCAGTAAATGCGGATCGGCAAAATCATCCTGATTGAGACGGATCATGTACTGCCTTGCGATCTCGTAAAACTCCGATTTAACATCGACCATGCGAATACGTGGTCTTCCCGTTGCAGGATCAACTATTTTATCAAAGTAAAGCGGAACAAACTTGCCGTACTGCATTGACGCTAACGCTCTGTTACCGCCTTCGATAATGAACTTAGCCGCACAATAACCCAGATCGCGGGAATATTCCATATCAAAGGGAATCGGATCAGCACAACGCAACTCGTAACCAATATTCTTGGCTACAATGGTAGTTTTTAGGTTAAACTCTGCTAATCGCGCCTGCACCATCTTCTTTAAAATACCACCAAAGTTGATCTCGGCGATACGTAAATTCCCATGCTCATCTCGTTCTGCATGTTCAAGCTCAGGGATGTCGCCGTGAGTCATGGCGTCAACCAATCCTTCAGCAACTACTGCAACACCGTATTTTCGCCCCATACTTAACCGTTTGATAATCGAACCAACCAGAACATCAACAAGTTTATGTATGGTTAGTTTATACTTGCCGTGAAACTCCTCCGGAATCAATGTAATCGTTGCGCCCGTTGCCTTGCCGATGCCGATCGCCAGATGACCTGCCGCTCGTCCCATTGTTATCGCAAAATACCAACGGGTGGTGGTTAGAGCATCTTCCATCAGGTTTTCAACAAGATTAACACCGTAATGACGGGCTGTCTGAAAACCGAAGGTATTGATGCCGAATGGCAGATCGAGGTCATTGTCAATGGTTTTTGGAACATGTACTACCTTAATGCGACCCTGTGCCTTCGCTTCGAGCATAAGCGCTGAATAGGCGGTGTCATCGCCTCCGATAGTTATTAGTTTATCAATGTTAAGACGCAGCAGTGTATTGATGGTTTTTTCAAGGAATGCAGGATCGGTAGTGGGATTATCGCGGGAAACGCCTATATAAGAACCTCCCCGAAAATGGATTCTGCTGACTTCTTCGATAGAGAGCTTCCGTGTGTGAGAAACATCACCGCGCATAATCCACTTAAATCCGTCATCAATAGTAATGACATCAATATCCTGTTCTTTACTATAAATAATAGCAGCAGCGATAACTGCATTAATTCCCGGAGCGGGACCTCCAGCTACAAGTATGCCGATGTTCTTTTTTGTATGCATTAGTTTTTCCTTCAGATTACAGTGAAGTGTCAGGTGATCTACCGGACACCATTTAGAAACTTACGTTAATTGTTGCAGCGCCTATACTTGACACTACATCAAATGTTTTTACCATGCCGAGGGCAAGTCAAGGTGTTTCCAGATCAAAGATAAAACCTCACCCTGTTTGTCAAGCCAGGTATAATGACCTGCGCCCTGAATAATATTCAGTTCGGAATTGGTTATTAACCTGTGCATTGCTTTTCCCATCTGCGGAGGCGTGGCAAGATCATTCTCACCATAGATTAACAGCGTTTTAGCCTGAATACGTCTGAGTTCATCTGTTAAATCCTCATTGAGTACCTTGATTAAAGTACCCCGCATAACAGGTGAAGCAGATTTCCAGTCTGAGGAGCCAAGCTGACTGCGCAGTTTTTCGAGATATATGGACAAACTCCCTCCGCTGATTTTCGAAGCGTGTTTCAGTGTTTTCGCTGCAAGAATCTTCATCTGAGTTCTTAAACTGCGCAGAGGTTTTAAACCAGCGCTTCCGATCAGAATCAAGCTGTTAACATGATGAGGATACTTACCTGCAAACCCTATCGAAATTCTGCCTCCAAAGCTATGAGCGATAATGTCAAATTTATCTAATCGCAGTTCTTTTATATATCTATTTAAAAGCTCAACGTACTCCCATGTTCCCCAAGGTTCCGGAGGCTCAGTTGAACTCCCGAAACCCGGCATAGCGAGCGATATAACTTCCCGATGATGAGCGAGAGGTCTCCCAATTGCTGCCATTGAGTGTTGATCGCCACCCCAGCCGTGTAAAAGTAGTATCGGTGGCGGTCCTGCACCGATTCTATTTTCGCTTATCTGAGATAGTTGGTAGTTTTTGACGCTATCTATTTGATAGTCCCCATATCTGTATTTAACCAGAAATCCGCGATCCTTGTTTGCCAGTCGGTAGGGTCTCGCATAATAGACTCCTGCCAGTGTTGAGGTAATAATCCAAGTACTGGCTGCTCCAGAAATCTGTTTCCGATGAGTAGGATAATTCCACGATCATCCGTGCGGCGTAATAACCTGCCACCTGCCTGAATGACTCGCCTGACGCCCGTATAAAGATAAGCAATTCCTTGTCCATTTTCACCTTGCCGATCCCAATACATTAAGGTTGCATTCCGGATTATATCCGGAGGTGGAAGGCACGGACTGGTGATAAGTACACCGACGCAACCGTCACCCGGATAATCCTCAGCTTCTGTAAATTGACCACCGGCAACAACAAATGCTAATGTGGTTTTATTCTTTCGTTTTAACAATCTGGTGAATTGTATTCTATCATCGTAACTCATCCTCTGTTTCTGAACAAGTATTTCATAATGATCATCAATATCAGTAAAATGATCGTAAACCTTTTCAAGAAACTCAAATGATGGCATCACAGCAAGATAGCCTCCCGTGTGACATTTGATACAATCCCTGATTATCTTCGCGATAGCGGAGGCTTCAGTACTTCTGTTATTATAACGAGTATCGACGCCGGAGGCAACCGTAATCAGACAATTATTTTCATCTATCCATCCAGGAACTTCAAGTTTAACAAGCGCTTTTTCACCGAATCCCATTGCCATAGCATGATAGTCAAGTGGCGTCAATGTTCCTGAGAAGGCTGCTATATTGTTGAAACGGCTGTACATCTCTCGCATTTCACCAGCAGGATCGAGACAGCAGAGGTTTATGACATTATTGCTGCTATCGCCAAGGTACAGATATTTATCTTGATCTCTTTGAAGGATTTCAGAAAAACTTTTAAGTGTAATATATGTTTTCCATAAGCTTTTTTCCAGATCCCTATCAACTCTTGTTGGACTTGAAATCAGAAACTTGGCGAGTAGCATCCCAATTCTTTTTTCATGAGAATCCCACTCAACCTGCTCCAATTCAACTTCGGCAACAGACTCATAAGGTAGTTCTTCAATAACTCTTGTGAAAGAAGCCGTAACAGAGTTTAGCGCTTCAGCGAGTTTAACTGCAGCCGGATTATCTACATGGAGCCATAGTTCCTGCTTTAGTAATTGTGGGGCTTTATTTAAAATATCATATTGTAATATGAATGAGAATTCTTCACGAACTCGGTCAATCAGGTTGTGAGCTTCATCAATTAGAAGCGTCCAGTTGGAATCTTTGAGATCATTGAACTGATGAAGACGCGCATAAGGCGAGAATATAAAGTTGTAATCACCGATCACAATATCAGCTTTTAATGATGCAGCTCGCGCTATAATAGCCGGACAAATCTTCATTTTTTTACCAATATTGCGAAAATCAGATGTAAGTAAAACACCAGTTTTCTTAAATGAATCAGGTAGATCAATTTTATTTGATAAATCCCAGCTTTCGGGATATAAGTCACAGTCCAAAGTATTACAGTTTTCAGGATATTTGTCACATAACTCGCTCTGCGAGGGCATAATCATACCGATAATGGGAAGACCTTTTGAGAGCATCATTTTTAACGATTCGACTATAGGATTACGACCACCGCCTTTGGCTGTGGCGTAAAATAATTGTCCACCCGATTTTAAAGAATGTTTCAGCGCTGGGAGGAGGATCGCCATCGTTTTTCCAATTCCGGTGGGTGCGTTTATTAATATATCTCCATCATCCTTGAAAGTTTGCGCAACTGCTTCTATAATGTCATCTTGTCCTGATCTGTAGTTCTGAAAAAGCCAAGATAAGTTTTTACCAATTAATACTCGTCGTTTTTTTTGTTCAAGCTTTATAATCTTTTGTTTTTCGTGAATCTTCACTAAATCTTCAAGTTTGGCTTCCATCTCAGAGACCGACCAGGGAATTGTTTTTGTCTGTTCATTTTGATCAGCAAGATTGTACAAAACGATTTTGCAAATGATATTTTCAGGGTTTACGTTTGGTGTTCCAATATGGAACAGGTAGGCGTAAAGCTTTATTTGTAAGGATATACGGGGTGGTATTATATCGGTTTCAATGTTTTCCGGATAGCAAAAAATACTTTTGAACTCAAAGATACAGTAATTGTCTTCTTGTTGTTCAAGAATATCTATTCTGCCTTTTAACTGGATTATCGTCCCGTTTTGCGAATGATACTTGCCGCGGATAGTTACTTCCGGAGTACAGGAATGTACTTTGTTTTGAGAGTTTGTAAGTTTTTTTCGTTTTTTATAAAAATCGAAATGAGCTTGTTGACCAATGAGTTCGCGGTAGGGAAGACGGAGGCTTTTCAATCCGTGTTCAGGTGTTAGCAGGTTAACCGCTTCACCGACAGAAATGGATATTAACTCATTCAATTATATGTAATTACAACAATTATTAATAATTCTACAGAATCTCATCAATCGAAAAAATATACTAATAGAAAAATAAACGACAACGCCCAGAGAACTCCGCCTGTTGTACGGTGTTTGGTAAATAGAATATAATTCAGAGCGAGAAAGGCATTCTCAAAATTGTTTTTTCTGATAACACCATGAGATTCTCCAATCCAGATATTCCCTAAAGCATTCCATCTAACGAGAGCTTTTGGTCGAAAAAAGAAAAATGTACCGATCAGGAAAAGGAATATCCCTATAATCAGTAAAAGTAGTGTAAGCGTGGTTTCCATTGTTGGTATCTTTACTAATTAAAATAAAAATGGTTGTAGTTTATTCTTCTTCATCAGCGACTCTTTCATGCCATAGCAGGAAATCTTTTTCATCTGAGTGACCTCCGTTACGAATGCGCATTTCGACAATGCTTCTCGTAGCCGGTCCTACTGTCGCAGTCGATATTATACGATATACGTCCTCGGTACTACTACCAGGATAGTATATCCTTTCATGCGTAATATAAACTGTTATCGTACCGTCACCGATGCTGTATGTTCCGAGAGGATTTTGCTCTGATGCTTCAGGATTGGAGTCCGGATCATGCCAAAGGTATCGTCTGCCGAGCTGAATTCCACCATCAGCGAGGTAAAAAGCTTTTGTACTGACTATCCTCTTTGAAGCAGCATGAGCATCTATTATCATTCTTCCGGACATCACAACACCGAAAATCGAAAGTACGGTTAATACCGCAATCCCTACAATAAGAGCATTACCTGTTTGATTTCTAACAAAATCAGAGTTATCTGTAGATAGGGATTTCAGTTTATCATCCTCCCTGATTTCGAGGGAAAATGACGGTGTGCATTCTCATGGGTTTCCCGTTTATCGTAAATTCAATATTAACGACAACCCGGAAAACACCACCCTCTGTTACAGTGGAAAATGAAGTTCCGGAGGTAACCAGACCTCCTGAAATCAATGGGTATTGAGTACCCCAGTCATCATCTTCCCGACGATGCGCAATGTCGTCAGCGTTGATAACATACCCAACATGACGATTCCAAAAACGTTGTCTGCTAAACCAACCATCAGGATATCGTCTCATATACTTATCAAAGAGAAGTTGTGAAGCAGTTACTGAAATTGGGCTTTCCCATTCGCGTATATCGGTAATAATCATATCAAAAGTTCTACGGAAATCTATGTGTTTGGTTTGACGTAGATTATGCTCATTATATATTTTTACAGAGGAGGTCATTGTCTCGGCAAATATACCTGCGACTATCCCGGTTATAATCATAGCTACAATGATTTCGATCATTGTAAAACCGGAATCGTTTCTGCAGAAATGAATCTTTTTTAGTATTCCAGACAAATATTTAATTCTCTTTTTTAACATCTATATACCTGAATGATCAAAGATAACGGTTTCTAAGATTATCGCATTTATCAGAGCATGATCTACTGTCACAGTAATAAGTTTGTATTCGTAAGATCCTCCTGAATTAATGGTTTGAACATCGACAGAACGCGACCAGGCGCTATATGGCGCTGATGGATTAACTGAGGAATACCTCGCTGCTGTGATTGATCCATAACCATAACCAGCGCCAGAGCCGGCTTTATGAGCAAGTATAATTTCCATTTGCTCCACTGCGAGTAATTCAGCAATTGTCATATACTCGGCGCTGTGAGAATTGGTAAGTACTCCGGTGTACATGCTCACAATTGCAGGCATAGATACAGAAAAAAGCAGGATGATCATAACCAGTTCGATTAGGCTATAACCCTGCATATCACTAATTCCGCTTTTAATTCTGTAAAGCAATGATGGAAATCTACCGGTTTTAGCGCTCATTATTCAATCCAGGCTTTACCAGTATGACGAGCAATCCTGATATTCAGGGTGCTATTTAAAGTTACAATAACCATTGAAGACTGACTCGAAGACCAACTGGTTCCAGGTGTACTCAATTTACCTGATGAATCAAATTCCAAGGTAATATCAGCGGAAGTAATTTGAACCTGATCGCCAAGATCGACGACGTAGTTATCTCCATAGTCATCTCCAGTCGTGGGATTTACTATATTAGAGCCGTCTTGAAACCTGACGCCGTATGTATTAGGTTCTCCTTCACTGCTCCCACCACCTCCACCGCCGCCGCCGCCACCTGCAACAGCATTTTCGGTGAAAGGCATTGCCAGTATAGCTAAAGGTAAAATAGCTACTTGTGCAGCTCGCCTTAAAATAGAATTGTGTCTGATTATTTCTGCAAGTATGGGACCTTCGCGATAGTACCATTTAATGAAGCTTCGACCCATTTCAGATTTCTGAAGAACCTGATCGCGAAATCCGCGCAACGCATTCACTTGATAGGATTTTGAGCCGTAACAAGCAGTAGCAACGAAACAACCTCCGCCACCACCACCGCCACCGCCACCAGCGGAATAGAAACCTATTTGTGTGCCCTTGAACTCAAGTTTAGCCATTTCCTGTGCATAAGCAATGTCGCTGATTATGCGATTGGCAGCAGCATTTATTGCTTCGTTTTCCACTGAATTAAAGCGAACGATTGCGACAGTTGCCAGAATGCCGATTATAGTGATTACAACGATTATCTCGATTGCTGTGAAACCGCGTTCGGTAGCGCTTCTTACGTCATTTTTATCACTATGTGTTTTGTTCGGTTTTTTCATGAGATTCTCTGAAAGTAAGTTCTTTAATACAAACTAATGATGAATAAAAATCTGTATTATGGCTATGTGAGTTTATTCAAAAATAAACTCGGCTCTATCCAAATGTCAACTATAAAACGATTCCGAAAAACAAACATCGCGCTTTAAGATTGAAAGCCGACCTCTTTGGTGAGGTCGGCTTTCAAGGTTCATCAACCTCATATTAAGAGGCTAACAAGTATCTAGTTATGCGCAGCGACGTCACAGACGACATTTCCGTCGCTAAGTGTGTAATGACCAGCTCCTGATGGACATGCAGGTACAGCGCCTGTAGCAAACCATGCTGCATCCACATCACCAATTGCCAAGTCTTCAAGCCAACTTGCTTGAGTAGGATCAGCAGACAGAACACTTGCATACTGCATTGCACAAGCGGATGCAATAGCACCACGATTGGCTTCACACTTTGCTTTTTCAGCAACTGTTGACAGGTTAACAAATTTCGGTACGGCTATTGAAGCCAGAATACCAATAATAACGATAACCATGATCAACTCCACAAGAGTAAAACCCTTGTCATTACGAATTAAATTGGATAACATTTCAACCTCCTGCTTTAATTAATGAAATCTTTTTCGACTTTTGTCATTTACGCCGCAACTGCCGTGCCAGAAATGCATTAAAATATATAAGTGATTATTATTTATAGACTTAATACTTTATTTGTTGATATATCTGTATTTATAAAATTATTTATTGAGATAATTTGTGACTCATTTTGGAACACTTCAAATGTAAGTATGAAAACAATGTTCTAATTTGGAGCATTCCGTTGATTCGGTTATAGTTCATTTCATTTTATACAAATGACTTTCATTACATCATTCATTTTATTGCAGTCGATTTGAATGAAGTAGATACCAGATGCTAATGCAGCAGTGTTCCAGTTAATAGAATATTCTCCATTTGATAAATCTGCTTGTCGTAAAGTAGAGATGGTTCTTCCCGAAGTATCAAATACTCGGATTGTAGTATAGCCATCTTCAGTTAGTCTATAAATTATTCTTGTTGTTCTATTAAATGGATTAGGATAAATATTGATAAATCCGAATTCTTTAGGGATCTCATCAGGGGGTTCCTTTTTAAATGGACGATTTCTCTTCCCAGGATCACCATGCTCAGACAATGAAACACTCCAGTTATGAGCATACTCATTAGCGAAAGCAGGATCAGCTAATTGAAGTGTTCGTCCATAACCGTCAGCGTGAGAAAGCCACGGTGGATCATCATCATAGGCTACAGAATCTATAAGCCGACATTCAGAATTAAAAAGGCGAACCTGATCACCATCAGCGCTTAATCCAAAATCCAGATCTCCGGCAATGGTGTAAAACCCAGGAAAACAATCACTAAATGCTGCACTGTCGTCAGTGATAATTAAATATTCACCTTTATAAAGTTCTGTTCCATCCGGAATTGTAAATAGATGGTCATTACGGTCATCTCTAACTGACCACCCGCTCAAATCGTAATCACCATAGAGCATATATAACTCGATCCAATCTCCAGGATCAAAATCTTTAGAGCTATTATAGTTGATTTCTGTAATTACTACTCCAAAATCAATTTCATTCTGTGGTTTAAAACGTGCTTCAATAGAGATATCCTCGTTAGGTTCGATAATAATTACTTCTGATCGTGAGTTTACATCACCAACCCACCTTGAGAATCGATAGCCGGTTAAAGGTTCTGCTGTCAGAGTTAGTGGCATATTTGGGAAGTAATCACCTTGAAAGGGAAAGTCTTCAATGAAGAATTCATTAATTTTAACGCGTCCAGCTAAGGGTTCCGCCAATTTAATAGTTAATTGAATTGTACTGTCCAATTCAAATTCATTTATGAGTTGTTGGATTACATAACCTTTTCTTTCGCGTGCAAAGAAATAAATCTGGTTGAAATACCTGTTCCAATCGAGATCGGGAAACCATCTTTCAATATGAGCCGGCATCTCAGGAGTAATTTTTCCTTTTAATGTTCTGGCGAGATTAGTCGATCTTTCCTTCTTATAATATGTATTCATCAGATCACAAATTCGGGTAATAAACATTATGCGAAAACTATCATTCTCAAGCAGTCTTCTGAAAAGAAGTGTGTGCTCTTCCCATTCTTCATCAGTAGCTCTCAAGAGTGCATTATAGTCATATCTCCAAGTATATCCGAAACACTGGTCAAGGTCATATATTATCCATTTGAATTTTCCTCCTTCGCGTTTAGGTCTCCACCATCGAATATTATGAACTATCCAGTCTGGATTAGCGAAATATATCTCAGACGCCATATACCTGATAAAATTTTCAATATCCACGTAAGATGCAACCGAATCAAAAACCGTTTCATCGTTCATATCATTATCATGTTTAAGAATATCAAGCAATTCCAGCCATGCCTGCCTGTCGCCTGCTTTCGCTATGATGGCATGAAAATGATGTCCTTCCATGACGTCAATACTATCTTTATCAATATTGTGATGATTTGCGATATGGTGTTCTTCAAGCCATTCCCGCAGATTATAAATACCCCAGTATTGTCCATTTATAAATGTTACGGTTGGTCTGTAAGCAGCTTTGTCAACGCCCAAATTGTCCATAAGTTGTGACATAAAACCATCCCGCAGATTACTGTGTCCCCAATCATTTCCGGAATTACGAAGAAGAACTGCTTTAAATATATTGACAGGAATATCAGGAAAAAACGGATAATTAAGACGATCATTGCCATATTCATCACGCGCGGTGATTCTAAGGTTTCGCTGTTCATAAGCACGGGATATTCCGCCGTGGATTTTCAAACCGGCATTAATTGAAAAGCTTCCGGCGTTATCTTGTTCAAAGAATTCGAATAAGACAGGAACTTCTACATCACGCCAGAAATTTGCTCCATTATAAGGCCATTCCTCTTCCGCATTGGGACCCATAATGTAAATTCCGGTTTCCCAGTCCCAAAGATTAGCCGGTTCTGTTACAACCGAGACAATTGGCAGATTTGTATTGTAGTTTACTATGTAGCTTCCGGTTGCAGGTTTACTCGGTAACCAATTATCTGAGAAACTCACAGCACGCACAATTGTAACACTATCAATTTGCAAGGGTTCGTTGTAAATCAGGGAAGTATCTACGGGTGTACTCCCATCTAAAGTATAACGAATGATAACATTGGGAACCACGGAGGTGATTTCTACTGTTATGCTGTTATTATAAATACCGCTATGATGTGATAATTCAGGTGGTGGAATCCGTGCTTGGGGTATTTGGCTACCGTTGCTTCTGCACGGTGAAGGAGTATTTGTAAAATACCATTCTTCAGCTCCATCAGGAATGCGACCATAGGAAATATCTTCACTCAAAAAAGCAGCCTGAACAGTGTCGCACATTTGTCCATCTGGTGAAGTTAAAATAAGAAGTTCGCCATTTGAATCTATACGGAAATTTGTATGAAGTTCACCAAAACGAGGAGCGCGGTTTTTCCCTGATGCAAAAACAAAAACAATTCCATTATTAGGAGGACGGATATTGGGAAAAGTCCATTTGAACGGGTTGTTGGATTCATCTGAAAGACCAAAACCAAACAGACTCTCCAAGTAACGATCACTTATATAGAGTTCTATCCAATCGGAATAATCACCATCTTCATCCCTAATGGTCTCATTATTAGATGACATAAACTCGTTGATTAACACAGAACGAGCGTTCGGTGAAGACACTAAGTCTGTGAATAGAATCGATATTAATAATATAATTATGCAACTATATTTCAATATGGGCATTATTTCAGTTCATCTTTCAGAATAGTAAAGGAGTTGTTTAAGACAATTATCTAGAGTTTATCTTAACAACAATGCTTTCATTATGTTTGTACTTTCAGGAGTAGTCATTCTGATCAGATAAAGTCCACTTGGTAAATCTTCAGCATTCCAAAATATACTGTAGTTTCCTTGTTTCTGCCAGCCAGATTTTACTGATTTAATTTCGCGTCCATTCAGATCGAAAATTCTTATTTCAACGAAATTATCATTTTCTATTAAATATTCAATCTTCAAATTGCTGTTAAATGGATTTGGCGAGACGCCCAACAATCCATATTCTTCATGTCGATTATTGAATTCTCTGCTATCAATAGGTATATCGTTAGTTATTTCAAACACGGTATTTATAGTATCGGTATTTCCAGCTCCATCATGTAAATAAATCAAGTCGGAATGATACCTCTCTGAAATCAATCCTTCACTGCAAAAGGAAAGTGTCAATTCTGTATCATTTTGCGGTTCAACAATACCCTCTGAAGGATTTACTTGAATCCATTCTGTGTTGTCACAAATCTGCCATATATCAATTCTATCCCAACCAGAGTCATAAGAATTGTTTATCAAATCTATGAACACCCAACTCAATGCATCTAATCGGTTAGTAATGAAAGCGCTTCTTGCTGATCCGCCCTCCTCCGTTTCGAGCATTTTAACAAACATTGTATCACCTGTATCTGTATTCATTTTATGCAATATCGGTTTTTCCTCAACATCGTGAAAAATGTACAGGTTCATATTATCCGGATCGTTTGGATAATATGCCAAACCATAAATTCTTAAATCCTTTCTATCCAATGTATATTCGCGATCGCCATTTCGATTTACGCTAACAATATCTGTAGTCAGATCACTTATCCATAGAAGCTCTCTGTCTCTATCCCAGGCAATTGCTCTATTATCATTGTGAGGACCGTTAAAGCTGATTTCCGTTTCGCCATTCGTGTTAAATCCAAATACAGTGCGTTCTCCAGCTCCCCAGATAAGTTTGCCATCATAAGCCATATCACACATTCCATATCTTGAATTACCCGGCTGCTGAAAAGAACCTGAAAATCTGCCATCTGCATCGAGAATATATATCATACTGGGTTCGTTACTATTGGCGCCACTTATGTAGAAATGGTTTCTAGCGAAAATAACTCCTTCAAGTCTGCCGTCATCGGTTTCCGTCCCGGCATTTATAAAATTGCGTCGCAGCCAGGGATCTATCTCCACTCGGTCAGGGAAAAACAAATGCAAATTCCAGGTTAAAGGACCATTTCCTGAATTTCTTATTAACAGGGGAATATAAATGGTTGTATCCTGGCAGATTTGTAAATTAACTATTGAAGGAATATGCTCAAACTCTGCGTGTAGCAAAGAGAAGTTGATCTCTTCTTCCACATTTGGAGTTATTTCTATATCATCTAGAAATATTGGCAGATAGTCAGGTTTTGTTACACGAAGATTATAAATCCAGGCAGGGATATCGGGAAAACTGTATCTGCCTTGTAAATCGGTAGTATCAGCCATTCGAAATTCATCTATTGATACAATAGTACCTTCTACAGCCTGATTGTTTTCCTCATCGGTAACAACGCCAAAAAGCTGACCAAATCCTTCTGTGATAAAAATATGTGCCGGTATTTCAATATGCTGCAGATTAGCTGCGTTACAATTCAAAGCAATAGTTCTTTCATGCTCACCGAGATTAAGCTCTTCAGTGATAGCAGTAAAATTTATTGTAACTCTTTCTCTTGGTCTTACGATACCTTCAGTCGGTTCAATTTCTATCCAACAAGGTTGTTGATTACTATCAGTAATCTCAAATTCAATGATAAAACTATCATCATCTTCTTCGACTGTGTTAATAATTTCTAATTCAATATTGCACTGATTACCTCTTATAACAGGTCCGAATTCAAGATAATCGACAGGAATCTCTAATTCACCACCAGCGATAGGCGCTTCGGAAATAATCCATTCGGGATCAGCGTCATCTTCGTTTTCATCGTTGCCAAGTATGCCATTGTAATTATTATTAGTAAGATCGTGAACAACTTGTCTATCGCCTTCATCAAATCGATAATATGCTACTAAACCATCAGAATTTTGTGCTACCATGCAGTTCTTAGTTTCTCTGATTTCTCTCTCGCTTCTAATGAAATTCCACACACGGAATTCATCAAGCATGCCATTAAGCGCTTGCTCAACATTGAAACCACCTCCAAAATTATCCTGATCCTGACCCATTGTGACGCCACCTTCCTCAACGCGGAGATCTCCTGCATCAAGACTGCCTCCACCTGCTCTTTCACCATTAATAAAGGCTGTCCATTGACCGTTACCACCGTTTCTTGTCATGGCAAAATGAAACCATTCATTACGAGGAAAGTCAATATCTTGCTGGTCATGGTCATGTTTTATATAGGGCACAAAACCGGCGTCGTCCTGAACTTGGAAAAAGTGCATATATTCATTTGATTCATCCATATTAGCACATGAAATCGGACAGGCGGCTTCCCTTTCATATACAATGTAAATCCAGTATTCTACAGTACAATCTCCAAGCCCGTCGAAAGCGCCGTTATTCAGCCAGACAATATCATCTCCGCCATGGAAACGCAAAGCATATCCTGCAAATGTATTTCCAGTAAATGACAATAATAAAATAATTGCTAAACCAGCGGTAATTATGTTTTTCATCGTTAACTCTCACAAAACAAGTTTGGTTTCTTTTATTTAGTCGGTTTTCACTCGGATAACCGGTGGAGAACAATTAATCAAATCTTTCCAAATATTAAAAGTAGCGTTGGTTGCGTAGTTCAACATTGATTCTCATCTGATTAAAATCGTCTTTATCGTTTTCGTTTGCCCCGCGGATTTAAGTTTAAGCGCGTACATTCCGCTTGGTAGATTGTCAGCCTGCCAGGCAACTGAGTGAAAGCCTGCTGTGAAACTGCCGTTTGCAATCTCAGTCACCTGCCTGCCTGATAGATCGTAAACTACGAGGCTTGCTTTCCCGGCCATCTCAAGCGAGAAGTCTATCCTCAACTGTCCGTTGAAAGGATTGGGATAGGTGCGCTGTAAAGCAAACTCGCAAGGTTGAGCTGCATCG
>JAIPJL010000080.1 GCA_021734165.1 bacterium | reverse complement strand
TGTGCAAAAATGTTGTATATTATCAACATATTATGAGGCTAATTTTACTCTTTAAATCACAGGCGGGGATCCCTGCGCCACCACCTTTCACACTTTGATCTCGTTCCGTCACATTTCCGTCACACCCTCTAACCCTTACCAGGTATGGCTTTCCGCCGATTCTGTGACGATGTGACGATAATTTTGGGTATGCCCCCTTTCTATTCTGTGCACTGAGGTAAAACCTGGCTTCCGCAGAAATAAGTAATTAATAACGAATCAAGCTTCGTCACTCCGGCTTCAGGGATTCAATAACAACATTCCTTCTTCTGAAACAACCTCTCTGCCATCATTCAGCCTTGCGGAGAGCTTGTTCATGTATTTATAAAACTCAGGTCTCTGTGATTGGTGGAGAGGTATCGGTTGAAAGTTTACTTCTTCGTTATAGACATTTAAAGGCAGAGCTTCTGCTGTAGCAACCTGGTTGTCCTTGAAGGAAACCTTGGCGAGCATGCCGATCTTGGCGGATTCAGAGTACGATGCAAAGGCAAAATTTCCAAGGCTGTAGTAGATCGGTACGAACTTGTATATCTCAATCCCTTGCACAACATGAGGGTGATGCCCTATCACAAGATCAGCGCCGTTGTCTATGCAAAGATGCGCCAAGTCGATCTGATAGTCCTTAGTTGAGTCCATCTTCTCAGCTCCCCAGTGAAACGATACGATCAGCACATCATAATCCTTAGCACAATTCGATACTGCTGAGATAACGTCCTCTTCCATCGGGAATGCCGTGCCTGCTGAAGTGTCCGTCGCCCAGAACTCCTCAGGGAAGGTTGCTGAAAACCCCAAAAAGGCAAAGGTTTTACCCTTAATCGAGAGAGTGGCTGGTTGAAGCGCTTCTCTAAGATTATCTCCAGCGCCAAAGTATTTGACGCCTGCTTTATCAAGGTAATTCCTTGTGTTGTTCAATCCTTCAAATCCGTAATCAAGGATATGGTTATTGGCAAGGTTAACTGCACGGATGTTTGCGTTGAACAAGCCCATCTCAATTCCGGGAGGAGCTTTCAGGAAAAACTGCTTCTCAACGATAGGTTCACCGGACGTTGTGATGGGGTTTTCAAGATTTCCAACAGTAAGATCAACCGTTGTGAAAATATCCCGACAGCCGTTAAAAGGATAGTCAAATCCTTCCTTTTCTAGAAATTCCACTGCCCAGTTGCCAAGGAATATATCACCGACAAAAATTAGATCAGTAGTCTCATTCTGTGTTTTATCAACAGCGATTACACTGTCTGAGTAGATAATCACAAGAGAAAAAATGAGAGCCGGAATAAACCATGCTCTCATTTCAAATAATCTATTTAGTGTGTTAAATCTATTCAAATCTTTCTATTCTATCTTTGTTAAATCAGCATAGCCTTCAAAGAAATAGTCAATCGGATTGACAGCCTGTCCGTCAACATGCACTTCATAATGTAAATGCGGACCCGTTGATCTGCCAGTATTTCCAACTTCACCGATCTTCTGACCGCGTGTTACACGGGATCCTTTCGCAACGGAAAATGCCGACATGTGACCATAGTTTGTTTTAAAACCATAACCATGATCGATTACAACAACTTTGCCGAGACCGTGCATGCGTTTGGCATGAACTACCACACCATCTGCTGTTGCAAAGATAGGAGTGCCTCGTTCCTGTGAGAAGTCAATTCCGTTATGCTGCCGCCACTGTCGCGTGAAAGGATCGCGTCTTTGTCCGAAGGGCGAGCTGATATAACCGCCTCCAAGAGGTCTGATAGAAGGGGTATGCCTAAGGAGATTTTCCCGCTCACTTAATTGTTTTTCAATTTCCCCGAAGCTCTGTCGCTGAAGTCTAATTTCTCGTTCGATCTTGTCAATATCGAGAACAAGTTTTCTTACGAGTTCATCTTCATCATCAAGCCCGATACTGGTGACAAGAGCGCCACCAATACCCACTTCACGCATTTCATTGTCAATTCTTGGAATATCCGCCTGGATACGCAGTTGATCATCGCTGCTGGTTAACTGATCGAGATCTTGGCTGATATCAAGGAGTCTCTCGCTTATATTGTCAAGATTTAAGCGGAGATCTCTATTTTCCTGGAGTACATCGCTCATAGCAGTATTCACATACCGATAAGCAATGATTCTTCCAGCGCTGTAGGTAACTAATGAAAGTAATGCAATCAGTAAAACTGAAAGAAGGGCTACTTTGACGCGTGAGAATCTGAATATACGCATACGTGTAGAACTCTCACTAAAAAAAGCAAGTTTTACGCCGTGCGATTTATTCAAGATTTCTCCTGTTTTAATGAATAATAATCCAGTTTGCTTCCAAAAACAGACAAATAGGACAGAGATTCCCTACGGTAATTTCAGTCAAAATAACATTTAAGTCGGCTTTTGTCAATACTTATAACTTATTTGTTTATAAATATTAGGTAATTATTAACTGTTCTTGACTTCATGCCGGTTAATTAGTATCATTTTTAAGTCTTCTAAACAATATAGGGAGGTTAAGACCGTTTTGAAACTTTTTATTAATGTATCCGGAAAAAACCATGAGGTTGAAATTCCTGCAAGCGGAATAATTGAGAAGCTCAATATTAACGGCAAAAATATTAGTATTGACAGTCAATGGTTGCGAAATAATAGCGCTATATCATTGATTATCGATGGGAAAACTTACGTTGCTGAGTTTGATTCGTCGAATGAGCAAAACAATATTCAAATAAATGGGCATGATTTCACAGTTTCAGTCAAGGATGAACGAAGCAAAGCTATCGGTAAAATATTAGGAAACGGAAGCATAAAGAAAAGCATAGAAGGCAGTATTAAAGCGCCCATGCCTGGATTGATTGTTAAACTTAACGTATCAGAGGGGGATCTGGTCAGGAAAGGTGATGGAGTTATCATTATTGAAGCGATGAAGATGGAAAATGAAATACACGCTCAGATTTCCGGTACGATTGAGAAAATAATGGTTGAAACAGGCCAGGCTGTGGATAAAGGAGCATTACTGATGAAGATAAAGCCTGATTAGACTGTAAAAAGTATTGTAGAAATATATTATTTACCGTTATCCGCTATGTAATGGACATCATATCTATGATACATAAGCGCTTCCATGAGCCACTTACTAATACTAATTAATTGGTCCAATCTTCATAATAAAGTACTTTAAATCACTATAATTGGAATGCCATTGGTCAGACATACCAACAACGATTATGTCTGAGCCGGACAAGTGCAAATCCTGAAAACAGTCATTTCGCTCAGACCATCCGAAGTGTTGGAACCATATAAGTTTCTGTCTGTCAATTTTCATAAGGAAAAAGTCCTGATCATAACGTTCAACATCAGGACGTTTCACATCTAATTGCCCTGCAATCAGGAAAGTTTCATCCGTCAGTTTTCGTAAATAGCATATATCGATGTTTCTGTGTTTAGTGTAATCTAATCTTAAATCTATCTTTTGCTCGCTGACAAATCGACCCTGACTATCCCAGTTTGAAAAAAATAAGTGATTGGTTAGCTTTGTGACCCGTTGATAACCCTCAGAGCAGTCACGCTCTCCTTTAATCAATCTATTTTCAATAAACGTAAGCCAGTTTTCACGTTCCTCCCAGCAGAACCAGAATCTTTTGCTAAGCTTGTAAACTCCATCTAACTTGTATGGGAAAAGTTTTTCGTATTTATCTATTTGCAGAGGCTGTTTAAAAATGCCTTTTTCATCAAGAAATGTAAGACAAAGAAGTAATGTATCCTGAGCAGATCTCTCCATTATATCCTGATATTCAGTTCTTCTTGGTTTAATATAAGCATGGGGATCATATAAATCCCATTCAGGAAGCTCGAAGTCTCTCAAATTGTAAATGAACAATATTCTATTACGATATTTAGTATGTTTTTCAAAGCATACAGGATTCATTAACGGAGAAAGATAATTACCAAGCCCGGAAGTGAAATCAAATTGTGAATCCCATTGAAATCCACCATTTTTATTAAAAGTCACAATTTCCATAGTTGGCAGGGAGTGAAATCTGAATAGATTTGATTCATAATCCAGTTCACTATCATAGAAAACTCCGCTTATGTTTGATTCGAAACTTAAAACACTTTGACAGATTCCATATCTTCGATCACCGATTCGATTTAATGATAATAGTTCACCATCAACGCTCACTACACCAATCCAATTCCACTTTTCTGTATCTACTGCGTTACCGATAACGATAATTTCATTACTGGTATTAATTGTAATTGCATTAATACTGCTTTGTTTTGCGTTTTCTTTACATCTGACTGTCCACTGTGTATCACCATGCGAATCAAGCTTCATTAGATAGTCATTAAAAGGCAGGATGAATCCATCGTCCGGGGTTGATAATGAGTTGCAGATATTGGGGAATGGTTCGACATTGTACATCTTAGTCCACAACGTGTCCGGTTGAGCATAGAGACCTTGCTGGCAGACTATTAGCATTAATAATAGCAAGCAGAATATTAGAAACGATTTTGTCATGATAATCCTCGTGACATTTAATCGATCCTGATTATATGTAGTAAACTAATCATGCTTTACTTTCACTCCCTATTCTGTAATGTTTGTCGATGGCAAAGGTCGTTTCGCCGACAGAAATGTCGGCGCTCCCCGCGCTTTCTTACTTGTTTACTCTCTCACTCTAACCTGCCATATAATCAACCCAATCAATCCAATCACCGAAATCAGCGACACCCATAAACCCACATAAAACCACTTCGGCTTAAAGATGAACTCAATCGTATGTTCACCTGATGGAACAGCGACGGCTCTCAGTACAGCATCAGCACGTATAATGTCAGTCTTTTTACCATCAACAAAAGCCTTCCAGCCGGATGGATAGTAGCTATCTGCAAGCACAAGCAGCTTCGGTTTTGGGATGTTGACTTTAATTTCAACGTGCTCAGCTTGATAGTTGACGATCTTTGCAGTTCCCTGATAGTCATTAACCGGTTTTAATAAAGGTTCGTTCTGAAGAATCGTCATCTGAGCCGGTTCCCAGTCACCGTTAATCATCTTATTTATTGTCGCATCCAGATCCTCTACTACCTGGTATTTACCAACTAACCTTGCCCTTGGTAATTCACCAGGATTTCTATATACATAAACACCAGCGCCCGGTTTAGGATTTCTTGGTTTTAATACAGAAATAAATTCCTCAGCGCTTCTACCTGGCGCTCCGAAGTTCTGACGCATCAACTCACCAAATAACATATCGAGAGGATAACCAGTAATGATATATCTGACATTAAGCGCATCAAGCAGTTGAGGACTACTGTACAGTGACCTCCAGTCTTCCAGTCCAGCAGTTTGCATCAATTTCTGATAACCTGCCTGTTTGGCTCCGAAATACCCACTTGTTGATTCCAGTCCGAAATAACTCCACCAGTTAGCCGCGCGGTAACGGCTGTCCATCGGATGAATACGGAATTTATCCTTATCTTGTGATAAGGCATTTACTACACCTTCCGGTTTGAAAAGATTCGCCGTGTATGACTTGGGTGAAAATGTTACCAGTTTTTTATTTACCGGATAGATGTCAATTAAGAAGATAATTAAAAAAGCAAAGGTCAATACTTTCCAAGGGATTTTACGTTTAATAGCAAGATATATTGCTCCTGCCATTAAAACAATCAATCCCAAAACCCTTGCAGTATCCGGTCGCGCCATATCCGCTGCTGTTTGTATAAGCTGTGGATTTGTGTCAGGTTTGAGAAAACTAACAAAACCTCTGTAAATACTCAGGAATATTCCTTCTCCGACTAAAGTGATCACAGCGAGTAAT
Source organism: bacterium (assembly GCA_021734165.1). Lineage (GTDB taxonomy): Bacteria > Electryoneota > AABM5-125-24 > Hatepunaeales > Hatepunaeaceae > JAIPJL01. Next base: position 10,562 of record JAIPJL010000080.1, on the reverse strand, counting down.
GCGGCTGCTCCTGCCACCCATAAAACAGCTTTGGATAATTTTGGTGATACATTATCCGATTTCACCCGTTGAATAATCGCTTCCAGCCCCATTCCTGCCAACAGCGCCATAGATAAAAGCAGCAATACTTGTCCCATAACGGGCGCGCGGAATTTATTAAACAACGGTAATACATTATACAACAAACCATATAAAACTGGAAAGTACTTACCGAATGACAGAATCCAGGCTGCAAGTCCCAATGCCACCGGAAAACCCCATTTGGATTTTGGCAGCGTGAAGACAGCGAGCAACGCCAGCAACAATATCCCGCAGCCGAAATACATAGGATTATGTGTAAACGGCTGTCCTGACGGAGTGCCGACAGTTCCCCAGTAAGTTTGATTGCCGAATCCCATGAAATTCGGGAAAAGATAGGTTATCGACTCCAGCGGATGAAAAGACCACCCGGTTGCATACGCCCAGTCAACACCTCCACCTGCAATCCCTGAATCTCCAGCTCCGCGAATAGAAAATCTTGCATAATCGAGCACTGAAACCCATAACACAGCCGATAACGCTAAAGACACTGCCATTGCTCCGACGAATAACAACAACAGTCTGTTAAATGGCTTCATATCCTTTTTAATTATGGCTCCAACACCGTAATAAATGAGATACACACCCATCAACAGCGCTCCATAAGCTGCAATTTGAGGATGTAAAGCCAGTATTTCAATCGCAAACACAGATCCGAGCGCCGCAGCTCTCCCTATCGACGGTTTGATACGCAGCCTATCGAGCATCAGCATTATCAACGGCAGGTAGGTCATACCCATCAGTTTGGAGCCGTGGCCAACTTCAGCTAATACGATAATTTGTGGTGAGAATGCATAAGCCACGCCTGCCAGCCAGGCTGTAATCCGACTGCATTTGTAGTGTCGCGCAAGCAGAAACATAAATATTGCAGCGAGTAGGAAATGAAATATCCAGATGCGGTAATTACCTGTTCCGAAAATAAAACTCGTTGCTCTGATCAGATATTCAGGTGGGTAGCAGAATAGCGCATACTGCAAACTGGCGAACATCGGCAGTCCGCAGAACAGGGTTGGATTCCAGAGCGGAAATTCTCCGGATTTAATCGCTTTTTCGCCCATCTCATACATTCCGGCTGAGGCAATCATGTCTGCAGCGGGTGCGAGTCCTTTACCTTGAAAAACAACTGGCGCAAAGAATATCACCAGTAATAAATAAATTGCAAGCAGAGCGATTAAATCATTTTTGTAACGAAACAGAAAACTGTCTTTTTCTTGTTTTCCCGAAGTTTTCTTTTCTGTAACTATTTTATCCGAAGGTTTCTTTGGTTTTTTCGTCGGCATAATCACTTATTAATAATGTTAACGGATTTAATCACTGTATTTATGTTTGTCTTAAGCAAATTAATTTAAATAATGCTGGTTATAAGACAAGCCCAACTACAAAAATACAACAATCGCAAACTAACTTCTTTTAAACTTTACAATTATTCTGAAATATAGTAAGTGTGATGCCAAAGTAAAACAGTAAATGAATAATTAATTTGCACAAACGGTTTAAGTTGAGTATATTAGGTTGTAATTGTAAAGATTGATAGAGAATCTACATAAATTATCGTGGAGGTTTCAATGGCGCAAAGCGATTTCTGGAATAAGTTAAAATCACGCCTGCGTGAGGTTTCCATAGCAGCAGCCGATTTCACGGAAGAGCAGGCGCTGATCGGGAAACTGAAGTTTGAGATCTTGAGCCTAAAACGCAAGATTGAACACAAACAGAACGAAATCGGCGTTCGTATTTGCGAACTGTCGCAAATTGATCGTCCTAAACCAAAACCTTTCGAAGATGAAGAAATCATCAGACTGTTGAGTGAGATTGTTGAAATTGAAAAACTGGTTGATGAAAAACGACAGGATATTACTAAGGTTGCCGATCAGGTTCGGACTAGAGGTCGAGGCGGTGAAGATATTCCGATTGCGAAAGAGGTAGCGAAACCACCTGCGGAATCACCTGACAAACCGAGCAAGAAACCCGGACCTAAACCCGGCTCAAAACGCAGAAAGCCAGGTCCTAAACCCGGCTCTAAAAGGAGAAAACCGGGACCAAAACCAGGATCCCAAAAAACAAAAACTACTCCAACACCTGCTGGAGAGGAAAAACCTGCGGAATAGCATAGCAGATATTTAATTTAATCGATGACAATTTAACCGGTGATAATTTTCATATTATCACCGGTTTTGATTCTATAAACGATGGGCTATCATCTGAAACGGTATAAATCTATAAAATAATTTTTTATTGCATAAATTGTGATTTTGGTCACAGCGCTTGCGGAGTCTGTCATATATACATTAGATTATAATTTACCAAAAAGATTAGAGAAGTTTGCTTTACAGATTAGAAGACAGGGATGCGTGATGGCGCCCTTTAAACACATTCTCGGATAGTCTGTCAATCCTGCGGGAGATTCCAGTGAATAGCCACAGACGAAGCTTATAGTTATAACAAAAGCTATATCCGACCCTAAATGGATCGAACAATAGGTTCAGAGTGAGAGACGCTTCGAGTGCAGCCTTCAGTCTGCTGGAACACGTTGAAGTGTGAACTCTAAACCTTGAACAGCCAGGAAAAATAAATGCAACCTAAAAAAACAGCTTTATACAACCGCCATGTAGCGCTTGGCGCTAAGATGGTGCCGTTTGCCGGTTTCATTATGCCGGTGCAATACAGCGGTATATTAGATGAACACCTGAACGTCAGGAATAAAGTTGGTGTATTCGATGTTTCACACATGGGTGAATTCGAATTCCGCGGCGCTGATGCGGAAAAAACCCTCAACTACCTGACAACCAACAATGTCGCTAAACTGGAACCGGGTGGCATTCAATACTCAGCAATGCTGTTCGATGACGGCGGCGTTGTTGATGATCTGCTTGTCTATCGATTTGAGAATCACTACATGACCGTAGTCAATGCGGCAAACCTCGACAAGGACTTCGAGTGGATGAAAAGTCACCTCAAAGGTGATGTTGAAATGAAGGATGTCTCTGATCAGACTTCTTTGCTCGCAATTCAGGGTCCGGATGCGGTGTCACTCATTAAAAAGATCACCAACACTCCACTTGATGAAATCGTTTACTATAACTTTCAGTTGGGCAAAGTTGCCGGTGTAAACGCAATTATCTCACGTACCGGTTATACAGGTGAAGATGGATTTGAGTTGTACGTTGATAGAGAAGACTCCGAACAACTCTGGGACGCCGTGTTTGAAGCAGGCGAAGAATATGGCGTCAAGCCTGTTGGACTTGGCGCCAGGGATTCTCTTAGACTTGAAGTCTGCTTCAACCTTTACGGTAATGACATGGATCAGACTACTAATCCTATCGAAGCCGGACTCGGCTGGATCGTCAAATCCAAGAAACTCGGTGGTTTCATTGGCAAACAGCCTGTGTTGGACGCCAAAGAAAAAACAACGCGTAAGCTGGTTGGATTTATCCTCATCGAGAAGGGTATCGCCCGTCACAACTCTGACGTCTATTTAGGTGATAAAAAGGTGGGTTATGTTGCGTCCGGTGGTTTTTCACCGATGCTGGAAAAGCCCATCGGACTTGCTTATGTTGACAAACCTCATCACGAGATTGGAACAATGATAGAAATTGATCTACGAGGCAGACGCCTGCAGGCGGAAATCGTACAAACACCATTTTACAAACGCCCATGAGTAATCGCGAGGAAATCTCTTTAGCCGCAGGCGATGGTGAAAAAGTACGACTTTTCTTTACGCCTGTCGGTGTAACTGATGACAAACTCAGAGGCTGTCGTGCTGTAGTTGTCGATGTACTGAGAGCATCTACTTCTATAGTGCAAGCACTCAGTAATGGAGCTAACGGTGTAATACCTGCCGCATCGGTTGATCTGGCGAGTGAGCTTGCCAGCCAACTGCCTCGTGACGACGTTCTGCTTTGCGGTGAGCGTGACGCTCAGTTGATCGATGGTTTTAATCTGGGGAATTCTCCAGCGGAGTATAGGAGAGAAGTCGTTAAAGAAAAACAACTGATTTTTGCCAGTACAAACGGCTCGAAAGCAATTGTTAAAGCTGCCAGCGCTGACAAGGTGTATCTGTGTGGATTTGTGAATCTTAATGCAGTAATAGATGCACTCCTTGCGGATAAAAGTACATTTCCCTTGATCGTTCTTTGCTCGGGAAATTATAATCGTTTCTCGCTTGAAGACAGCGTTTGTGGAGGAGAATTAATTAAGAGGTTAAGTGAGCGTCTGGAAATAAATCTGAATATGAATGATGGGGCGCGCGCTTCTGTGATGTTGGTTAAAGAATTTGGTAATGATATTTTGAAAATGCTCAACGAAAGTGACCATGGTAGGTATTTGACCAAGATCGGTATGAGCAGCGATCTCCCTCTATGCGCGGCTGATAGTACGTATTCGGTAGTGCCGGTTCTGAGAGATGGAAGGTTAGTGAGATTGTAGGTAAGAAATAAACAATCCGACTTCGATGAAGTCGGATTGTTTATTTAATAACTTGTAAATAAAAGTTTTATCTTCCCTGGTATTCCCCCCATTCCTTACGCAAAACATCAGAAATTTCACCGACGGTTGCATATACTTCAACTGCATCGATAATAGGCTCCATAAGTTTCCCTTTAGGATTACGAGCGGCTATTGACAGGGTATTTAGACATTCCTTAACCAGAGAATTATTACGATTCTGTCTCAAATCCCCTAACCTGCTGATTTGCTCGTCTTCTGCCCTTGCCGGGATGTGGAGGATTTCCGGAGCATGCCCGGTCTCTTCGACAAATTTATTGACTCCGACTTCAACGCGCTCACCTGATTCAATCTCTAATTGATACTTATAGGCAGACTTGGCAATCGCATTCTGGAAATAGTTCAATTCAACCGCCTTTACTGCGCCGCCTAATTCATCAATTCTCTTAATTTCTTCGGCAGCCTGTTCTTCAAGCTCATCCGTTAGATTTTCAACATAGTAGCTGCCGCCAAGCGGATCCGCTTCTGTTGTGACGCCAGACTCGTAACCGATTACCTGCTGGGTTCTAAGCGCTAACTTAGCGGATTCTTCAGTTGGAAGTCCGAGCGCTTCATCGCGTGAATTGGTGTGTAATGACTGCGTACCACCGAGAACTGCTGAAAGCGCTTCGAGTGTCGTACGTACTACATTAACGTCAGGCTGTTGTGCAGTCAGAGATGATCCTGCTGTTTGAGTGTGAAATCTTAGCAGCCAACTCTTGGGATTCTTAGCTTTAAACCGATCCTGCATTATTTTACACCAGAGTCTCCGCGCTGCACGGTATTTAGCTACTTCCACGAATAAATTCTGATGAGCATTGAAAAAGAAAGAAAGGCGCGGTCCGAATTCATCGACGTCCAAACCTGCTTCTATTGCTGCCTGAACATAGGCTATTCCGTCTGCTAATGTAAAAGCAATTTCCTGAAGTGCAGTAGATCCTGCTTCACGGATGTGATAACCTGAGATTGAGATGGTATTCCACCTTGGAACTTTCTCATAGCAGTATCGCATGATATCAACGACGAGTCTCATCGACGGTTCCGGTGGAAATATATATGTTCCGCGAGCTATGTATTCTTTCAGGATGTCATTTTGAACCGTACCGCTTAACTGATTCTGAGTAACACCTTGTTTTTTCCCGACAACGATGTACATTGCAAGAAGTATTGCAGCAGTAGAATTAATCGTCATGGAGGTTGAAACTTCACCAAGGGGGATACTGTCAAACAGTCTTTCCATATCGTCAAGTGAATCTATTGCTACTCCAACTTTACCCACCTCACCAGAGGAAAGTGGATGATCTGAATCATAACCAATCTGCGTTGGGAGATCGAAAGCAACCGAAAGTCCGGTTTGACCGGCATCGAGTAACCTTCGGTAACGTAGATTGCTCTCGGTAGCAGATGCATAACCGGCGTACTGCCGCATTGTCCAGAGCCTTTTACTGTACATCCCGGGGTATATCCCTCGAGTGAAAGGTGGCTTTCCTGCTTCTTCCCGGTTTACTACACTTTCTTTCATTTTATTGCCATTTTGTTTGATTGACAAATCGTACTTAATTGACTTGGAGTCATGGTATTCCTGATTGCTTAGTTTATGTTGTCGGTCATAAAACATCTAATCTCTAACCTTAGAGATAAAATCCCCAGACCAGGATTCTGGTTGGGGATTTTACTTCATACTTCTATCAAATTCAGTTTTAGTCCTAATGTTTTGGTTTCAAAGCATTCCCGCCAGTAAAACTGGGAGCTTCATCTCTAAGCTCGTTCACAACGGTAACTTCACCATTGCCGTTGATTGTGCATACATTCCAGTATCTGCCATCACCTGTGGTTGGCACATAAACTGTACGCAGCAATCCGCTCGTATTGTAGATTTGCACTTTCGCTCCACAATTCCTCATAGTTGGTGATCCTGAGTAATTATGAATGTAGTATTTGTATGTACCCGTAAACAAATGGTGAATTGTTATAGTTTCCGGTCCATAGCCGTCGGTATCATCAATGTCAAGTTTTGCATAAGGTGCGTATTCAACACTGCCCTCATCGCCATAATAAACAGTGTAAGTACTGCCTTCAATTAAAGGAGTTGAAAGGTAGCTGTCAAGGTCTTCGGGTTCATCCTGCCAGCTTAGCACCAGTCTCAGCTCGCCTTCACCGCTTTCAAGAGTAGGAGTAAGAATAAAATTCTGTGTTGAAGTCTGATTAGCGTTGACGTATATTTCCTCACTGCTTCCGTAAAATCCATCTTTATTTACAGATATGGTCAACGATCCTGCATCAACCTGTAAACTGTATTCACCATTACTGTCGGTTGTAGTATATCCTCCTGCATCAGTGGTAATTATTGCGTCCTGAACAGAAGCGCCTGTCTGGGAATGTGTAACCCTACCGGCAATATATCCGTATTCCGGATTCTGGCTTCCACCGTTGTCAATTTCATTTACGATGCTGACATTACCATTGCCGTCAATAGTGCAAACCTGCCAGTATAAACCAACTCCAGTTTGAGGTACTGTAACAGTGTGCTGTAATCCCGCTGAGTTATAAATCCTGACCTGAGCGCCACAACCGGCAAGATTTCTTTCTTCAGAGTAATTATGTACATAATATTTGTATGTACCGGTGAATAGTTGATGGATTGTAATGGTTTCGGGTCCGTAACCATCGGTTTCATCATGATCAAGTGTTACATATGGAGCGGTTAGCTTTGAACCGGTCTCGGAATAACTGACGTGGTAAGTCTGACCTTCAATCAACGGTGTTTCCATGTGGCTGTCAAGGTCATCCGGTTCATCATTCCAGCTTAGCACAAACCTGAGCAGTCCTTCTCCGTTGCTAAGTGTGGGAACTATAATGAAGTTGAGTGTTACAGTAGCATTTTGACCAACCTGAACGGATTCGCTACGGCTGAAATACCCGCTCTTTTCGACTGTAATAGTACGAGTTCCTTCGCCGACATTAAGACTAAACACACCATCGACGTTTGTGGTAGTGCTGTTATCATCATCTGATGAAACAGTCACGCCATAGATTCCTTCACCGGTCTGTGAGTCGGTTACTTCACCTACAACAAAGGAATAGCCAGCATTTGAAGCGCGTTTTTCATAGGTTTGAACATTATGACCGTCTTCGTCATCGAATGTGTACTTAAAAGTCGTTGAATTAACGGTGTAAGTTCCGGTTGTGGCATCACCATCAACTGTTGTAGTGAGTTTATCGCCATCTGTTGACCATGACATGGGAAAACTATAACCGTAGATATATACCAAACCAGAGCCATCATCGTTAAAGGTTACGATAATTCCCATTGTTTCTTCTGCTTGATCGTCAATTGTGTAACTTGTAAGTTTCCAAGAGCCAATCAACAGGTCTTTATCAGGTCCGGATGGGCTGTCTTCTTCAAAACAACCGTTTATGATTAAACCTAACATCACAAACGCAATAATTAAAAAACTTTTTCGTGTCAGCATTTATTACCTCAAAATTTGTTTTTAATGACTTGCAAGAGAGACAAATCCCATAAATCTGGAGGCAGGTTTATGGGTTTGCTACTTTAAAAATGTTGTCCATTCAAGAAATTGACAAACAGCATACAATATAAATTTATAATTCCTACTTGTCAAGTTTTTAATGAAGTTGCGATCCACTTATTTTGCGAGTACCTGTACATTTTCATACATTCTGGACATTATCAGGCAGTGTGTAACATTAAAAATCCAAAACCCGAAGCACAGAGCCAAAAGCCTACCTGATCAACGCCACCTTCGCAATTTCAATTCTTTCTACCGACTCAAGTCTTATGAAGTACAAGCCTGACGGAAATGATGATGCGTTCCAAGCGATTGAATGATAGCCTATAGCTGGATTACCATCAAGCAGCACCGCAACCTGACGACCAGCAAGATCGTAAACACATAACTGCACATGTTCTTTAATGTCTATTCCAAACCGTATCCTTGTAACTGCATTAAACGGCGATGGATATATGGACTGTAACCCAAATTCGACAGGCATGTTATCGCCTGAGTTGTTGATAACATCTGGGACAAATCGAACTGTGAAATCCTCCCTGCAACGAACCGTATCATCACTGGAGATGGATAATACCCACCAATCAAGCTGCCATTCGGTTTCGATAGGCAGATTGAAGTCACTTGCCAGCTCAAGGGCTTCAATATTAAGCGAAGTTGCATCTCCACATTCTATAGATACCGTGTCATCACCGGCGCTGAAAAAAGCAGTGTAGGCGACATGATCGTCGGCATTATAGTCGAATGACTGTTCCCACGCGAATGTCACCATAGTTGTATCATAACTTGGATTCTCCGGCAATGTGTCTCTGTTAGCCGGATAAAGCAAACTGAAATCGGTTGGACGTCTTTCGCCAACCACATCAAGGAGAACATTCAACGTATCAGACGGTCTTCCGGTGGTATCATGTCTGAAAATCAGGCATCCATTGAATTCAACATCCGGAGGCAGGTCATTAGAACTTAACCTGAGCGTGAAATCTTTCGTCTCTCTGGCTTCAATTCTGCCATGCTCGGCGGGAATATCAGGGTCTAATTCAGTGAAAACCTTGAACCAGTCGCGTCGCGCTTCAAGCTGCCAGATGTCGATACGGTCATCAGCGTTATTATCGGCTACACATATAAAAACCCAACTGTAAATGTCGTACTGGTTCGTACAAAAAGCGCCTCGCGGTGAACCGCCTTCGTCATGCTCTAATATCCGTACAAATGTAGTGTCCCCATTCTCAGGATTTACTTTGTGCACTACATCGGTTTCATTATTCGGACAGTGATAAATGTAGAGTTTGCTGTCATCGGGTGCATCTTTCCAATATGCCAGTCCGTAAATCCTGAAACTATAACGTGGAACAGACATAACTTCTTCACCTTCCCTCGTTACAGCATAAATAGCGTTTCCTGTTTTGCGTGCCACCCATAGCACTTCACGATCCGGATCCCAGGCAATCGCATTCAGTGAACCATCAGGTCCTTCAAACGATGTAACTGAATCACCGTCAGTTGTAAAGCCGATGACCGTATTTCCATCGCACCCCCAGATCAATTCACCATCCCACGCCAGATCTTTCATGCCGTAAGTAGATTCACCAAACTGAGCAAAGCGGTTGACCTCTTGTCCATCGCGGTCTAGCACATAGATCATGTTATCACCATCATCACCATCGGAAATATTCGAGCCTGAAACGAAGAATCTGTCATCAGCAAAAACTACACCTTCAACACGGGCGTCAGCAACGGAATCACTGACTGCATAAGACATTCTAAATTCCCAGGGATCGACGTCGGCATTACCGGGTAACAATCGTCTTAACGCCCAGTCAAGAGGTCCGTTGCCGGTGTTTTCAATTGTGAAATCCATATCAACAGTTATTTCCGGATCCTGATGTCTAACAAAAGACCATTGTGAAGGTTCGAACTCCGGATGAAGTAGCGCCACATCAATTGTTAATTCTTCATCATCTTCCAGAAATAACTCAGAAACAACAGAATCGTTATAACCTTCTAATGTAAACCGCAGATCAAATTCAAAATCTGTTATAGCGTCAGGAATTTCCCAGTATCCATTAGCATCAGTTGTTGCTATTTGAACAAATCGTGAAATAACTGTAACATTTTCCAATGGTTCATTATTGGAAGCATCGGTAACTGTCCCGCTCAAGAATCCATCCCAGGATTCAAACATAGACGTGATAAAAAGCAGCGCGCGTCTTGGTTCAATTTGAGCGGCGCTTATCGGGTATTCATTACCCCATGTGTAATTTATACCGGTTTTGCCATCGGGACTGGAGATGCCTACTGAAGCATAGGGAATGCCTTCCAGCCATTCATCATCACCATTCCGTAAGTTTTCTGTATTATCTATACTCCGGTATTGAAAAAGTATTTTGTCATCCCCTGAAGCAGTTGGATAAACATTGCCATCGTGTAACACAACCTGGAAAGTCAGTTCATCACCTCCAACAGCATGTCTAA
>JAIPJL010000079.1 GCA_021734165.1 bacterium | reverse complement strand
GCATCGCCGTTATCAGTAAATTCCCAACCTTCCGGAATATCTTCAGAGGATGCATCAAGCGCTAACTCATCATTATCAGGATCAGAGGCTTGCACTGTAAACGAAAGTTCTTCTGCCTCATTTATTTGCACGCTCTCTGGTAAATTAACCCAAGTTGGAGCCCGGTTTTTCTGGTTAACAACAATGACTACAATTTCATCAATATCAAATTCACCGTCTGAAATGGTGACAGTAATTGTATATTCGCCTGCATCATCAAAGGAGGGTGTCCAATTAAAGTCACCTGTTCCATCATTGTTGTCGGTAAACTCCCAACCTTCAGGGAGGTCGCCCGAGGATGCGCTTAAAGTTAAATCATCATCATCCGGATCAGATCCGCGTACTGCGAATATCAATTCCTCCGCTTCGCTCACATCGATCTGTTCAGGAATTTCAACCCATGATGGTGCACGGTTTACATGATTGACCGTAACTACTACTTGCTCGACTATACTGAATTCATTGTCCGATACTGTGAAAGCAACGCTGTATTCACCAGCATCCTCATAGCCAGGCGTCCAGACGAACGTACCCGTAGCATCACCGTTATCGGTGAATTCCCAGCCTTCAGGAAGGTTGTCAGAGGATGCTTCTAAGGTTAGATCATCACCGTCCGGATCGGATGCTTCTAATGTGAATGAAAGCTCTTCTGCTTCGTTAACAGAAACACTGTCAGGCACAGTGTCCCATGAGGGTTGACGATTAACCGGATTCACATTTATCGTAACGTCCTCATCCATTTCAAAGTCACCATCCGAAACTGTAAAGACGGCAAGATAGGCTCCCGCATCGTCGTAAGTTGGCGTCCACCTGAATGTACCGCTTCCATTGCCATGATCACGGAACTGCCATCCATCAGGCAGGTTCTCAGAATTGCAGCTAATGCTCAGTTCGTCATCATCAGGATCAGAGGCTTCGACTGTAAATGAAAGGAATTCTTGCTCATCGATATCCACACTCTCAGGAATATCTGTCCAGTCAGGCGTTCGGTTGATCTCGTTTACGGTGATTGATATTTCCTCTGTGATCTCAAATTCTGCATCCGATACTGTAACTTCCAGAATGTAATCACCACCATCATCATAAGTCGGCGTCCAAGAAAAGTCTGCTGTTCCGTCACCATGGTCGGTAAACTCATATTCTTCGGGAAGATCATTTGAGAATGCGGATAAGTTCAGGTTATCACCGTCTGGATCAGAAGCTTCAATCGTGAATGAGAGTTCCTCGGATTCATTCACATTATAGCTTTTAGTAAGATCAACCCAGTCAGGTTCACGATTCACTTGATTTACAGTAATTGTTGTCCTCGATTGAAGTGGATCAACTCCATCTGACACGGTTAAGAGCAGGGAGTATTCACCTGCATCATCAAAGCCTGGGGTCCATTCAAAGTCTGCGGTTCCGTCACCGTTGTCGGTTAAGTTCCATCCCCCCGGCAAATCTTCTGATGAGGCTTCGATGCTAATATCATCACCATCAGGATCGGAAGCCTGTACTGTGAATTCCAGCAACTGTTCCTCATTCACTGTCACACTTTCAGGTCTCGATTCCCAAACCGGCTGACGGTTAACGTCATAGACATTGATAACAACTTCCGCTTGAACGATAATATTGCCGTCGGAAAGTGAGAATATTGCGTTATACTCACCTACTTCGTCAAACGTCGGTCGCCAACTGAAAGCCCCTGTTCCATCACCGTTGTCTGAAAAATCCGAACTCTCAGGTATGTTATCAGAGCTGTATGTGATAATGAGGCTGTCATTATCAGGATCGGAACCTCGAAATGTGAATTCCAGCAATTCATTCTCGTTAACCGTCACACTTTCAGGAATTTCATCCCAAACGGGAGTACGATTAACGTGATTGACCGTTATTTCAACCGATCTTGTTCTGTGGAATTCACCATCGGAAAGGGTGAGCGACACAGTATATTGACCGCTGTCATCGTAGCCGGGTGTCCATGCGAAAGTACCCGTACCATCTTCGTGGTCAACAAATTCCCAACCATCAGGCAGGTCTTCCGAGTTTGCTTCTATGGTTAGCTCATCATCATCGGGATCGGATGCTACAACCGTAAATGAAAGTTCCTGCGCTTCATCGACTTCAACATTTTCAGGAATTTCATCCCAGATTGGGGAACGGTTTACATCCCCGACGCTTATAACCACCTCCCCTGAAATATCGAATTCATAATCTGAAATTGTAAACAACACAACATAGGAGCCTGAATCATCATCTCCCGGTCTCCATGAGAAATCAGCAGTGCCATCATTGTTATCTGAAAAATTTATCTCTTCACCAGATAAATCTTCCGAACTATATGTTACCGTAAGATCGTCTTCATCCAGATCGTGACCTATAACCGTAAATTCGCATAATTCGTTTTCCATTACATTTCTGCTTTGAGGCACGTTATCCCAAACCGGTCGCCGGTTTACATGATTTACCGTAATCGACACATCCTCCTGAACAGCATAATCACCATCCGAAGCTGTTACCAATAAAGTATATTCACCCGCATCATCATAAGATGGTCTCCAGGTAAAAGCGCCTCTTCCATCAGCATGATCAACGAACTGCCATCCGTCCGGCAGATCATCTGATGATGCGGAGAGTTCAAGTTCATCATCATCAGGATCAGAGGCTGTAACATTTATTGTAAGCATTGAAGTCTCATTGACTTCCCTGCTCTCGGGTATAACAGTCCAGACAGGAGTGCGGTTTACATGAGAAACAGTAATCCCAATATCATCGGTAATTTCAAATTCAGTATCTGAAACTGTGACAGTTAATGTGTACTCTCCCTCATCGTCGTAACTTGGTGTCCAATCGAATGTTCCTGTTCCGTCGTCGTTATCTGTGAAATCCCATCCTTCCGGTAAATCGTCTGATGAAGCTTCGATAGTTAGATCATCGCCGTCCGGATCAACCGCTTCCAGAACCAACTGAAACTCCTCAGCTTCGTCCAGTCCTACGCTTTCCGGATTATCACTCCAGAATGGCGCACGGTTAATGTTACCTACAACGATCTCGACTTCCTCTGAAATATCGAACTCAGCGTCCGAAACGATTAACTCAAACCTATAAGTACCTTCATCATCATAACCTGGCGTCCAGTTAAAGACGCCTGTGCCGTCTTCATTGTCTGTAAATTCCCACCCATCAGGAAGATTTTCTGAAGAGGCGCTTAGAGTAAAATCATCACCATCCGGATCGGTGGCAGTGGCAGTAAAGCTTAGTTCCTCGGCTTCATTTATCTCGTAATTTTTAGTAAGATTTATCCATGCTGGAGCGCGGTTTACGTCGTTTACCGTAATTGAAACACTCGCTTCCACCAAATACTCACCATCAGATGTTGTAATATCAAGATTGTATTCTCCTGCATCATTAAAATTCGGCGTCCAGCTAAATGTACCTCGTCCGGCGCGAGTGTAATTAAATGTCCAACCATCCGGAAGATCTTCGGAAGTTGCCTGAAGGACGAGATTATCTCCATCCGGATCGCTGGAAACCACATTGATCACCAAAGACTCATCCTCGTAACCATCAACGCTTTCGGGTACATTATCCCAAACCGGTGAGCGGTTTACAGGATAGACCGTAATCGTAACATATCCCTCGATGTTTAACTCACCATCTGTTCCGGTGACGGTCAGCGTATATTCTCCTGCATCATCATAACTGCAAGTCCAGTTGAAAGTACCTGTACCATCACCATTGTCCGTAAACTCCCAGCCTTCCGGAAGATCATCGGAACTCGCATCAAGTGTTAGATTATCACCATCCGGATCGGATGCTTCCACATTGAACGAAAGCTCGTCAGCTTCATCCACAGTCTCGCTGCCTGGTAAGTCCGTCCAGACAGGTCTGCGGTTGGTGTTGTTAACTGTAATTGTTATTGTTGACTGAGCCTGGTATTCACCGTCAGAAACAACTACAACCAGGCTGTATTCACCGGCATCATTATAGGATGGCATCCAACTGAAAGCGCCTGTATTATCATCGTTGTCGTTGAATTCCCAGCCTTCCGGAAGATCGTCAGAGTTTGCGTTAATGCTAAGATTGTCGCCATCGGGATCAGATGCTGTAACGGTAAATTCAAGTAATTGATTCTCGTTTATTTGAACGGCATCAGGCATATTTACCCATTCAGGCTCACGATTTACGTGGTTGATTGTAATCGTAACATCAGCCTGAATGCTAAATTCACCGTCAGTCGCTGTGAAAGTTGCAGTGTATTGACCGGAATCATCATAGCCCGGCGTCCAGTTGAAAGTTCCTGTTCCGTCGTCATTATCGGTAAACTCCCAACCATTTGAAAGGTCATCTGAAGATGCATCTAATGTGAGATTATCACCATCAGGATCAGAAGCCTCTACCGTAAACGAAAGTTCATGTGCTTCATCACCTTCGACACTCTCAGGTATATCAATCCAAACCGGTGTGCGGTTAACCTGATTGATAGTTACGGTTATTGAGGATTGAATTTGTATATCTCCGTCGGATGCTGTCACCAATAATGTATATTCACCGGCATCGTCGTAGGTTGGAGTCCAGTTAAATGCAGCGGTCCTGTCTCCATTGTCTGTGAATTCCCATCCTTGAGGCAAATCGTCAGACGATGCCTCAATCGTCAGATCATCACCATCGGGATCAGACGCCTGCACCGTAAACGCAAGTTCTTCCATTTCATCCGTTTGCACGCTTTCCGGAGCGTTTTCCCAGGCTGGAGAGCGATTTACATGGTTAGCCCTGATTGTAACATCCTGTGCAACATTAAAACTGAAGTCTGTTACACTGAAAGTAACTGTGTACTCACCGGAGTCATTGTAACCGGGCGTCCACGTGAAGCTTCCGGTTCCGTTTTCATTATCAGTAAATTCCCATGTATCAGGCAGATCGTCAGATGATGCGACTATAATCACATCATCGCCATCCGGATCTTCCGCTTCCACATTGAATATCAGTTCCGCAGCTTCATCAACCTCTTCAATCTCAGGAATTAAAGTCCAAACAGGAGCGCGGTTAACATCATTGACCGTTATTGTTATCGTCCTCTGAAGTTGAAACTCACCATCCGATAAAACCAGAACAAGGCTGTATTCACCGGCATCGTCATAATCTGGAGTCCAACTAAAGTCACCCGAACCATCTTCGTTGTCTGTGAATTCCCACCCATCAGGCAGGTTTTCGGATGATGCGTTAAAAGCAAGATTGTCATTGTCAGGATCGGACGCTGTTACAGTAAATTCCAGCGCCTGATTTTCATCTGTCTCTACACTTCCCGGAGCGCTTTCCCATGCTGGAGTTCGGTTAACATGATTTACAGTAACCACAATATCCTCTGAAACGTCAAACTGATCATCAGAGACAGTCACAGTTAATGTATATTCACCGGCGTCATCATAGGTTGGCGTCCAACTGAAATCTCCGGTTCCGTTGTTATTGTCTGTGAATTCCCACCCTTCCGGTAAGTCGTCGGAAGAAGCCTGAATAGTCAGATCGTCTCCATCTGGATCGGAAGCTTCTACTGTAAATTCAGAGACTTCAACTTCATCAATTTCAACGCTTTCAGGAATATAAGCCCATACTGGAGTTCGGTTGACATGAACGACATTAATTGCAACCTCTTCAGCCACATCAAATTCGGCATCCGAAACCGTTAAGGTTAGACCGTATTCTCCAGAATCTTCAAAACCGGGAGTCCAACTGAAAGTTCCTGTTCTGTCACCATTGTCTCTGAATTCCCATCCTTCCGGTAAGTCATTCGATGAAGCATGAATAGTCAGATTGTCACCGTCGGGATCGGCAGCCTGCACAGTAAATTGAAGCTCATCCGATTCATTTACTTCTTCTGTTTCTGGAACGTAAGTCCATTCCGGTTGACGGTTGACGTGATTGACCTGAATTGTTACACTTTCTTCAACACTATATTCACCATCTGAAAGTGCAAATGTGGCGGTGTAATCACCGGAATCCTCAAAACCTGGTGTCCACCTGAACGTACCGGTTCCATCATCATTATCGGTGAAACTCCAGCCTTCTGGAATGTCTTCAGAAGATGCATTAATAGTGATCTCATCACCATCGGGATCTGAACCCTGAACTGAAAATTGAAGCTGTTGATTTTCATTGACTGATACCTGATCGGGAACATTATTCCACACAGGAGTGCGATTTACGTGGTTGACCGTAATCGGAACATCGGTTGTGTTATCAAAATCTTCATCCGAGACGGTTAAAGCTACAGAATATTCACCTTCATCTTCATAGCTCGGAGTCCATGTGAATGTCCCTGTCCCATCGCCGTTATCAGTGAAATTCCAGCCACCGGGAAGATCCTCAGAGGAGGCGTCAAGAGTTATATTGTCACCATCCGGGGCGCTGGCGTTCACGCTGAATTCAAGTTGACTATTTTCATCAACTGAAACAGCCTCCGGAACATCATCCCATACCGGAGTTCGGTTAACATGATTAACGGTAATCGCAACACTTGTCTCAACGCTAAACTCTTCATCAGATATCGTAAATGTTGCTGTATATTCACCTGCATCATCATAGGTTGGCGTCCAGGTTAAAACACCTGTGCCGTCCTCGTTGTCCGTGAATTCGGCGGCTTCCGGTATATCCTCAGAACTGTATTCAATCGTAACCGTATCATCGTCCGGATCGGAGCCTTCAACCGTCACCGTTAGTTCAGCGGTTTCATCAATCTCAACGTTTTCAGGAACATTATCCCAGTCAGGAGGACGATTAACCTCACCTACTGTGATAATAACTTCAGCTTCCGCAATTAAACTTCCATCAGACAAGGTAAAAAGCGCATGGTAGGCGCCAGCTTCATCATAAGCCGGTCTCCAGGAAAACGTACCTGTACCGTTCTCGTTATCAGTGAAATCTGCTTCTTCAGGTATATCCTCGGATGAGTAGTTTATAGTTAAATCATCATTATCAGGATCGGAGCCCTGAACGGTGAACTCAAGCAGTTCATTTTCAGCAATATTAATACTTTGAGGCATATCATCCCAGATTGGCGTACGATTTACATTATTTACTGTAACAGTCACTTCAGCGTCAACCTCAAACTCACCATCGGTAACAGAAAAAGTAACATTGTACTCCCCTGCATCATTATAGGTCGGTCGCCATCTGAAAGAGCCTCTGTTGTTTCCATAATCTGTAAACTGCCAACCATCCGGAAGATCATCCGATGATGCAGTCAAAGTAAGTTCATCAACATCAGGATCACTCGCTATAACAATGAGTTCAAACGTCTCGCGCTCATCTACTGTTACACTCTCCGGAACATCATCCCAAACGGGAGTTCGGTTTACGTGATTTACAGAAATTGTCATCGTGGATTCTAATTCTAGCCGAGCGTCGGATACAGTAATTGTCAAACTATATTCGCCTGCGTCTTCATAGGATGGCGTCCATATAAATGACGCCGTTCCATCACCATTGTCCGTAAAATCCCAGCCATCGGGAAGATCGTCAGATGATGCGTCAACAGTCAGATCATCACCGTCAGGATCAGACGCTTCAACAGTAAATGAAAGCTCCTGGTCTTCATCAATAGTTTGATCCTCAGGAGCGCTTTCCCAAATTGGTTGACGGTTTACGTGATTTATGGTAATAGTAACTGCTTCATCAACATTATACTCTCCATCGGATACCATAACCGTCAACGTATATTCACCTGAATCATCAAAACCAGGCGTCCAGACAAACCTACCAGTTCCATCATAATTATCCGTGAAATTCCAACCGTCGGGAAGATCGTCAGAGGATGCGTTAACAGTCAAATCATCATTATCTGGATCAGTAGAATTAACAGTGAATGAGAGAGCAGCATTTTCATTACCTTCAACATTTTCGGGAACATATTCCCAGACAGGAGAACGATTTACATCATTAACTGTGATTGTAATATCCTCTTCAACAGTAAATTCATCATCTGAGACAGAAACGGTTAGTGTGTATTCACCCGCATCATTGTAGGTCGGAGTCCAACTGAACCTACCGGATCCATCGTTGTTATCTGAAAAATTCCATCCACCGGGAAGATCATCCGATGAAGCGTCAACGGCCAGATCGTCATCGTCTGGATCACACGCTCGTACAGTGAAAGAAAGTCCGGCGGATTCATTAACCGCGACATTCTCCGGAACACTATCCCAGACAGGCGTTCGGTTCACATGATTTACGATAATTGCAACATCTTCAGCAACATCAAACTCTGCATCCGAAACTGTAACCGTCAACGTATATTCGCCAGCATCATCATAGCCTGGAGTCCAACTGAAAGCGCCTGTTCCGTCTCCGTTGTCTGTAAAATCCCAACCATCAGGCAGATCGTCTGAGGATGCATCAACTGTCAAATCGTCACTATCAGGATCGGACGCCTCTACATGGAAAGAGATCTCTTCAGCTTCATCACCTTCAGCGCTTTCCGGTACATTATCCCAAACTGGTGAACGATTGACGTGATTTACAGTTATGGTAATAGTCTCTTCATCTGTCAGGGCACCCGCACCGTCGTCAGTAACAATAAATGTAACATCATAATTACCCGACTGGTCGAAGTCAGGCGTCCAACTGAAATCAGCGCCATCCAGACTAGCGCCAGTTGGAAGTCCGTTATCCGAGAATGTATAACCGTCACCATCAGGATCAGAAGCTTCGAGCGTAAACGTCAGTTCCTCGTTTTCGTTGACTTCCTTGTTGCCGATGGCGGTTAACACGGGATTGCGGTTGGTGTGATTAACCGTGATAGTAATAGTTTCCTCGTCGGTCAAGGCACCCGCACCGTCGTCCGTGACAATAAAGGTTACGTCGTAAGTACCCGACTGGTCGAAGTCAGGCGTCCAACTGAAATCGGCGCCATTCAGGCTTGCGCCATCGGGAAGTCCGTCATCCGAGAATGTATAACCGTCACCATCAGGATCGGTAGCTTCCAGAGTAAATGCAAGCTCAGAATTTTCATTAACTTCCTTGTCACCGATAGCAGTCAACACAGGAGGTCTGTTCACATGGTTGACCGTGATAATTACATCTTCATCGACATCATACTCAGCATCTGAAACTGTGAATGTAGCTGTATATTCACCGCTATCGTCGTATGATGGCGTCCAGGTGAATGTACCGGAGCCGTCGCCATTGTCATTAAATTCCCATCCATCGGGGAGATCACCGGACACGGCATCGAATGTCACATCATCACCGTCAAGATCGGAACCTTCAACTGTAAATGACAGTTCTTCAACTTCATTGACTTCGGCGCTGTCAGGTATGTCATCCCACTGAGGTGGATCATTAACCGGATTTATCTGCACGTTGAAAACCATATCGGTTGCGTCATCCCTGCGAGCTAAATATCCGGGATTAAAGTCCGTAGATTCACCCATCCACTCATTGCCACGACTTACAGGCAGGCTTTGCGCAGCGCTTGATACGGGTCGTATGTCGGTTGTATTTAATGCAAAGGCAGAGATCATGCTATCATCCACTTGTCTGTGCCCGATCTGTCTGAGTTGTCTGATAGGACCGCTATCGTTACGAGGACTGCCGCCACCGCCATCGTAGCCGTCATCTGCATTTACAGTAATCTCGACACTACCGTACCAGTTATCCTCAGAACTGTCAATTCTAAGCTGTGAACCGCTGACAATCTCCACTGCAACCTCATTATGATCGCTTTCAGCATAATAGGTCAGATCTTCATCATTCACATCCAGGAAAACTGTATCCAGATCTGCTATCACGAATGGATCAAAGTCTTCATCGAGTTCGAAATCTGATATTGGGTTTTCTACGACAGGCGGATAGTTGACAAAGATACCTTCACCTGTGAGACTGACCGATACTGTGCCTTCATCAGGATCATTTGATTGGACTTCAAGTATGCCATCGAATACGGCATAATCATCGGGTGTAAATGTTACTTCAATCTCAAGAGACGCTCCCTGATCAATATTAGCGTTACCGCCGAAATCCGTGCTAAAGACGTTATTGTTGGACTGAATGTCGCTTACATTTAAGGTTTGAGCACCGTGGTTAAAAATGATAAATGTCCAGATTCCAGTACTGTCCTTTTCTATCTCGCCGAAATCATTTCCAAACACATGCGAATTCTCCCACCATGTTACAGCATCCGACTCTTGAGCTACACCGAGTATGTCGTTGTCACCGTGGTTATCTAAATCTCCGCCTTTTACGGATGAAGCTCCATAGAAATCAGTCCCAATCGGGCGCTCGGTGAAGTTTTCATCCCCATCATTCTCCCACCAGGTAATTTTATTGGCGTCCTGTGCAGCGCCGATTATATCTACATCATCATCCATATCAAAATCAATCGCATAAACTGAAGAAGCTCCATCAAAATCTCCATCAATCGTATGTGCGGAAAAGCTTTCACTACCGTTATTTTCCCACCAGGTTATATCGTTGGCATTCAGCGCTGCGCCGACAATATCCATATCACCGTCATCATTTACATCCATCGGATAGACAGAACATGCGCCATCGAAATTTCCCTGGATCGTATGAGCGGAGAAACTTTTATCTCCATTGTTTTCCCACCAGGTTATATCATCCGCTTCCGTGGCTGTTCCGAGTACATCTATGTCGCCATCACCATCCAAATCAATAGCGCTGACTGAAGAAGCGCCATCGAAATCTCCCTGTATTGTGTGTTCCGTAAAGCTTTCATTACCGTCGTTTTCCCACCAGGTTATATCATCTGCATCGAAAGCAGCGCCAAGGACGTCTATATCACCATCTCCATCCACATCCGTCGTAAATACCGAAGAAGCGCCGTCAAATTCACCTGCTATAGTATGAGCAGTAAAGCTTTGGTTTCCATCATTTTCCCACCAGGTAATGTCATCTGCATCCTGAGCAGCGCCAAGTATATCAATATCACCATCTCTGTCCAAATCCTTCCAGCAAACAGAAACAGCGCCGTCAAAGTTGCCGGATATCATCCGTCTTGTGAAATTCTCGCTGCCGTCGTTCTCCCACCAGGCAATATCATCTGCAACACCGGCGGCTCCAAGCATATCCATATCTCCATCAGCATCCAGATCAACCATGCATATATCTTTCGCTCCATCGAAATTCTCGGTAATTACATGTTCGGCAAAGCTTATCCCCGGATCTTCATCTGGGAGATAACCGAGATATATTTCGGGAGGTGGAGTTATTCCCTGACCGGTTAACTGGATTGTTGCCTCCGGTTGTTCTCCATCGTCGGAAAAGATAGTTAGCTCACTGTTATAGTTCTGCGTATCTTCAGGATTAAAATTGACGATCAGACAACGTGTCTCCTCAGGTTCGAGAACGAAATTGTCTGCGCCAGTATGGTTGTGCGAGAAACCACCACCATCTATTTCAATCCGGTCGATTTCAAGATCCACCAAACTTATATTGGTTATAGTAACCTTCTGATGACCGGCTTCACCTATGAGAACATCACCGAAATCAATCGATTCGGGCTGAACATCTATTCCGGGACCTGAGCCAACCTCCAGTTTCACGTTAACTGTAATCCTGGGATTTTCGATGTCATTGGATACAATATTCACATCAGCTTCGTATAGTCCTTCAATCAGGTTTGTGGCGTCCAGTACCACAGTGACATCCATCTCGTCATTCGGGTCGATCTCCGCCGCCACCGGGTCGAGTCTGACCCAACTGCGCATAATTCTGTAGGCTCGTCCATCTGGTCCAGCATCCTCACTACCATAGTGTATGCTCAAACCGTCTGTACCATCACCGTTCTGTATGCCTATACTAGTGTTCCTTCCGGCATTGTTATCATCCCCATATTGAAACTTGATGCTGCCATCACCGGATATAATTAGCTGGAAAGTCTGGCGAGTTCCACCACCATATCCTGGAATATTGTCCCAACTGATGACGGTCATCTCTTCATCAGCATCAGTGTAGAAATAGATTGCTCCACCACGACTGGGATCAAGATCGACCCATTGGGGCGCCAGCAGGTTGTAAGGTTCAGCTTCATTTGGAACCTGAAAAGGCTGATATGAAGTGGAAGCGCTGGTGAAGGATGCAAATCCGTTTGAGCAGATGCGTATAGAACTAAATTCTTCTCCATAGAACGAAAATGTCCAACCCATGTCCAATGAACCGCTATTCCAGTCATCTGCAACATTATTCATGCGATCACCGGTTCCAGATATGTCAATCCATTCGTAATCGACCATTCCTTCTTCATCATCACGCCACAGATACCCGTAACTGTCCATTCCACCCTGATTGTCACGCCGGGGTTGATCCTCAATTCTTTGGAGATCAGCCTGATATTGATCCCAAATTTTCATTTGTTTAATCGAGGCGGTTTTCGCCTTTACTGCAAACTGAATTCTATCGTCGGGGATGCTAACTACTTCCCTAACGTAGAAAGGTCTTAAAGGAGCTTGTGGAATATTGTCTCTTCGTCCCATCATTTCAGGAGCGCCATTTGGTTCGGAAATAATCTCAACTTCTGTTTCGAACGATAATTTGCTCTCAGCTCCGTTGTTTATTATCGTCAGATTCGCTTCTGTTGTCTCGTCTATATCAAGCTTTCTAGTAATTGATGTAGGTTCAACGTCGATAATCGGAGGATCGAAGGTTTCTCCGGTCAGATCTATTTCCACAGTCTCCATTTCAGGATCATCACTACTTAAAGTCAGACTTCCATTAACTTCACCGGTTTCTTCAGCTTGAAAAGTCACTGTTAACATAGTCTTTTCCCGTGGTCCCAGAACCATATCTTCTTGATCTAATATAAAATAATCGTGATCACTGACAATTTCATCTATATTTAAAACCGCAGTACCTCTGTTTCTAACTGTTATTTCAACATCATAAGGTTCACCTACGAAAAGGTCTGGAAAAACATCACCGGCATTCCAGTCGATCATATCAGGACACCCAAGGTCATCATCCCAAAGAACCTCTATACTGGGTTCTCCGTCAACAAACATAAATATCTCAACTACTACATCCGGTGTATCAGGATCTCCGGTAAGGATGTGAACATCTGCCTCATAGTCACCCTCAATTAAATAAGTGGCGTCCAAAGTTATTGTCAGGTTAACTTCCTCACCACGCGGTATCGTGCCATCTACAGGATCAACTTGAATCCAACTTGGCATTATAACATATGCCCTTTCAGCAGGTCCACCATCTTCTGCGCCCCAATGTATCGATAAACCGTCTCTACCATTTCCATTTTGTATGCCAATACAGGAATTGGCTCCTGGTACGTTATCGTCTGCGTATTGATATTTGATCACGCCATTACCACTGAGAACCAACTGGAAGGTTTGCCTGTCTCCCCCACCAGCGCCATAGCGTGGTACATCAATCCAACTTAGGATTGTAATTTCCTCTTCCGCATCGGTATAGAAATAGATATAACCACCATCAGCGGGATTAAGATCTAACCATTGGACTGCAAGTAAATCATAAGGTTGGGCTCGTCGTGGAAGATGAAAGGGTGAATAGCTGGTCGAAGCGCTGGTGAATGAAGCGAAGCCATTGGAGCAGACGCGTATAGAGTTGAATTCCTGCCCATAAAAATCAAACGTCCAACCCATATCCAGAGAGCCACTGTTCCAGTCATCTCCGACATTTCGTAACCGCTCACCTATTTCTGTAATGTCAATCCAGTCATAAACGACCAATGCTTCTGCATCATCTCTCCAGATATATCCGAAATTGTCGGGATCACTTCGTTCATCACGCCGCGGGCCATCGCGCATAGCATCATCATTGACAGCTTCGCTAATGATTTCGGTTGTAACGGTAAAATCGAGGTCTGCGCCGCCGTCATGGCTGATGATTATTTCATGATCCTCAGTCTCTCCGGAATTGATTTCCGTTTCGATCTCCATGGGATCAACATTGACTGTCGCTTGCGAGATTGAATTAGCAAAGAAGATAATTGCAGAGGTGAAAATAACATAAAAACGTCGCATATCAGATTCTCCTTATTTTATGAGAGAAATGAATTACTTTTTGAGATCCGGACGGTTATCAGATAGGTCATAGTAGGTTTATTTCATATGCGATAACCATCTCAAAACCCGACTTTGATTAGAGAGCTGTTTTCGATGGCGAAACTTAATTCTGAAAAGTGATACGTATAGTTCTAAAAGTTTAGAACAAAATTTATTAACACATAAATTTTATTCAATTGTCAGTTTTTCAAGAATCTGTGAGAAAGGCAGTTCAAACTATAATGGTAAATAAGGTTATTCCGTTAGGTTTTGTCACGCTCGCGCGGGATTTGACCTGACGTTAAGTACTGAAATATCAGATGTTTTAGGTAAACCGATTGAGCTTTTAAAGTTGGATTGTCTTATTGAAATCAAGGAAGTTTTATTCAAAATTGTCTTTGTAAATATATCTGAAGATAGCAATCCTTCTTTTAAGCAAAGAACTTGTAAGAAGAGAACTTCGCAAATTACAATAGCCAATTCTTAGTTCTTTTGCAATCCACAAATAGGATTTATCCTACCTTTAGTATAATCTAATCTTAAATCGGGTTTTTCGGTTTGACCTTTCAACGAAATTAGTTTATTTTATTGACGGTATTAAGTTAATAAAGGTTAAAATGACACACATACTGAACCTGTTTCGTAATTCCCCTTTTGATCCTCTTTACAAGCATGGGAAAAAAGTTAAGGAATGCACTGACCTTGTAAGACCGTTATTTGAAGCAATACTCAATGGTAATGCAGAAGAACAGGAAAAGTTGTCCACTCGCATCTGTGATGCCGAACATGAAGCTGACTTGCTGAAGACCGAGATCAGACGCATTATGCCGAAGGGCATTTTCCTGCCTGTCAATCGCGAAGATCTTCTTAGGTATTTAAAAATTCAAGATGATCTTGCAGACACTGTTGAAGACATTGCAATTTTATCAAGCATGAAAAAGCTCTCGGCTCCTTCCGAATTAGGTGAAATCATACTCGAATATGTTGATATTGTTTTAAATGTCTGCAAACTTGCGGATGAAGCAACTAATCACCTTAAACCTTTGGTGGAAGCAGGATTCAGGGGTGATAATTTTGTCGAAGTGCTGGAGCTTGCAGAGAAAGCTGAAGCTGCTGAGCATGATGCTGATGATGAAGGTCTTAAGGTAGCGCGTATGCTTTTCGCATTTGAAGACGAAATGAAAGCTACTGATGTTATGCTTTGGTTCCAGATACTCGATCTTCTCGGTCACTTGGCTGATTATGCGGATAAAACCGGTGAGTGGCTGCGCAACATGCTTGAAAAGTAAAAGGATATTGTGAGTATAGAAGCTTTAAACTTTCCTTATTATCTGCTTGTTTCTGCAGTTATTATCAGTTTTTATACATCATTTATGGGGGGCGCTAATGATTTTGCTAATGCATTTGGAACCTCAATTGGTTCTGGAGCTATAAATTTACGTCAAGCAGTTGTAATTGCAATTTTTGCGGAGCTTATTGGAGCTGTACTTGTTGGAGGACATGTCACTAATACTGTTCGTAAAGGCATTGTTGATCCAACCTGTTTTCAGGCGGAGCCGATGTTGCTTGTTTTCGGTTTACTCGCAGCGTTAATTGGTTCAGGTATTTTCCTTCAGATTGCAACACATTTTGGTTTACCAGTCTCTACAACTCATGCCATTGTAGGAGCCATGGTTGGATTTGGCATTGTCTCACTCGGTTTCGGATCGATTAGATGGACGAATGTCGGAAATATTGCCATGAGCTGGGTGCTGTCACCTGTGGGCGGAGGAATCGCTTCTTTTGCAACGTTTAAAACCATTCAAATTAAAGTTCTGAAAAAGCGAAATCCTGTTGCGGCGGCATATAAGGTAATTCCGATATTCATGGGAGTAACATTCGGAGTGGTTTCACTTTCCATGGTATATAAAGGGTTAAAAAATCTGCACCTTGATTTTCCTATTAGCCAGGCTATACCGGCAGCATTACTAATTGGCATAATAACATGGTTTGTCGCCCGAAAGTTAACACCTTGCTCAAATGACTGCAGCAGACAACTCCAGCTTGATCTTGTGGAGAATAATTTCAAATTTTTACAAGTCTTCACCGCCGCTTATATAGCATTCGCTCACGGCGCTAATGATGTGGCAAATTCCATAGGTCCGCTTGCAGGTATCTGGACGATCTACTACAAAGGGTTGGTTGGTTTACAGTCTGAAGTACCGGTCTGGATCCTGTTAATGGGAGGAACAGGTATAGTATTAGGTCTTGCTGTTTTTGGCAAAAAAGTCATTCAAACTGTTGGGGAGAAGATTACGCGTATTACACCGTCGCGAGGATTTGCCGCTGAGTTTTCTGCCGCGACAATAGTATTGGTTTTTTCTAAGCTGGGTATGCCGGTTTCGACAACACACACACTTGTCGGAGCGGTGGTTGGTGTGGGTTTGGCGCGTGGGATTGGCGCAATTGATCTCAGGGTTGTTAAACAGATATTAACATCATGGTTGGTTACTATTCCAATTGCCGCGGTCGCAACAGCATTAAGTTTTCTAGTTTTAAAGGCTATCTTCCTATGATGGATATTTATAGAAATA
>JAIPJL010000078.1 GCA_021734165.1 bacterium | reverse complement strand
GCGTAATTCGCCGGTTTTGATGCCCTTGATGTTTACAACCGGAACAACACCTCCGATGATCATCGGGAATTGCATTAAACCTGCTGCATTCAATTCTTCAGCTTTCAAGGGTGCATCGGACGCTCCGAAATCGACGGTTTTAGACTTGATCTGCTGAATGCCACCGCCGGAACCGATTGACTGGTAGTTAAGCTTAACACCTGTGATCTGGTTGTACTTGTAAGCCCACTGTGAATAAACGGGATATGGAAATGTTGCGCCTGCTCCGTGGATGGTCGGTTCAGCGAAAGCGCCTATCGGAATCGCTGAGAAAACCAACAGAAGCGCAATCAATAGAATTTTATATACTTTTAACATGTTTTTCTCCAATGTTAATTATTAATTACAGATTAAACTGCAAATGTACATACGCAGTATTAACAGGATCCTTTTTAGAATCCTCGTATGTCATTATCTGAAAATTCGGAATAATGCTGATCTTATCGCTGGCTTTGTAATCAAGTCCGACGATTATCAGTCCACCATCCGACTTTAGTTTACTGTCACCTGATTTTACTTCAGCATCGTTAAGACCTGTGATGTAATTATCGTAGCGGGCGAGAACTTTAAGCCTCTCAGGAAGCAGATACACATTTCCAAAGGCGGAAATACAACTGGCGCTTATTTCCTGTATGCCGGAAAATGTCTTTACGTTCGAGTCGAATCCAATAGTAAATTTATCTTTCTGTGTATATGAAACCATTGCATCCATCTGTGTATTCATATATGACTTTTCAGATCCAGTCTCATCAACACTGCGCCAGGGCTCAGCCTCGAAATAACCTGAGACATGCACGGTTTTTTCAAGAAGATAAATACCCGCACGAATCTGGATGTTCTTATACATATCGTCTTCAGCGGCTTTGTAACCTGAACCGTTAAGCATCATCAGATTTACGTAGGTAATATCGGTTGGCTTATACTTCGCTGTTACACCAAGATCTGCAGAAGAACCCATTTTATAGCGACCGGCAGTGCTGAAGTTCTTAAGCTTGTATATTAATTTCATTGAATCAGCGGTGCTTATCGCCGGATCTTCAATCCATTTTTCAAGGTAGCCGGAGTATTCCTTTGCCCTGTCACCCCAGTACTTGCCGAACATCTCCATCGGCGCATACTGGATAGAGCGATAATACCAGGCATCTTCAGGCTGTTTCCAGTTGTTCGTGCCCTGCAAACCCATGATCAGGTTAAGGTCATTCCTGATCTTCCAATCAACATAGGCGTACTTGGAGAAAATCTCGAACTGACCGGTTTTATCCTTGTGACCCATATCTGTCAGGTAGCGGACTGTGAATTCATCGGACAGTTTGTACTTGGCGCCGATGTACATCCTTGAGAAGTCGAACGAATTGCTCTGACCGTCACCTTTGGATGCATCGTGCATGTAGTAGAAGTAACCCTTGCCTTCTATTTTAACTTCGTTCTCTGCGAACGCATTGGGTTGAGTTGCGAATATCGTTATTATAAAGATAAATAGAAAGGATTTAACTCTTAACTTCATTTGAACCTCACAATCTGGTTATTCTAATTTGACAAATTAGTATAAGTAACGTGTCAATTGTTAAGGTTTTGTTAAGGAAATGTTAGGAATTTGTTAAGATATGGTTTTTGAAAAAAAAGTAAATTGGAATAGTTACTCAGAATTACTTTAGTGGTGTCTTGTGTTCCCACATGACACCCTAATCCATTGTTTTCCGTCACGTGGGGACACGTGACGGCACCCTTATAATTGAGATCCTTCCCCCCGATCAGGTCGAGAATCAGGATGATAGCGTTCCTATGAGTGAGGTAAATATATCCTAAACTCACTCCCCTCCCCCAGCTTACTTTCAACACTAACTTTTCCATTATGAGCCAGGGCTATGTGCTTAACAATAGCAAGTCCCAGTCCTGTACCGCCGAGCTTACGGCTGCGGTCGGGATCGACACGGTAGAAACGCTCGAATAGGCGTGGTAAATATTCGGCATCGATTCCACAGCCGGAATCCTTGACAGAAATTACAATCTCGGAGTTTTGCTTCTCTACGTTCACCATGACCTGACTGCCCTTTCCGCTGTAGTTGATGGCATTGTCCAGGAGATTTACTATTGCCCTTTCCAGTAAAGGAGCTGCTATATCAGCGTGAGCATCTACCGAGCAATTGATTTCGATAGGAATTCCCTTTTCACTCGCTTTTTGCAAACTTATTCCTACGGCTGACATTATAACATCCCTGACGCTGCCGCGGGTAAGTTCTATTCTATCGGACTCGGTGTTCTGCTCTATCCTGGCGAGGCTGAGCAGATCTTCGATGATCGCATTAAGACGGTTTGTGTGTTTTGCAGTAATATCAAGGAAATGCACCGCTGATTCTTTGTCATCAATTGCTCCGTCGCGCAAGGTTTCCACGAAACCCTTGATCGAAGTTATCGGCGTGCGTAATTCGTGAGAGACATTAGCGGCAAACTCGCGCCTGATGTTTTCCAGTTTGCGGAGCCGGGTTATGTCGTTCATTACAACAAGCGCACCGAATTCACGATCAGCAGCATCATGAAGGATAGTACCATGAACTTGCAGGAATTTGTCACCGACGACTATCTCATCTTCGATTGTCTCGTGATTTTCAAGAATATCAATCACAAATCGTTGCAGATCAGGATTTCTGACTGCCTCTGTTAAAGTCCGCCCCTGCCAATTCTCAGATTTCACTCCAAGCAACGCCTGCGCTGATCGATTCACTCTCAGCAACTTCTCCTCTATATCTACAGCAAATACGCCCTCAACCATACTCGATAGTACCGCTTCGAGTTCGTTGCGTTGTCTGGTGACGGTCTCTATTCTTTTAGACAAATCGACCGCCATCTTGTTCATTGCCGTTGAGAGCTCACTTAATTCCTCAACAGGTGGAGAAGTAAGCCTATGATTTAATTTACCGGAAGCAAACGCTATAGCGCCGGATTTCATTTCAATGAGAGGATTACTGATGCGTTTTGAAACCAGATAACTAATCACAGCAGCAAGAATTAAACCAAGCAGTCCTCCCATCGCTATCCCTGAATACACATGCGCCAGAGCATCTTTAATCGTTACAAGAGGCAATGATACACGTACAACCCCCAAAGACTCATTAGCGTCAGATTTCACTGGAATTGCGAGATACATCATGCGTTTTTTCAGTGTGGTGCTGTATCTTATGGAAACGCCCTTCTGCGCAGTCAGCGCTTGTTTAATCTCAGGTCTGTCGGAATGGTTCTCCATTTCAGCAGGATCTTCATCGCTGTCACCGAGCACATTTCCGTTAATGTCGATGAAAGTGATTCGCGTGGAAGAAATTTGACTTAATGCTTCACTTAATGAGTCGAGAGATAATCTATTGACAAGGTTAAAATCCTTCTTTACCTGCTCTTTAATCAGGTGAGCCCGGACTTCAAGATCAGTTTCGGTCTGTGATATATAGAAGCGGTGTACTGTGTTTGCCGCCAGCCATCCGACTAACAGCAGAGCGCCCAGAGTGATCGCAAGATACGTCGGCACCAACTGCCAGAGCAGCTTTTTATGCTTCATCTTTGATCCTTAATTCTGTAACCGACTCCGCGCACGGTTTCTATTAATTGACCTGAAGCGCCTAATTTCTTACGCAGTGAAGTTATGTGAACATCAACTGAGCGGTCGGTAACCGGATAATCTTCACCCCGCACTGCATCTACTATCTGAGTGCGGTTGAAAACCCAGCCGGGACGATTTATCATAAGCAAAAGCAGTTGAAACTCTGTGGCGGTCAGTTCGACCCTTTGATCACCGGCAGTAACCTCGAACCTATCCTTATCGATAACAAGGTCTTCATATTTTACAATGTTTAACATCTCGTCCGATTCGTTGACAGGTTGTCTGCGTAATACAGCTTTAACGCGAGCGAGCAGAACTCGCGGGCTGAAGGGCTTGGTGATATAATCATCAGCGCCAAGTTCCAGACCGATCACGATGTCTGTCTCCTCACTTTTTGCGGTCAGCATGATTACCGGAATATTCTGAGTGGCAGGATTACCCTTAATCCGACGGCAGATTTCCATGCCATCGACTCCCGGAAGCATCAGATCAAGTAGGATAAGGTCAGGCTTTATGGAACTAACCTTTTGCAAAGCTTCCTCTCCTGATTGAGCGGTTATCACCTGATACCTATCTTTGGCGACGTTATACCGTATAAGCTCCAGAATGTCTTCTTCGTCTTCTACGATAAGTATTTTAGCTTTTTCCATGATGCTTTATTTTTATGTTGTACAAATCGTGAGTGCATTAATATAAAAATATTATACAGTTTTCGCAAGTTGCTACAAAACAAGAAAAGACCGAGTATTGTTACTCGATCTTTTCTTTAACAACTGTATGAACGCATGCGCTAAAAAGCGCATACGAAGTGAGTGTTCTAAAAGTATTACTCTTCCAATTTAAAGATGCACTCAACGGGGCATACTTCAATGCACATCGGTTCGTCAAAATGTCCTTCACATTCAACGCATGTTTCAGGATCAATTTCAAAGAACTCATCGCCTTCCGTGATTGATTCTGTGGGGCATTCAGGCTCACACGCTCCGCAGTTAATGCAGTCTTCGTTAATATAAAGCGCCAATGTTTCCTCCTGTAAAAAATTTAAAGCTACGGATTGCCGATACTTCTGCAATCCTATTTGTTTTGTAAATTTATTTCAAATGGTAATATATTACAAAAAAGGGTACAACGCATTACTCTTCGCGAATTTCTTCCTCGCGAGCTTTTAAAATCTGATCAAGTTCACTGATGTATTCGTCGGTGTCCTTCTGAATATTATCCATCAGGCGTTTCGCTTCGTCCTTAGATATATCACTAGCTTTTTCGGCTTTCTTCACCTGATCATTAGCGTCACGGCGGATGTTTCGGATAGATATCCTGCCGTCTTCAGCAAGCCTTTTGATATGCTTGACTAATTCCTCACGCCGTTCAGCGGTCAGCATCGGTATCGGCAGTCTTATAACAGAGCCGTCATTTTGCGGCGTCAGACCAAGATCACTGGCAAGAATAGCCTTCTCAACAGCGCCCAGCATGGATTTATCGTAAGGTAGAATAACCAGCAGGCGTGCTTCAGGTGTGTTTACGTTAGCAATCTGATTGACCGGAGTAGGAGTACCGTAGTAATCAACTTTAATTGATTCAAGTAAAATTGGTGTTGCTTTGCCGGTGCGGATCCGGCTCATCTCAGAACCTGTGTGCTGAACGGACTTCATCATCCGCTGCTTGCTTTCATGAATTATTTGGTCGCTCATCATTAAACCTCGCTGACGTAAGTTCCGATATCCTTACCTTTAACGATATTTGTAAAGTTGCCGGTTTTTAAAATGTCGAAAACCCTGATTGGTATATTGTTATCACGACAGAATGTTACGGCTGTTAAATCCATAACCCGTAAACGCTGTTCAATTACATCCATAAAACTGATATCGTGGTATTTAACCGCATCATCATTTATTTCAGGATCGCAATCGTATATTCCGTCAACCTTCGTGCCTTTCAGAATAATCTCGGCTCCCATTTGCGATCCTCTTAAAGCCGCTGCCGTATCCGTAGTAAACAGTGGATTACCTGTTCCGGCGGCGAAGATCACAACTCTGCCTTTTTCAAGATGTCGTATCGCACGACGTCTGATGAATGGTTCAACAAGTTCGTGAATCGCTATAGCGGACATTACGCGTGTTTGAACATCGAGTTTTTCTAAAGCGTTCTGAAAAGAGATAGCATTGATCACTGTTGATAACATTCCCATATTATCAGCAATAATTCTGTCAACACCTGCTTTAGTTGCCTCTGTTCCTCTGAAAAGGTTGCCGCCTCCGATCACCATACCGATTTCAACACCGGTTGCGTGAACAGCAGCAATTTCCTCAGCGATGTTTCTAACTACATCAAAATCAATACCGCCTTCACGACTGCCTTTCAGGATGTCGCCTGAAACCTTGAGAATGATTCTATTAAAGACTTTTTCACTCAAGGTCAGTCACCGAGTGCATACCTCTCGAATCTGCGAACTATAATATTCTCTTTTAGTTTACCTGCGACGCCGAGGATAATATCATTTATTTTAACCTTAGGATCCTTGATAAATCCCTGTTCTAACAGGCAAGTTTCTTCGTAGAATTTCTCAAGTTTCCCTGTAGCGATTCTTTTGACTATTTCAGGTGGCTTGTTCTCTTTTTGGATTTGCTCGCGATAGATTTCCATTTCCTTTTGGATTTTTTCCTCAGGAATGTCTTCACGTTTAACCGCTATCGGCGAAGCGGCAGCGATCTGCATAGCAAGGTCATGCACGAGCGTCTGGAAATCTTCCGAGCGCGCAACGAAATCAGTTTCGCATAACACTTCAATCATAACTCCAAGACGACCACCGGGATGAATATAGGTTTCAATTAATCCTTGTCCGGTGGGGCGCCCAGTTCTGGATTCGCCTTTTGAGATACCTTTTTTCCGCAGATACTCAATCGCTTTTTCAAAGTCGCCATCAACAGCTTCAAGCGCTCGTTTGCAGTCCATCATGCCCAGTCCGGTTTTCTGTCGCAGAGCAACCACGTCTTTACTGGTCGGTTGACCCATTACTTACTCTCCTTATTTTCGCTGCTTTGTCTTTCACCACCAGGTCGATCACCTGAAGGTTTACGACGGCGTGAGCGACGGCGTTTAGGTTTATGAGGTTTTTCACTTTCAGCTTGAACCGGTGCTTCTTTCTCAACAACGACATGAGCATCCTGATAATGCTTTTTGCCTTCTATAATGGCGTCAGCAAATGCTCGGGAGATGAGTCCGATAGACTTAAAAGCGTCATCGTTAGCAGGTATTGGATAGTCAACCAAATCCGGATCGACATTGGTATCAACGATTGCAAAAACAGGTATATCAAGCTTACGAGCTTCTGCAACGGAAATAGATTCATGATTAGTGTCAACAATGAAAATTGCTCCGGGGAGCCTTCTCATGTCTCGAATACCACCTAAAACCCTGAGTAATTTTTCCTTAGCTTTTTCAATGGTAAGTATCTCTTTTTTCCGTAACTTCTCATAAGTTCCATCAGTAGCCATGCGCTCGTAGTTTTCCATAGTTTTCAAACTTTTGCGAATGGTTGAGAAATTGGTTAACATACCACCAAGCCAGCGGTAGGTTACGTATGATGCTCCGGCGCGTTTTGCTTCGCTTTCAATAATATCGCGTGCCTGTTTTTTAGTTCCAACAAACATGATATCTTCACCACTGGCAGCAATTTTAG
The DNA here is from genome assembly GCA_021734165.1 of bacterium. Classification (GTDB taxonomy): domain Bacteria; phylum Electryoneota; class AABM5-125-24; order Hatepunaeales; family Hatepunaeaceae; genus JAIPJL01. Next base: position 9,403 of record JAIPJL010000078.1, on the reverse strand, counting down.
CGATCTTATCACATGCAACATTGATAAGCTTCTGAGTCTTAAAAAGATCAATCAGATAGATACCGTTCCGTGAAGAAAATATATATTTCTTCATTTTCGGATTCCAGCGTCTTGTTAGATGACCAAAGTGTGCGCCTGCTAAGAGAAGCTGATCGACAGTTACCCTGGGTAACTGTTCGGAACCGGTGATTTTTTTATCAACAGCAATTACTGTTGATTCAGTATTAACGTTTTGAATACTGGAAGCGCTTACGGGCTCCTGGTTGTCCATATTTTTTCCGTTCTTTTTCACGTGGATCACGGGTCAAGAAACCACCTTTCCGCATCTCAAGACGCAGTTCGGGGTCGTAGTCAACAAGTGCACGAGCCATGCCGAGAGTCATTGCATCTGCCTGAGCAGATTTACCGCCGCCTTTAACCTTTGCTTCTATGTCGAATTTATCTATTCCACCTGCAGCAATCAAAGGTTGTTCAATGATCATTTTCAGTGTGGCTCGATTAAAGTATGACATCAAATCAAGACTGTTAACGCGTATTTTACCGGTTCCCGGACTTACCCAGATTCGGGCTATTGCTCTTTTACGACGACCGGTGGCATAATATTTATTTGTTTTCAAATTCACTCCAGTTGGATGAATTATATTTAATCAACATCAAAGTTGTGATATTCTACATTACCGGTAATTTCAATTCTTCCGGTTGCTGGGCACGATGAGGATGCGAATCACCGCTATAAACTTTCAGCTTTTTGATCAGTTTCCGTCCCAATCTATTATGAGGAAGCATCCCCCAGATTGCCTGATGAACGACCCATTCAGGTTTAGTATCGATGGCATTCCTCATTAAAGTAAATGTCGAACCGCCAGGATACCGTGAGTGCCTGAAATAAGTTTTCTGATCGAGTTTATTACCGGTGACCCCGATTTTATCGGCGTTAATTACAACGACAAAATCACCTGTGTCAAGATTAGGCGTGTAAATTGGACGATGCTTGCCTCTTAAAATAGTAGCAACACGCGTAGCCAGTCGTCCAAGACGCTGTCCTTCGGCATCAACCACCCACCATTTATGTTCAATATCTTTTGGCTTTGGGATATATGTACGCAACTCTAAACCTCACTTTTTTATCTGAGAAACAAAATATATATCTTCTTTCGTTACAAGTCAAGACACAAAGTGTATTGTGCTGCAACAAATTAACATATACTCTCAACTTCTGACTTTATTATTGCAAATCGATAGGTGAAATCCTATATTTATAACGGTGAATAGTATAAGATTCAAGACTTTTTAATGAAATCAAAGTGAATGATTCAGTATTTACATTAGTTTTGGTTTTTTCAGCAGGTATTTTATTTAATATATCTGATTGCTTTGCAGTTGAGGGGTCAGATGATAAAATAGCTATGCTGCGTGACGAGATTAGCGTGATAGAAGGTCGCATTCTTCAATCGGAAGAAGGTAAACAGGGAGTCTTACGCCAACTCCAGGATGTTGATCGCAAGATGGATCTTCATAATCAGATCGTCCGAGAGTTAAAACAGCGTGAGAGTGACAGCGCTAAACGAGCAAAGCATCTTAAAAACAGAATAGCAGAGTTAGAAGGAAGGATTAACGTGCTTTCGGAAAATCTCGCTATTGAAGAGGCGGGTCTTCTAAAGATGCGTACCGATGCAGGGGAGCGTCTTTCTTACCTGTACAAGCATCGTTCAGGAGATCGTCTGGCTCTTTTAATTGCATCTGCTGATTTAAATGATTTCTCCCGACGTCAGAGATACCTTCAGGCAGTAGCAAGATTTGATCGTCTTCGTTTGGATAATATCAAGGAAAAAAGAGATAAAGTAATTAGCGATCGCCGGAAGCTAAATGAAGTTTATCGGACTCTGACAATTGAACAAGCTCGCAGATTGAGCGAGCTTGAACGAGTAAGAGGTTTGATAAATGATCGACGTGCTGAGGAGCTTGAACTTGCAACGGAAAAGACACGGAAACAGCAGATTCTTACAAAAATATCAAATGATACAGATTTATTGAAGGCGATCCTTGATGAGCGCAAGCAGTCGTTGGATCAAATAGAATGGGAGATTAAGCGGCTTGAAGGAAGCAGGCCTGCTTCGAGGAAAGTATGGCAGCCTGACGTTCCGTTCAGTAACTTGTATGGGAAACTACCTTGGCCCCTTGAGAGAAAGAAAGTAATTCAGGCTTTCGGACGAAACCGTCACCCGGAACTTGGCACAACCACTATCAACCCGGGAATTGATCTTCAAGCTTTATCAGGAGAACCTGTATATGCTGTAGCAAGGGGACAGGTTACAAGGATTACCTGGTTGCGTGGATTTGGGAATACCGTAATTCTGTCACATAATGACGGTTATTATACGGTTTATGCTCGACTTGGGAATATTTTCGTTTCCGAAAGCGATATTGTCAGCGCTGGGAATCCGATTGGTGAAGTGGGTGATATTGGTGCGGAGAGTAGTTTTCATTTTGAAGTTTGGTCGCAGCGAAATAAACAGAATCCGATCAAATGGCTGCAATGAAGTGTGAGAGTTTAAAAAGTGAATGAAGATAAAAAACATATAATTAACGATAAAGCAGGATTGTTTCCGTCTGTAATTGGACAACAGGCAATTAAACAAAACTTAAAACGCATTCTCCTTGGTGAAAGAATGGCTCACGCCTATCTTTTTATCGGTCAGGAAGGAACAGGTCGTCTTGCTATGGCTCTTGAGATTGCGAGGGTGCTGAACTGCTCAGACCAAGTTAGGGCAGATTCATTTAAAGGTTGCACGTGCAATTCATGCCGAAGTGTTCTCGCCTGGCAGCATCCCAATATATATCCTATATTTCCACTGCCCCGTCTTGATAAGAACAAGGGAGAGGATGCGCAGAAAGCTTTTGAAGAAATAATATCGATAAAAAGCGCTGAGATATATGCGCCTTTGACATTTACTGATACGGGTAGAATTCTCCTTGATCAGATACGCGAACTCAGAAATAAACTATCTTTACTAATGGATAGATCGGGTAAACGTGTCGTTATAGTGCATTCGGCTGAACGGATACGTGATGAAGCGGCAAATGCTTTTTTAAAATTGCTTGAGGAACCACCCCACGACTGTTGTCTAATACTGTGCTCGTCGAGTGTAAGAGATTTATTACCGACAATTGTTTCCCGTTGTCAGATTGTTAATTTTCCTCCTCTCAAGCAAAAAGATATTACAGATGGTTTAATCAAAGTTTTAGGGATAAATCGAGAAAAAGCTGAAACAGCGGCACGACTCTCACAAGGGAGTTTTACGAGAGCTTTGCAGCATGCTGATGATGAAGCTATTATAATGCTTGAGGAAGGGCTCGATTTTCTAAGATCATCCGTCACCGGGAATGTACCAAAGATTAACGAATACGTGAACAATCTATCGAAAGCGCAAAGATCGGATGTAATCAAACGACTTACTGGCGTCTCATTCTGGATTAGAGATGCGTTAACGTTTAGGGCTTTTAATGATAATGCGGACTTACATCGTCTTACAAGCAGCGAAGAAAAGACAGTTTCTAAGATTGCATCAAGATATAATGATGAACAATTACAAAAGATTTGGCGGGAGATAGAGAGAGCTTGCATAGCGATAGACGATAATGGTAACGTACCGTTAGTTTTGATTGCTCTTGGAGTTAATATATATCGGATAGCGAAATGAACAGTATAGGTATAGCAAAATCAGTTGGTAATCGTGGAAGTTATGTTATAGTTGAGTTTAAAGGACATCGCCGTGATATTTTCAGCAATCCTTATGAATTTCCTTTCAAACAAGGTGATGTTGCAGTTACAGAAGCAGATCGTGGTCAGGATGCTGGAGAAGTCAGGTGTGTTCATAAAAGTCTTCCTCCTATTGTAGAAAAACCGGAATTTAGTGTAATAAGAAAAGCCACGATTCAGGACAGGCAGTGTATTGACCGTTTGCGCGAGTACGAAGCGCAAACGCTGGCAGTCTGTCGTAAGAAGATTAAGCATCACAATCTGGCTATGAAGCTTTCAGAAGCTGAATGTCGATTTGACGGACTAAAACTTACTTTTTTCTTTACTGCAGATGGTCGTGTTGATTTTCGCGATCTGGTCAGGGATTTGGCGGGAACTTTCCGTACTCGCATTGAACTCAGACAGATTGGAGCGAGAGACGAAACAAAACGTTTTGAGGGTTACGGTACTTGTGGTCGTAGGTTGTGTTGTGTCAGTTTCTTAAACGAGTTTCAACCGATTACTACTCAAATGGCAAAAACACAAAATTTAATACTTAATCCTTCAAAGTTATCTGGATGGTGCAGCAGACTTAAATGTTGCCTTGCTTTTGAGTATGATTCATATTGTACAGGTGAACATGCGGAAACTGCTGTTGATATTAATGTCAATGGGGAAGACGGGGTAACGGTTGAAGAAATAAGTGATTGAGTAAGAGAGTTAACAAGTTATAAAGTTTACAAGTTTATCTGGATTTTTTAATGTCATCACAGTTTTACATAACTACACCGCTTTACTACGTTAATGGTGAACCGCACATCGGTCATGCCTACACAACCATTCTGGCAGATGTATTAGCGCGTTATCATCGTCTCTTTGATGATCGACAGGTTCACTTTCTGACCGGTCTTGATGAGCACGGACAGAAGGTTTCACAGTCTGCAACTGAAAGAAAGGTCACGCCACAACAGCACTGTGATAGGATGGCAGAAACTTGGAAAGAAGTCTGGTATAAATTAGGAATTTCGAACGATGACTTCATCCGCACAACCGAACCGCGGCACGAAAAGGTTGTAATAGATTTTTTAAATAAAGTGTACGAAAAAGGTGATGTGTATAAGCAGGAGTATGATGGCTGGTATTCGGTTTATGAAGAACGCTATTTTACAGAGAAGGACTTGGTTGACGGCAAGGATCCGATATGTGGAAGACCGGTCGAGAGACGCAAAGAAACTAACTACTTTTTTGAAATGTCTAAGTATCAGGATTGGTTGATTAAACACTACGAAGATAATCCCGATGCGGTTTTACCGGCTTTTCGTCTAAATGAGGTAAAAGGTTTTCTCAAGCAGCCACTTGGTGATCTTTGTATAAGCCGACCTATGAGCAGACTTGACTGGGGAATTCCGATTCCCTGGGATGATGATTATGTGACTTATGTATGGTTTGATGCGCTTATTAACTATTTTTCTGCAACGAAAACACCTCCTGTAGGTTTAAAAGTCGATTGGCCTGCTGATTATCATTTGATCGGCAAGGATATTTTGACAACACATGCAATTTATTGGCCTATTATGCTTTATGCAGCTGGTTATGAGCCTCCGAAACATATACTTGCGCATGGCTGGTGGTTGGATAAGAGCGATGCACGGATGTCGAAATCTGACGGCAATGTCATAGAACCGCTGGTGATGGCTGAAAAATACGGATCCGATGAATTCAGGTATTTCGTTATGAAGGAGATGGTTGTCGGACAAGATGCAGGCTTTTCAGAGGAAATCTTCGTTCAAAGAATCAATTCCGATCTGGCAAATGATTTGGGAAATCTTTATAGCAGGTTTGCAAAGCTTTATCATCAATTTGGCTGGAGCAAGTATAAATTATCAGAAGAAAAATGGGGTAGTTTTTCTACCGAACTGGCAGAACGCGCTCATAATCTTGAAAGCGTAGTTAAGCGGGAAATTGAAGCTCTTCGTCCCCATGCAGCTATCGAAGAGATTATGATGCTGATTAGAGGACTCAACCAGCATGTAGAGCATCTGGAACCATGGAAGAATGCAAAAATAGAACCTGACAAAACCGCTTTAGCGATGCTTGATGTACTTGACGCTCTTATGCTTGTTGCAGAATTGCTTGTTCCTGTAATGCCGGCGAAAATGGCTTTACTGAAACAGTGGATTGATGATGATGTTCATGTGCCTCAGAAAACTGAACAACTTTTCCCGCGGATTGATATGAAGAAGCTGAAACTGGAAAGCGCCAAGGCTGAGAAATCGGACAATCCCGCTGAAATGACTATTGACGATTTTGCTAAACTTGACCTCAGAGTTGGAGTTGTAACTTCAGCTAAAAAAGCCGAGAACTCAGATAAACTTTTAGTTGTAGAAGTGGAGATCAGTAGTGAGAAACGTCAGGTTGTTGCCGGGATTGCGGGATCATATTCGCCGGATGAACTGATTGGCAAACGGGTGATAGTTGTCTCAAATCTGAAACCGGTAAAACTGCGTGGAATACTATCACAAGGAATGTTGCTTGCAGCAGGCAGTGGGGAAGAGATAGGTTTGTTGACGTTGGACAAAGATATCCCAAGTGGTGCGAAGATTCATTAAATGAAGAATTCATTGACAAGCAGAGCCTGCCCCTGCGAAGGCAGGGGAATACTTGTCCTCTGAGCGTTTTTATCATTACACACGACAAACAGGAATGTTTGTCCTACTGACAGGAGAACAGCTATCCGACTAATTCGTTCGATAGACGAAATGTCCACCTTTACTGATGAATTGAAGCGTAAGGACATTCGCATTGGTTTGGTTCCGACTATGGGGTATCTGCATGAAGGTCACCTTAGCCTGTTTCAGTTGCTGGAAGGGCGCTGTGATCTGAAAGCAGCCAGTATATTCGTGAATCCCATCCAGTTTGGAGCAGGGGATGATCTGGACAAATACCCGCGAGATGAAATTCGAGATGTGGAATTGCTCGAAAGTGTTGGTTGTGAACTTGTTTTTGCACCATCTTCCGATGAGATGTATCCTGCTGATTTTCAGACTTATGTAAATGTAGAAGAACTCTCAAAACCGCTTTGTGGTAAATTCAGACCGGATCATTTTCGAGGTGTAGCAACGATAGTGCTGCGTCTGTTTAATATAACCGGATGTTCAATGGCAGCTTTCGGACTTAAGGATTATCAGCAGGCAAGAGTCATTGAACAGATGACGCGCGACCTTAATCTGTCTGTTGAGCTTGCTTTTGGTGAGACAGTGAGGGAATCAGATGGTCTGGCAATGTCGTCACGGAATAAGTATTTGAGTAAGAAGGATCGCGAGTTAGCCGCATTAATTCCTAAATCACTTGAATGGGTAAAAGAGCAGGCGGCGTCGGGTGTCTCTAACTATTCTGAAATCGTTGCAGGAATGCGGGAGATACTGGAGTCTAAACCTGGTGTTGAAATACAATACATCGAAGCAGTTAATCCGCAAACACTTGAATTCCAGTCCGAAGTTGGAGAGGGAGTTCAAATTTTAATTGCGGTGTACATTGGTGGGACGCGTTTGATTGATAATGTAAGGATATCTATGAGTGGCGTCAAACGTCTCGTTTGACCCTTAAACGATACCATTCTTGCTGTCAAACGGGACGTTTGACAGCACTTTACTCAAGACACAAAGGTTATATGTCAAGATCATTTGTAACAATAATTATGGCGGGTGGTCAGGGTAAGCGTATGAAGTCTGACCTGCCGAAAGTGCTTCATACACTTGGAGGAAAGCCCTTAGTTCATCATGCAATAGAACTTGCTTTCGAAGTCGGTTCAGAGCGCGTTATACTGATAATCGGACATGGGCGGGAGCAGGTAAAAGAGGCAACTCGCGATATGGGAGTGGAATATGCTGTTCAGGAGGAACAGCTTGGTACTGCGGACGCTGTAAAATCCTGTCACCATTTACTTGACGGTTATACTGGTGATGTTCTGATCCTTTCAGGTGATGTTCCTTTGATGTCTGCTGGAACGGTTAGACATGCTTTACAGCATCATCGTGACTCGGAAGCGGCGATTACGGTGTTTACGTTTAAGCCTGAAGATCCCAAGGGCTATGGACGTATTGTAAGAGGAACAAACTGTGAGTTGCAGCGTATCGTAGAGGAAAAGGATACTAACGAAAAAGAGCATATCATTAAAGAGGTAAATGCAGGGATTTACTTTATTAAATCTGAGCATTTATTTTCGGTATTGGATGAGATCAACAATGACAACGCTGCAGGTGAATATTACATAACTGACGCAGTATCGATATTACGGAAAAAAGGGGAACATCTGGCAGCATTTCTTGTAGGTGATCCTGTTGAAGTGGCAGGAGTCAACAGCCGAGAGCAACTTTTACAGCTTGAAGCTGAGTTGAAGTTGCGTAAATCATTATAAGTGTTGACATTTGATGGTTTATTTGTTAAAATTTAGTTTAGGTGAAATTTATAAAGAAATACGACAAACAGGAATGTTTGTTCTTCTGAAACGAGGCTTGTAATGTACAGACGAATACTAATAATTGCTTTGCTGGCGGTTTCGTTCTTCGCAGCAAACGCAACACCGACGTATAATGATAACAGTCTTGGTTTTAAGGACTGGCTGGGGAACAGCGGTATGTCAACCGATGGATTAATCGATCCATCCAGGTTGACTGTTCAGCACAATGTATCTTTTGGTTTTGCTACCGGAAACGGGCAGTCTTTGACACAGAGCCTTTATACAGCAACGTTCGGTTACAGATTGTCGGATCCGCTTACATTGAGTTTCCTAATGGGCTATCAGGACAGCAGGTTAGCTGGACAATCAATATATCCTAACAACTTCAATTCAATGATCGGAGGAGTTGCTTTGGATTGGCGTCCGACACATAATTTCCAGATGCGTATAGAGCTAATTCAGGCTCCTGGATTATACTTGAATAATGGACTTAATAATGCCGGACAATTCAGGCGTTTATCGGAGTAACGAAGCTTGCTTCGTTCTACTATAATAGTGTGCGCAAACAAGGCACAAGCTTGCTTGTGCACTCCGACACTTTTTATTAGACCGAGGTGATTTACTCGGTCTTTTTTAAATATTTTGGTTTTGAACATTAGGCAGTTCAGAGTACAGCTTTCAGGCTGACGGGACACGCTAAAGCGTTAACTCTATATTTAGAGTTAAAAGCCTAACAAAAAGGTAAATATGTCTCCTATTCCACGTAACAGAACACGTATCCTTAGCGGTATTTCAAGCTCAGGATCAAACGGCAGGTTGAATCTGTTGATCATACTTGTATTAATCCAGATAGTTTTATTGGTTCTTGTTCTGTTAAATCAGCAGGCTAAAACGGATGATAACCGTGCTATTGCAGAGATGCGTCAGATGCTGATTGAGATTGATCAAACAGCCGCAAAACTTGATGCAATTTCGGAACAGCAGGAAATCTACACTCAAAATGCTGTTATCCCTGCTAATGAAGCAATTAACACAAAGCCTGATGAAAACACTCGCGACGATGAAGAAATTGTAGCGATAAAAGTACAGGTATTAAATGGCTGTGGTGTGGGAGGTATTGCCGGTAAAGCGGCAAAATGGCTTCAAAAAAACGGCTATGTTATCGAAGATGTAGGTAATGCTGATCGACAGGATCATAAGTTAAC
>JAIPJL010000002.1 GCA_021734165.1 bacterium | reverse complement strand
GCGTTGAAGAAGTCGTATCGGTACACAGCAGAATTATGGAGTATGATCCGATTGGGATCGCAGCAAGAGATATTCGTGAATGCCTATTAGTACAGGTGAAACATCGACAGCCACCCTCTCCCATTACTGAAAAAATACTTGACTTATACTGGAACGACTTTATTAATAAGCGTTATGAGATTCTTGCCGAGAAACTCGAAGTCGATATTGAGGAAATAAAGACTGTATTTCAGATCGTTGGCAAACTTAATCCAAAACCGGGAGAAGGTTATTTTGATGAAAAACAGAACTATGTTATACCTGATCTTATCGTCTCTAAAGTTGGAAATGAATATGTTGTAGTATTAAACGATGGTGATGTTCCTAACTTTCGTATTAATCAGGCATATCGCGAGTTGTACATGGATAAGCGTAGTTCGGAAAAAACAGTCCGTGATTTCCTTTCACGCAAACTTGAATCTGCGCGTTGGTTTATCAATGCTATTCATCAGCGACGTACTACCATGATACGCACAATGAGAGCAATTATCCATCGGCAGGAAGATTTCTTCAGATACGGACCGAGTAAATTAAAACCAATGATTCTCGCCGATATTGCTGAGGATATCGAAATGGATATCTCTACTATCTCACGAGTTACTAACGGAAAGTATGTTCAGACCGATTGGGGAGTACTTGAACTTAAATACTTCTTTAGCGAGAAAATGGAAACCGATGATGGTGAGGATGTTTCAAATCGCGTGATCAAATCCAGATTAAAAGAAATTATCGGCAGTGAAAATAAATTAAAGCCCTTCTCAGATCAACAACTATGTGACTTGTTAAACAAAGAAGGTTTCAGGATTAAGAGACGAACTGTAGCAAAATATCGCGAACTGCTGCATATTCCGATCAAACGCCTCAGAAGAGAGATTTAACAATTTAATGTTTCAATCAAGTAACCCGTGCCACCCATTTTAATGATCTCCCATTCACCAGAAGAAACCTATCAATTTGGAGTTAATCTCGCTTCGCGGATTACTCAGGGAGATGTCATTGCCTTATGTGGGGAACTTGGCGCAGGAAAAACACTTCTTGCGCGCGGTATCTGTCGCGGACTCGGTTATAAGGATAATGTCACAAGCCCAAGTTACATGCGAATAAATACTTATCCCCATACATTCCCTATCTATCATGCCGATTTCTATTTAATCAGATCAGATGATGAAATCATGGAATTGGGATTTGCGGAACTTTTTAATACCGAAAGCATTGTAATAATCGAATGGGCACAGCGATTTCCACATCTGCTGCCTGAATCGTGTCTGTGGATTGATATTAAATGGCACGAAGGGAGAGCTGAAATGAGAGAGATAGCAATTAACAGAAAATAATATTCAAGTTTCTTGTTTATAATAAATACCCTAAATACAAAAGGCGTTCATAGAACGCCTTTTGTATTATAACAACCTGAACAAAATTTAAAATCCTATTCCAACACTATTAAGATAAACGTCATTATAGAAAATGTTGTTTTTCATGTACTCTGTTTTCAAAATCACCGAGGTATCAGTAAAAGCTATTTCATAGAAAAAGGTTTCCTGATCTTCATTCTCATAAGTAAAGTATGCCCGTGTGAGAGTCTCATTTACCGACCATGTCAGGCTGCGTGTTGAATCGTCGATGAAAGATTCGCCCGTACTATCAGCAAGTAAAGAAAAACCAATTGCGGGTAAGCTATCAATGGGAATATCGACGAAATTAAATTTTCTACCTATTAGATCCCATGAGCCTACTAAATCGACATCAATAAATCCTTCAGTAGTATCAGCATCCTCTTCTTCGACGCCATCTTCCCAAACTTCAAATGTATAATAATAATGTTTACCGTAACCGGCGCCATCTAACACAAGTGTATGCCAGTTAATATCATAACCAGTTAAAGTATCTCCTGAGAGCGTATCACCGAGAATCGAGTAGATATAAACGTCACCAAATAAGAATAATCTATCTTCACTCGTTGACCATTTAAAACGCTCTGAGAAATTCTCAAGCGTCATAGAACCAAGACCTGTGTTGTAAAATTCAAGATCCCACTTCATAGTAGTATCGGGCGGTTCAGTTGAACTTTCAATGGCAACTTCTGATAATTCCCATTTTCCGATAAGTCGCAGATCGAGGTTATCCTCTGTTCCGTTATGCTGTTTAGTGAATACTTGTGTTACGACATTACCGCTCTCAGATTTTTCAAAAGTAATATTATAACCCGAAACCGTTCCTGTCATATTGGCAAGATTGCTGCCTTCCATACTTAGAAGTCCTCCGGAAAGTGACCAGCAAAATTCTTCTGAATAGCCGCGGTACGCTAATAATCCAGTACTATCCGCTCTGTAGGTCAGAGTAATCACAAGAAATCCATCTTCCGGAATATCATTGCCATTAACAGCCATCCCGCTCAACATCCACATACCGACAATGGGTTGATTTGGAATACTGCCTTGACCCGGCTCAATACTGAAATTGACAGTTGTGGTTTCTCCTTCGGTTACAACTACATCAGCAGCGGTTCCATCAGTGTAACCATCTTTATAGACAGTAATGTTGATTGTTCCAACCGGCGCTTCAAGAGTGTAACTCCCTGATGAATCAGTATAGGTCGTGATATTGGTACCGTCAACCTGCACTAAAGCTTCAAAAATACCGACAGAGCTATCTACCGTAGCAGTATCAACTTCTACTTCAAAAACCTCAACAACAGTACCGCTGACAACGCCATAACTCCCATTAGTACCAGTTGGGCCATCATCGTCAGAGCAACCAACAAGTAACACACCCGCTGCAAGCAGGGAAATAAGCAAAAAAGCAAACAGTTGTTTCATTTCGATCTCCCGGAGTTCAGTGTTTAGTAGTTATAAATTAATTCAATGATCTGCATTACACAAGAGTAAATTAAAGGATTATGTTATAAGTTTACTTAAACTATAATCCATTTAGGGCAGTAATGGCAACTCTAACTGCATTGCTGTAAACAAAGAGACATATGCTGCCTCAACAATTTTCTATATTTGATTCACCTATGCTTTCGTACTTTTATACTTTCTAACTTTCTAACTTTAAAACGGCATCCCAGGCATACCTAATCCACCAATTCCACCGGTTACTTTTGCCATCGCTTCTTCCGATTTGATGCGCATCTCTTTCATGGCATTATTAACTGCGGCAATAATAATGTCTTCCAACATCTCAACATCTTCAGGATCAACTGCTTCCGGATCAATTTTAAGCGAAAGCAGTTCCATTTGACCATTAACTTTGGCAGTTACGCTGCCTCCGCCAGAAGATGCTTCAACCTCAAGATCGGCAACTGCTTCCTGAGCTTTTGCCATTTCTTTCTGCATTTTTTGAGCTTGTTTAAGCAGTTTTCCCATGTTTCCCCCACCACCCCCCATAAGCGGTCTGGGTCCTTTCATAGTTCTATCTCCAGCAAATAAGTTTTTTATTTAATTTCTTTAGCGCCAAGACGATCCTCGAGAAGCTTCAGAACAGGATCATTAGTTTCTTTTACATAATTCCGATGTGTAATGTTTTCTGGCAAATCCGTAATCTTGAATTCAAGACTGACCTTGCCAATTATAGCGATAATTTCATCAAGTAAAATCTGTCTGTAATCGCGCGCAATCTCAAGATGATTCTTATACTTAAAACCTAAAGTCAGAATATTATCCTTAAATTCTATCGGGTAACCACAGCTTATAGCGCTGCCGGAAGATGGCTGCTTTTCAGTAATTCTCTTGCAGATTTCGTCCCATTTTCCGACCACCACTGCCAGAGCATCATCTGTCGAGTTGAAAACCGGTATTACTTTTTGATCTTGTTTTTCTGAGGATTCTTTTGAGCCAGCAGTTACTTTATCTTCGATCTTGGTTTGCTTTATCGTACTCTGTTTAGTTTCTGTTCTTTTTTTTTGCTGCGGAATTGGTTTATTGCCCTCCAACTGCCCGATAAGTTCACTGAGTTCAATACTTCTCTCCATCGTAGCAAATTTTAATAGTAATAATTGTAATCTACTTCGAGGATTAAACTTGCGACGGATATCCACTTCAGCAGCGGTGCAGAATTGAAGCATTCGAATCAGATCTGCTTCACTGTGATTTTCAGCGACTGTTTTAAATTCCTCCTCAACATCCGGTGGTATGTCCACACTGTCCAGACCACCTGCTTTAACCTGTAATAATTGTATTATATGACTTTGTAATCCTGATAGAAAGTCTTGAATATCCGTTCCTGACGAAGCTAATTCTTCATCGAGTAAAAAAGCAGTGGTCGTTGTTCCGGAACCAACAAGATTAACTGCCTTGAAATAGAGATCAAGCTTTAATTCTCCAAGCACTTCTATGGCGTCTTCTTTAAGAACTCTGCCTTCAGCAAAAGCAATCACCTGGTCAAGAAGACTTAGCGAATCACGAGCTGAACCGTCAGCGCGTCGAGCTACAATATCAAGACCTTCATTGTCGTATTCAATTTTGTCTTCTTTACAGATATGCTCCAGATGCGCTCTAAGTTCGGCTGCGGAAATTCTTCTGAAATCGAATCGTTGGCATCGTGAGAGTATCGTTGCAGGAACTTTCTGGGGATCTGTCGTGGCAAGGCAAAAATAAGCATGTTCGGGTGGTTCTTCAAGTGTTTTAAGCAAAGCGTTGAATGCTTCAACGGTAAGCATGTGTACTTCATCAATAATATATACTTTGCTCCTGCCTTCAACTGGAGTATATCTGATACCATCGCGAAGCTGGCGGATCTCGTCAATGCGTCTATTTGATGCAGCGTCTATTTCAATAACATCAATAAACCTGCTTTCACTGATAGCCATACATGCGTCGCATTCTCCACATGGCTCACCATCCTGTGGTTTCAGGCAGTTAAGGGCTTTCGCAAGCAGTCTTGCTGTGGTTGTTTTACCGACGCCTCTTGGACCACTGAATAAATAAGCATGTGCAATACGATTCTGCAGCAGGCTGTTATGCAGAGTTTTAACAATATGTGGCTGCCCGACAATTTCAGAAAAACGTTTCGGACGCCAGCGACGTGCTAAGACGAGATAAGACATAATTAAGTTTACAGGTTTACAAGTTTAAAAGTTGGCAAGTTATAAAAGAAACAGGATAGCAAGCAATTGTTTAAAATATTAATACTTGCTAACTTGTAAACTTGCTAACTTGCTAACTCAAAGTTGGCTGTGCCCCACCTTCGATCGCCTTCACAACGCATCCGGATCCTTCCGGTGACTGATGCCCGGCAACCTCACGGCACCCGTCCACTACACTTACCGCTGCTACCTTCCGGTCCTGACGGGGTTGGGTGCGTGTCCGCTGCGCGAGACCAGACCTTTAACATCACACGAACGGGCGGCTTACGCAGGAAGGGAAGACCTCAAATGTGGGTATTCAACCCCGCTATAGCGGATTGCGGGTTACAGGACACCGCTAACTTCCCATCTAGCACAGCCTTTATTAAAGTGGAGCTGATCGGGATCGAACCGACGGCCTGTACGTTGCGAACGTACCGCTCTCCCAACTGAGCTACAGCCCCAAGTAACTAAGTAATTTAATTATCATAAAGTGTTAAGTCAAGGAATAAGGAAATGTGTATGCTGTCAATCCAGAAGAGCAACCAAATAAAAACCCGAACGAAATTCGCTCGGGAGTCTGTCCGATAATATAAAAATTCAGAGTTCCTGCCAGATTTCAAGCGAAGAGTAACATGGCAGGATTGGAGTAAAGTCTGTATTAACGCCAGATTACGCTTCGCTTGAAATCTGGCGGCAACTCAATAAGGATGACTTGGTGAAAGGTTATGGTAATACGATTGAATTCAACTTCAACTTAGCCAACGTTCATTTCGTATATAATTGAAATTAACTGTTTCGATTCCCCGACTTCTAAGTGTGTTATGCAAAGGAAGATCGTCTGTCAGAACAAGATAGTTTTCTTTGGCTATGTGAACTATACCTGCGTCAGTTAGACCAAATCTTGAAAACTCAGATGGTTCTAAAACCTCCGAAGCATTACGACTTGTGACATACTCCTCATTTATTACCGTTATTTCCTCTCTGAATACTTTGGAATAATTATAATCTTCGCGTGGAGAAAGATTACTGACTTCAGTTAGAATATTTGGAGTTGCTATGATAGAGCCAAATTTACTAATAAAATCAGTCAACATCTCAAAATCTTCTGAAGAATAAGAACTTGTTCGTTTATATCTACTTATCATTCTAATAGAATGTTTCCCAATTACATATAAAAGCAACAGGTTAGTATCTATTAGAAGACCTTTTGATTTATATTGATTTATAGAATCTCCCGTCATTTTATCCATCAATTCAAAGTCCTAATCTTCATGGAAATGAAATTACCTGTTTCTGCATCAATCTCTATTATCCTGTATTTTGAATAGAGTCCGGCAGCGTTTGTATAACTAAATGTAATAAACCAGGATTTTTCACCTAACTCTATTTCCTCTAACATTACAGAATTAAGAGGTTCTGTACTTAAATCAAGTAAGTACTTTTTCGCTTTTTTAGCTGCTTCCTGAACCTCCATAATTTTTACTCTTTGAGCTAAATCTAATGAATCAGCCATTTAATTTCTCTTTCATCTTAATTGTAATTATTTTCGGAATGTCTTAGATTATGGCATTTTAATAAACGCTGTAAACCTAATTCACTCTCACGTTGATTTTTGGGAACATCATCTTTATATTACCATTATCAAAATATCAAGGATTTTACGATGCGGTACATAAAATTCTCTTCAGTACTACTCTTTTTAATGCTACTAACCAGTTGCACAGCTTCACTTACAGAAAGTGATTTTAGAAATACGATGAATCACTGGATAGATCATTATGAGTGGGAACTCATTGAACGCGTTGGACCTCCAACCTGTCGAGAAAACGATGGCAAAGGTGGAGAAATACTTGTATATAAATACGCTGCTAATGGTGTTCAAATTCCCGGTAAAATTAGTTCTTCAGGTAATAACATATATTATACTTATCCAACACAGCTAAAAACCAAACTCACAATGCAATTCTACGTAAATCCAAAAGGCAAAATTTATCATTGTCGCTGTGAATCAAATATTGATGAAATGAATTCAGTAACTAATTTCTATATAATATTATTGATTATATATGTTGGGGCTGGATTAATATTATTGAACACAATCTGATTACTCATCATTCTCACATGTTGTTTTCATCTCTGCCACTGTTAAACTCCATTTATTAAATTGATATTTGTACAAATATAACAAATCACAATACATTTGTCAATGTAACACAAAAAATTAAAAATTATACATTTAAGGATTCAACTGAACGGATTAACAAATCAAAAAAACCGCAGGATGCTGAACATCCTGCGGCACAATCTACTCACTCAACATTAAAAGTCATTTCATACAGTCTTCGCAATTCTTCCGTATCTTGATAATCTTCCTGCCGTCTGCATTTTCTTCAAGACCTTCCATTAACGGTGACAGGTCTATGTCATCGGGATTGGCTCCGTCTGGGCATTCAGCTTCGATTCGAATCATCCTTCTGATCTCTCCATCAGGAAGTTCAGTGGTTGAAACATCAACGTTACGCACCTGGGCGCCGCTCGCGTTGACAGCATTCACAATAAGCGCTTCAATCTCACTATCCGACATATCCTCAACACCGATCCTTATAGCGCCACCCGTCACGGCGGCGAGTGCATTCCCACCCATCTGCTTTTTAATATCTTCAGATGAAACGGATAAATGTGAATCATCGCTTATCGCGGCAATCAGCGCAGATTTAACTTCGCCTTCAGCTTTGCTTGCAGAGCGATCTCGAAAAGCAAGATTTAACACCGCTTTTCCATTATCAACGGATAGATTCTGATTCGTAACGCCTTCAATTTTATCCATCGAATCCATAACGGAAAGCAGTGAAGCCTCGTTCATGTCAAATTCAGCTTTGACAATACTCCCAACATTCACCGAATAACTTGCAGGGATCAGCAGCATTGCGATGAACAACGCAACAACGACTCCTGATGTAATGGCAGTTCTCTTTAAGGTAACCATAATTGGATTTCTCCTTTGGATTTCAGTCCGCGTCCGAGCCATCATGCGTTCAAAGTGAAATGGTTCAACCTCTTCCTTCGACAACTCTTTCAAACCCTGTTCAATTTGTTTGTATGGCATTTGCTTCATATTTTGCCTCCGTTTTACTTAGCGCTTCGTATCGCTCCCTGAGCTTAGCTCTACCCCGCGCCAGACGGCTTTTAACTGCGGATATTGATATTCTTTGCTGTTCGGCAACTTCCGCTACCGACATTCTTAGAACCTCGAACAACACCAGAGCTTCACGCTGCACGATTGGGACTCCCTGAAGAGCTATCCTCACCAACTCTTTCTCCTCGTAAGGCAAACCTTCAGGATGTTGAAAATCAGGCGCTTCTTCCAGACCTATCACCCGCTTCACCCACCAGGTTCGCCGAAGCGAACGGTGAGTGTTGCTGATGATTGTTAGCAGCCACTGCTTAAAACGATCCTGATCTTTCAGTTGAGGATACGCGCGCCAGGCTTTTATCAGGGCTTCCTGGAGGAGGTCGTCACCGTTCTCCTTTGAGCCGGATAGACTGCGCGCAAACCTGACAGCATCGTCGTAGCAGGTCTTTAGTGATTGTTCAAAGTTCAAATTGATCCAAATTTTTGCATTACCGGTAATGAACTACTAATATGACGCATGGGTGTATTGATTGGTTGCATGGATTTTAAGTATTTAAGAAAAATGGTAAGAATCTTGTGGTTTAGGATGTACGCTCAAAATACTGAACCGAGTGCTGTCACGTAATGACGAGTCCTTTGAAATAACCGGAAATCGAACCTGTCATTCCTGCGTAGGCAGGAATCTAAAAGAGCTAAGTACTTAAATATAAAACATCTTTAGATACCTGCCTTCGCAGGTATGACACTTAAAAGGCAATACTTCAAAGAACTCGTCATCATGTGATTGCACCCCAAACGTGGCTGACCGTGCCACACTTTACTAATTCTGATTCAGATCAGCATTTCTATTTCTATTTCATCTCTGATCGGGATACCATCAGAGCCAATCAAAGGAATTTCCGGTTTCAGTTTTCTGGATTCCTCTATGGCGTTTTGATGAACTGCAAATAATCTGAAACCTTGTTTCTGATAGAAACGAATTGCTTTCAGATTATCGTTGGTCGTTATAAGCCACAGTCGCCTGCAACCATCTTTTAGCGCTTCATTCCTTACCGCATCAATTAAGGCTTGCCCAACACCGATTCCCTTTCGGATACTGTTAAGACAGACGATTTCACAACCGTCATCGGTGATATTGAAAGTTATGAAACCTATCGGGAATTCATCCCTTAAAGCGATGAAACCTGGCAATTGATCTGCGTAATGTATTTTACCTCTTGAAACTATCCGCGTAGATGACCACCATTCTTTCAATATCATTACAGTCCAATCACGATGTTTATCGTAGATTGGAGTCACAACAAAAGATTGCATTTCATACCTCAAAATTTTATGTTGACAACAAATTCTTGCTTTGCAAGTTAATTACTCTCGCATCGTCATTTCATTATTGTCTATTTATTGCTACTAATGTAGTAATAACGTTAATCTTTCAATCTCTTCTCCACTACCCACTCAAATCCAAATCTTCCGGGTTTGGTTGTTACAATCATCTCTGATTCAAGTACTCTAATTCGTTTATAAATCTTCTTTTTTACTTCAAACTTTTCACTTGTCCTGTTTTCACGCCACGATTCAACTAATACTTTATACTCTTTTCCATTCTTGTTTGAAGATGTATATTTTCTGGTTATAACTGTGTTGTGTTTAGATACTAAGCCATCATCAAGGTATCCGTTTAGAAATAACTCCCCACCAAAACATACGAACAGAGAACCTGCCAGAAATAAAGCAGATATTGCTGCAAAATCCCTGTGAGAAGTAGATTTACCTTTCAGCAGCTTCGCTGAAAACCAAATCATAAAAAGCGCTCCGGGAACACTGAACTTCAATGATTCCAGAAATATTGGTAACACATCGAGTGGTTTGTGTAATAATAGCCCAAAGATAAACGCCATAAAACCGGCTACTATAAAAAACAATGATATTACATATAGCGCAACACGTTTAAATTTATAATTTGATCTGACTTCAACTCTTGTAATTACATCTTGTGGGACATCCTTTATCAGGAGAATCAATCGCTGCATAATCTGTTCTATTAGCGCTTCATCAACTTCAGATTTCTTTTTTACAGGTGTTTTTGTGACGGTAATAATCTTCCCATCACATTTTATTTCCTCAAAATCCATGTCATATATTTCAATAGCAGCCTGCCGTTTTACAGCCGGCGTGAAGTATGCTTCGGTAAATTCCTCACTGTCTGTAGCTATGAGAAACTTATCGTCGAAATCTGCATAACCGGTGCGAATGTCTTTACTGAAACCTAACCTTATAAAAAAACGATCAAAACCTGTAAGTTTGGTTAGCTTAAAAGAACCTTCGCAAGGGCATTCCACTGATAGACGAAACGACGAGCTGTTATGCTGACTACCGCTGGTGTATTTATAATTGTATTCTACACCCTGATAAGTGCCGTTATCTTTGCTTTTTAGTTTGAAAACGGAGGGATCCTTTGTGGATCCGAAATTCAGCTTTCCTTTAAATAGTTTAGCAAGTACGACTGAAGCTCCGGTGACAAGCGTAGCAATCAGAATACCTTTTTCCATTATAGCCTCATTCCTTCTTTAATTCATTGAGACGCTTCTTGGCAGTCATTCCATAGTTGCTGGTCTCCCCTCTTTCTGCAATAATCATTCGATACATGCGTGCAGCGCCTTCCGGTTCATTGAGAGCTTCATAACACAATCCCGACTTATAAATTGCAGTAACGCCCCAATCTAACTTCGTTTTTCGTCCAAGAACCTTTACTTTCAAATACTCAAGAATAGCCATGCGATAATTACCTGCATTCATATAAGCTTCACCGATATAGAATTGCACTTCAGCCTCTTTTTCAGCATCTGCAATGGGTAACAATGACCGATATTGATCTATTGCAACTTCCCACTGTCCGAGTTGAAGCATAAACCAGCCAAGGTCCATCTGACGGTTAAGTAAATCAGTAGCATCGGGAAAACGATCTATATAATCCCTCGTCAATTGAACAGCGGCATCCCAAAACCGTGCTGCTTTATATACGCTGATCAGAGATTCAAAAGCTGTCTTCCAGAGTCGTTCGCCTTTTTTCCATTCCCATACCTTTTTTAAAGCGGATACCGACTCACTAAAGTCACCCTCTCTGAAAGCCGTTAATCCGATTGTTAACAGTGCATCAATCGCTAAACTGCTGTCAGGAAAATTCTCCGTGAATTTTTTTAATTCGGCGATCCCTTCTTCAACTTTATTTTCCATTATTAGAGATCTACCCATACTAAAAGCAGCATCATCCGACCATTCAGAGAGCGAATAACTCTCGATAATAGTCTCATACTGTTTACGTGCGTTTTCATGGTTACCGGCTTTATCAAGAGCGAGACCTTTCTCAAGATAGAATAAAGCCTTATACTGATCGAGATCAGCGTTATCTTTGTATTGTTTATAGAGCTCCTTTGCCCTAAGACGCGCTTCCTCTGACTTCCCAAGTCTGTACAGACATACAACCGATTGAACCTGATATTTTAAAGTACTATCAGGATTGATTTCAACTAAGCTTAACTGCCCCCAGTCATGTAGCGCTTTTTCATAATCCTCTATCTCCATTAATAAAACAGGTAACATCCGCATACCGGATTGATATTCTAAAGAGTTGGGAAATTTAAGCGCCAGAGTATCTACATAGGCGACAGCAAGCTGAATACTCCCAAGACTAAATTTGAGTTCCGCAAGATGAAGATAACAGGCTGCTGAGAATTTCCCCTGCGGATTTAAATTAAGAAGCGCCCTGTATTGCTCTTGAGCATCCAACAATTGCGATGCTTTCTGATAGCTTCTCGCCTGGTAGTAGATACTTGCTTCATCTGACATTTCAAATATATCAAGACGTGGCTGTTCCCATTCGACGGCTGCTTTCCAGCGTTTACGAGCTGTCAGAGCTTCAAGCGGGAAATTCATTGAATCAAGCAATACCGCAGCAATCTGGAAGTGAATCACTGGAATTACAAGATAAGGATATAGAGACGTAAACTGTTCGTAAGTTTTATATCGTTCTTCTACACTAAGCAAAGGATTTTCAATCATCCCGCCGAGCGCCTCCGCCCCACCTTCAGTATTTGGATATTCAAGCGACAATTTGCGACCTGTTTCTAAAGCAAGCTCCTTCTCACCATTCATCTCCATCAGGATTACTTTAATATGAGTCAACTTGGCAGTCAAACGCTTGTCATGTGAGTAGTCTATGGCAGATTTAACCATTGCAATAAGATCATTCAAATCTTCGGTATTTATTTGTCCGCTGTTAAGTTTACCGGATAAATACTCCGCTATAATATCAACAGGAATGCGTTCTATTCCATAAGCTGCAATATCTGCTTCAATACTATCAAGTACATTATTATATAAAAAAGGATCATCCTTTACAGCTCTCAAATCAAGCCGCCGGAGTTGTGTTATAACTTTTCGGGTATCATCGCTGCCAGGATCTATTTCATTTAATTGTCCTAACCAGCTATAGCAGCTATCTCCATACATCTCTACAGAAAATGTATCAACCTCCCAGATTGCTTCCTCGTAAAGGTACATATAAGCTTCTAATATACTCCGATAGCTGTATAGAAGATCTTCAGGTGTAACAATAATCTGATCAAGCACAGAGCTGTATTGATCAAGCGCTTTGATCGGATCTTTAAACTCGTCCAAATAAAAATCTCCCCAGTCCATCGCCCATTTCGCCTTGCTGACGGAATTCTGTGATCGAGATGACAGTTCCGCCATTCGCTCCATGAGATTTCTGCTTTTAACTTTGTGGTTAATAAAGAACTTATTAAGAACAATAGCTGAGTCGAGCCATTCCGATGCAGGAAACGACTTCATAGCAGTGAACGGATCCTGTAAATCTTCAAGATTACCTTCAAGACTAACAGAAAGTTCTTCAGCGTAATTAAGATATGCAATTTCATCAAGATATGGGCTTTGTTTATATCGTGCTATTGCCCGTTGAGCAGCGCCGCGGATAGATTCACCCGATTTTGCTCTGGCTTTGACTAATTCAAAGTTGATTATTCCGTCAGGATCCGGATACTCAGAGTTATTCAGGAGCTTTGCCCAGAGTTGTGCTGCTTTATCCCATTGACCGAACTCACCTGACAATATTGCTGCTCTTCGACAGGCTTCGGATGCATATTTCGATTTAGTACTGCTAATTTGAATATATCTTGAAAAAGCTTGACTCTTTGATCCCAATTTTTCCATTGTCCAGGCAGTTTTTACCGCTCCTTCCGGATTATCATCAACTGTCTGGCTGTAATAAGCGAGTGCGTTTTTGTAATCATTAAGACGATAATAAGCATCACCGGCTTTAATACGAGCTTTAGTTAATATATCTTTGTTCTGAATAAGAAGCGCTGGTGTCAGAACTTCAAGCGCTTCAGTCATCAGACCGCGATAATTAAGCAGATCTGCCAGTTCCACAGACGCCAGTGCTGCTAATTCAGTTCCCGGAAATTTATCTATTGGTTTCCTGAAAGATACAGCAGCGGCGTCAAGTTCATGGTTTTCTCTGTGTAATTTTCCAAGTTCAAGTGATGCTACTGCTGCTATCGAATCAGAACCAGCTCTTTCAGCAATCCATTCGAGATGCCTTCGAGTTGCTAAGCGGTCTGTCTTCCCCATCATCATCAAAGCGCGTTGCAGTCTGGCACAATCAGCAACCTCAGAGCCAGGGAAATTCTCAATAAGCTGATCCATCTTCACTTCCGCTGCAACAGTATCGCCTATTTCAATATAAATATCAGCAGATCGCTTCAAGCCAATCGGCGAGTATCTATCTTTAGGATAAAACCCGAATACTCTTGCGTAAGCCTCAGCAGCGCCCGGAGAATCTTCACTTTTTTCAAGAACAACACCAACATTGAATAAAGCTTCAGCAGCACGGGGTGATTTAGGGTATGTAATCGCTAATCGTAGAAAAGCAGCGCGTGCACCTTCATATTCGTTTGAATATAAATAAGCTTCTCCAAGCAGGAATTGGGCTTCTTCCTTTTCTGTTAGATTAGGAAAGTCCCGCAACACCCGCTCAAGTTGATCGGCAGCTAAGTCATAGTATTTTTCATCAAATAGTTTTCGCGCATATAAGTATTCGTCGTAACCCGGCTCGGCAGCATAAGCATTTACTGACTGTAGAATGAAAAATACAACGGTAAATAAAGTGAAGTTCACTCTGATAATACTATTCATTTCATAACCTCTAATCTTGCGTATTTATGTATCAGTATCTTCATTCCAACATCATCAAAATCAACATGAATTTTACTCTCCGCCCCTCTTTTTAAGAAATCGACTACAACACCGAGCCCGAATTTTGGATGATTAACCAGTAAACCTCTGCGAAGTTCATCGGATGAAAGCAGTCTGTTTCCGTCAGCAGAAATAGTTGGTTGTATAGGTTTAGATTCTATTTTCCGGTATGTCCGAGTGTCAAGGAAAACACTCTGTCTTGTGTTGTGGAATCTGTAACTGCTTTTTTTACCCAAATTTAGCAAATCACCCGGTATCTCAGACAGGAAACGTGAAGGTGATCCTCCAGTGTAATTCCCCCAACGAAAACGATTTACAGCATAGGTTAAAATGAGACGTTCCATAGCTCTTGTAGCGCCAACATAGAATAAACGCCGCTCTTCTTCGATTTCACTTTCATAACGATCTCTGTCGCGAGGTTCAAGTGGTAACAGCCCCTCCTCAAGTCCTACTATGCAGACAACTTCAAACTCCAGACCCTTGGCGCTATGTAATGTAAGTAAATTTACGCCACCTTCATTCAAATCGGTATTATCCATCTCTGTAACGAGTGAAACTTCCTCTAAGAACGATTCAATGGTAACCTCGGAATCATAATCAATGTATTTGCCAATGTCATATATCAATGCATCGAGATTGGCAATTTTCGATTCAGCTCTTGATGGATCATCCTTTTCTTCCTTCTGAAGCCGTTCTCGTAAACCGGTCTGCGTGATGACTTCTCTAACCAAATCCTGAAAATCTACGTTTTTAGCTAAATCTCTGAATCCATTAATTAACTCAACGAATCCTTTCAATGAACTACGCCTGCGCGCGGACAGGTCTGCGTCTTCCATCAATTCATCAACAATTTGATTAAAAGATCCCTTCTCTTTGGAAACGCGAAACAGCAACTCCGTTATGATCGCTTCACCAATACCGCGTGGTGGATAATTCACTACCCTTAGAAAACTCACGTCATCATCCGGATTAACTATCAGACGCAAATAAGCAAGTACATCCTTTATCTCTTTACGTTCATAAAACCTGAGCCCACCCAATACCTTGTATGGAATCTGAGCTGCTCTAAGCGCTCTTTCAAAGGCAAGCGATTGTGCATTGGTTCTGTAAAGAACTGCAATGTTGCTATACGGTCTTTTATTTCGGTTATGTTCATCTTCAATTGAAGAAACAATCCGCAACGCTTCATCATCATCTCCGGAAGTCTCGATCAAATCTATCTTCTGACCACCCTCCTTCTCGGTCCACAACTTCTTTGGACGACGCTGGCTGTTATTCTTGATTACTGACCAGGCGGCATCGAGTATCGGTTTACATGATCTGTAGTTCTGCTCAAGCCTGATAATCTTAGCATCATGCCAGTCGCGTTCAAATTCGAGGATATTTTCAATCGTAGCGCCTCGAAAACCATAAATTGATTGATCATCGTCACCAACCACGCAGAGATTACGATGAACTCTGGCAATCTCATTTACGAGCTTGTATTGTACACGGTTGGTATCCTGAAACTCATCAACGAGAATATGGCTAAAGCGATTCTGTAACCTCTCAAGGAAATACGGGAAAGCCTTGAACGCTTTGAGTGGTCTGCTGAGCAGGTCATCGAAATCCATTCCTTTGATACGAATGAGCCTTCTTTCATAAATCTCATAAACTTTGGCTGCAATCTGATATTCATTACCTCTGGCATTCTTTTTAAGTTCTTCCGGACTGATAAGCGAATTCTTAGCTTTACTGATTATCCATGAAATCTGAACTGGAGTAATCGTACCGCTTGGTATCAAATGCTCCTTCATAATAGTCTTTATCAGTCTTCTGCTGTCATCGGCGTCAATAATAGTGAAGTGTGGATCAACATCAATGTTTAAACCTTCACGTCTCATAAGCTTAGCGAATATAGAATGAAACGTTCCTGCATAGATTGCCTCACCTTGATCACCAATCATTCCCATGCATCGTTCACGAAGTTCTGCCGCTGCTTTATTAGTAAAAGTTAATGCCAGTATCTGCCATGGACGCGCTTTACCGATATGAACAAGATGAGCGGCTCTGGCGGCAAGTACACGCGTTTTACCAGAACCTGCACCGGCAAGGATCAGCAGCGGTCCTTCGGGATGTTCGACAGCTTCACGTTGCTGTGGATTAAGTTCTATTTTAGGTTGTTGTTTCATTAAACTTCTATAAAAGTCCTGTAAGGAAGAAAAGACTGTTCAGAGTACACAGCCTTCAGACTGTTTGAACACGCTAAACCTACTCACCTCCTTTTAATCTTGCATTCCTTTTCTCTCTCGCAACTTTACGCCTGACTTGCTGGAATTTTGCTTTATCGCGCTGATGACCCTCATGTGATGTGTTAAAAGAATGTGAACCATCTCCTTTAGCGACAAAGTATATATACTTGACGTCAGCAGGATTAACTGCCGCTTTAAGCGCAACCGTTCCGGGATTATTAACCGGTCCGGGAGGTAATCCTCTACGTTTATATGTATTGTAAGGGCTGTCTATTTCAAGGTCTTTGTTAAGCAATCTACGAGGTCCATCTTTCAATATGTACTGAATTGTCGGATCCGCTCCGAGTGCAATGCCTCTCTTCAATCTATTATGATAAACAGCCGAAACCAACGGTGCTTCCTCAGCGATCATTACTTCACCCTGAATAATTGAAGCTAATATAACTGCTTTATGCAGGTTTAAACCGACCTTTGTCGCTTTATTCTGAAGGCTGTCATTAAAAACATTGAAAAAGTGGTCAACCATACGGCTGATGATTTCACTTGAGCTGCTCGACATATAGAAGTTGTAAGTATCTGGGAACAGGTATCCTTCAAGTCCCCCTGCATTTAATCCCAAGCCGACAGCGAAGGCGCTGTCTTCACAAAGACTGATAAACTCAACAGAATCTATCTGAAGCTCATGTTTAAATATTCCCGCAATCTGCCTGACCGTTAATCCCTCTGGAATTGTTACATCCCTTGTTAGTATTCCGGGTTTCAATAGAAACCGAATTATATCCGAATTACTTACGCCCATAGGAAGCAGAAAACGTCCGGGTTGAATCTTCGATTCCGCTTGCATCAACCAAGCTGCCCATCGAAAATCGGAGCGGCTTTTTATCAAACCTTTTTCTTGCAGTATTGATGAAACCTGGGATAGATTCATGCCCTTTTCGATAACAACTTCTATATTACTGCTTCCTTCAAACTCCATCGGTTTGTTCAATACTCTGTGCAGCCACATCGCAATGAAGGACAGAATAATGATAATAACTAATGCTGCCCAGAGAGTTTTGTTGACTTTTCTATCTTTCAATTGTTTTTGTTTCCAATTTGTAAAATTTCTCTATCTCTTTCGAGAATAAACTATCCGGCTCAGCGATTTCCGTTGGGATCGCCTGCCATTCGTATTTACTGACGCCGCTGCTTGTATTCTTCCATAAATCCAGTACCATAATATATTCACCATAGTTACCCGTGTAAACTGATAGTACCCCACACTCCTCTCTCACCTCGGGCTCAACATATCCACTGCCTCCGATGATTATAACATCCAGACCAGGTAAATCTATATCTATACTCTCAGGAACTGTTTGCATATCCAGATTCGCATAATCCCAGTTGCATATCAATACTGAAATTCCTTTAAACTCTTTTATGGTATTACGAAACCTACCGATTGTTTCATCCCAGTCCATTAGATTATAGTTATACATTTTAGGAGTCGTGTCTGTTTCTGCTTTATTATAGAGACTTGTAAATGATATTATTAACAACTCATTTTTCGAATATGTTGTCGGTTTTTTCTCAAAACCAACATCACGGATGATACAACTTAGATTACATGATACAAAGCTATCACAGTTATTTTCCTTCAAATTACTAAAATAAAAAGGTAACTTCTGCGAATTAACACTATCGCCTAAGTCATCCTGTAATCTATCATAATCAATCATATAAGGACAGATTAGATCATATTTGAGCTTATTGAAAAGGTCTTTTAACAAAAGCGGATTTGTCTGTTCGTTGGTCAGATTGCCGTATTCAATGAAAAGTGCTTCGGACATCTCTCGCCTGATCTGATCGAAAATGTTTTTTCGACGCGCAAGTCCACCCGGTTGACCGTAAAGACAGGCGCATTCCCTGACGGCTCCCTTAAGATCGCCGGTAATGACCAATCTTAAATCAGCGTTCCCTGTTTCGGCAAAAAGCGAGCTGGATACAGACGCTATAATATAAAAAGAAAGTATGATTAAGATTCTAACCATAAAAGTTTTCTTAAAAATGTTGAATTATGTAAAATAATTGTTAATATTCACTGAGTCAACCTGTTCACAGCATCACTACCTTGTTCTGCTAACTCATTTCAACTCTAAATAAGGGAGTCTGATAAATAGTAAACTATATTTCAAACACAACCTGATACTCTTCCTTGCAATAACCTACTGTACATGCTCCTTTGCCGAAATCAAAACCTGCACAGTCAAAGGAGTTGTGCTTGATCAATCTACTCGCAGCCCAGTAGCAAATGCCAATGTGGTCGTGCTTAACACTGAATTCGGCGCTGCGGCTGATATTGAGGGAAAATTCATTATCCACGGACTTAAACCGGCTGTGTATAACCTTAAAGCCAGCGCACTCGGTTATCTACCAGATATTAAGAGTGAAGTGCTGCTGAAACCGGGTCGTCCTGCTGAATTGGAATTCCTTCTTGAACCAACAGTGATTGAGGGTGAAGAAGCGGTTGTTGTGGCTGGATTCTTCAGGCAGAAACCGGATTTGGTAACATCATCCCGGTCTTTGAGTTATGAAGAAGTGCGTCGCTCACCGGGATCGGCAGAGGATGTTCAGCGCGCCATTCAAGCGCTGCCAAGTATAGCCTCAAGCAACGATCAAACCAATGAAATAATCGTCAGAGGCGGCAGTCCTTCCGAAAACCTTCTAATTATGGATGGCGTCGAGATAGACAATATCAATCACTTCCCTGAGCAGGCAAGTTCCGGAGGACCTATTGGACTTGTTAATCCCGAATTTCTAAAAGAGGTTACGTTTGCCAGCGGTGGCTTCTCTGCAAGGTATGGTGACAGGCTCTCCAGCGTACTTGATCTTGATCTGCGTGAGGGTAATCGTGATCGCTTCTCCGGACAACTAACTTTCTCCATGGCAGGTATCGGCGTTAATTGCGAGGGAGGTTTTGCAGCGAAAAGAGGCTCCTACCTTGTCGCATACCGTAAAAGTTATCTCGAATTTGTTAAAGGCGCTATCGGTTTAACTGCCACACCAAAATATTGGGATACGCAGTTAAAGGTTGCTTATGACCTGTCACCTTATGATAAACTATCAATTATCGGTCTTTATGGTGACGATCTAATCGAAGTTGAGCAGGAAGATGCGGATGCCTGGTCACGGGGAGCGGAAGCATTTAAAGCAAGCGGATCCACTTCCGCTCTTGGTGGAACATGGCGAAAGATATGGGGAAACGGATATTCGGATATGACGCTTGCAATGACTGAAATTAATTATAAATATGACGTGTTTGAAGTTAATAAAGACGCTTCGAACAACTTGATCAAACGCCAGTTTTATAAAGCTATAAGCACAGAAACTACCAATCAAATCCATCTGAACAGAACACAAAAACTTAGAGATACCGATGAGCTTTCATTTGGTTTAAGTCTCAAACCCATTTCATTTTCGCATGAGTTCTGGCTTGAGGATGACACAACAAATTATAACATTAATGGTGTTGATACGGTTGTGATCAGACCTGAAATGGTAATTAACGAATCGACAACTACGTTAAAGTACGGCAGTTTCGCACAATATCGATGGCGTCCGTTGAGCAATCTCACGTTAATAGGCGGTTTGCGACTGGACGGTTTTCAGTATTCGAATGAAGTAACATTAGCTCCAAGACTGTCTGCAAGTTGGGAGATAAAGCCTCGTTTAACAATGAAATCCGCTTGGGGAATTTATTATCAAGCTCAGCCACTCTTGATTTACACGTCCGATCCGAACGGCGCCAATAAAAACCTGCCTCACAGCAAAGCGTATCAATATGTGCTCGGCTTGTCATACCTCCTAACCGATGCAACTATCCTCAGCGTAGAAGGATACTATAAAAACTACGAAAAGCTTCCGGTTTCGGAGCAGAAACTGCTGCATTACTATAATCCGGTACTAAGATCATGGCGCTACCTCGCTGTTGGAACAAAGGAGTCCTGGGGAATGGAACTGTTTGCCCAGCGTAAATTTACCACTAATTGGTATGGAACGTTCAGCTATTCTTATGGCAATTCAAAGTTCGATGATTCGATAGAATCCTATCCTTCCGACTACGATTATCGCCACATCAGCACCTTAGCGCTTGGTTATAAGTTCAACGGGCTTCGGATGCGTGATTTCCAGAAAAAGTGGTATTGGCGGTGGACTTATGTAATGCCGATCAATGGTGATGAATTGACAATCTCAACCAGGCTGCGATATGTCTCAGGAAGACCTTATACGCCCAAAGAATGGACAACAATAGGAATGGAAGCGGATCCGCACTGGGAAGACATTGCTGATCCAAACAGTAAACGTTATCCGGATTATATCCGCTGGGATATTCGCTGGGACAGCAAGTGGTTTTTCGGTTATCGCTCAACTGTTGTCTTTCTTGAGATTCAAAACCTGCTTGATCGGAAAAATGTCGCTGAATATATCTATGCTGATGATGATGTGGTAGATACAGTATATCAGTGGAGGTTTTTCTTTGTAGGTGGTGTAAGATTGGATTTTTAGCTTAATTCTCAGTTATATAAGGATATATAACTTCCCTCCGCAGTTGGATTTGTACAAATCTAACTACACAGATACTAATACGATTAGGTTTCCTTAACTACCCTGATTGACTCAATTATTTGAACAAACTCCTCCTGGATCTTAAGAAGTATAAATGATAACTCATTCTCGCCCAGATCTATATAATTAACATAATTGCTATCAAGATCGTAAATAAATGAATCAATTCCTGTTCCTTTACCGGCAATCATAGCAGTAATATCAGCGAGATGAATACAGAAAACTATATCTCTGAATTTTTCTTCAACATTGTTTGGATTGTGATGATAACGTATTGCATTAAGAAGCTCTTCAGGAAATTTCCATTTACTTGCCATCATCCAACCAACTTCCGCATGATCAGTATCAACAAGTTGTTTTTCTGCTGCCAGGAAATCACCAACTTCGCCTTTATCAAGCCAATCCTGCATCAAAGTATTATTATCGACAATAAACTCTGAAATTATTGCTTTTCCAATATCATGCAGTATTCCGGCAGTATAAGCAATGTCAGGAGAAATATTATTATTTGTATGTCTGCTGATTTCCCTGGCAGCGATAGCTGTCATCAAAGAGTGCGCCCAGAAATCCTCACTTGAGCAATTATATCCTGTTAAATTTTTTTCATAAACCTGTTTCATACAAAAATCTAATGCGATTCCGGTGACGATCCTCTCACCCATCTGAATAACTGCACGGGATAACGTGTTTATAGGGGTTTTTCTACAAAATGCAGCGGAATTTGCAACACGGAGTATTCGCGCTGTTAATGATGGATCGCTTTGAATAATATCTACAACATTATGAATTGTATGCGTTTTATCCTGAATCACCGCAATAAGACGCAGAATTATATCGGGAGGAACTCCGAAGTCTTCAACTCGTGCTATAATAGTATCTTTTATTTGAGATTTTTCCATTTATATTCCATATTAAATTGATTAATATTGTCAGTAAATGAAATACAAGCTGCTGAAATCACTTTCTGTATGCATAGAACGTCAGCGCTGATTGCCATATCTATTTTATCTTTGTTCACAGATTCCATGGTTCGCGTCCTGGGGATGAAACAACAACCTTATCATTATCTAAACCAATTGTCACGGTACGGTTGATTGTTCCACCAACATCCTCAGCAGTGATGATCATTCTATGGGCTGAAAGCGTTTTCTTTGCTGCAATTACATTTTTGTTTCCAATATTGAACGTCTGGTTCGGATCCGCAACAGATGCAGCTCCGGCTATCTTAATTACCATGTGAGATTTTCCATCATATCCAAGAGCCATCATTTTGTTAATTAAAATTGGAATTCCTGTATCTATAAACATACCTGGTTTTTCCAGAATTATTCTTCTGTTTATAGATGAATCAGGTAGTACCGCATGAAGCAATCCTACAGATTGATTCTTAGGATCGAGCATAATCACTGCAACACATGATCCTAATGCCATGGTCTTCAAGACTTCATTTGGTGATTTACTTACTTTACAATCACCTATGCCTATGTAGATTGTTGTATCTATCTTGCTTATCCGTTAATTTACTATAAATTTTGAAGCTAATTCCTTTAATGGAATTTCCCTGTTCCGGATGCTATTAAGTTCAACCTTAAGAAAAGCCTTTTTTATTATAAGTAATTCATGCTGCATTTCAGCATAATGCATCAATGGTATAATATAGTATTGAAAAAACCCTGTATGCAATTTTGATTGTAAAAAAGAAGAACAAATTTTGAATCTTTCAAAATAAAAAATTAACCTTACTAAACTCCAAATAGTTAATCGGTAGTTGATTATAATTATATTATCACTTAAATACGGACGTCACTCATCTTATATAAGTTTTACTTTGATAAATGTAACAAAATTCCACATAATTATCATGTTTTTTATGCACTCTTAAGATAAAAACTATCTGCAGAGGTTAAACAGTTGACAGTTGCAAAGTTGTTAGTTATCTTGAAAACCTGTAGTATTTTCATGGTTCTATTTACAGTTTTTCATTGAAAGTCGGATACTTTCTTGCAGAATCGAGAAAAGGCTTCAAGTACCTGTCAATAAGCGCCTAAATTACTACTATATTGTTGTTTATATTCGTGCTGTTTTTAGGAATCACTTTCGTTGCAGGAGTGATGGGAAAAGGATAAAATTTCACCTTAAGGAGAATCATCATGAAGTCAACCATAACCATTCTACTGTCAGTTATAATTGCCGACTTCCTTTTCGTGAGCTGCGCCGATAATGTCAACCATAGCGCTCCTACCGGGATTACTGAAAACGATATTGTAGGAACCTGGAAATTAACTGGAGTTACAACCGATACCATAGAAACTCCGGAAGATATAATTCCAAATTACAGACTTGAATTTGCTGATGAAGGCGTCGGTATTCAGTATTATCAGGGACTTGCTACTCCTTTCGAGTGGTCGCTGATCAATAATCAGATAAACAGCAGTATATGGGTATATGCTGGCGTAGTAACTGATAATACTATTACTTACACCTTTGGTGAGGAAGATTACACTATCACTCAGGTTTTCACTAAGCAGTACTAAAGGAATAAGAGAAAGAATGTTACTTGTCCCTTGAAGCATCGGACATTAATCCTCAATTTGGAAAAACATCGGAGATTCCAAATGCAGTCAACCTGGAAATTACTGCCTGTAGTCTTACTATCTTTAGTATTGATATCAGGCTGTTTAACTGACGATGAGAGCGACCCGGCTCCGGGTTCAGAGCTTCATGGAACATGGCAGTTAGTTGAGTTAAATGTAAACGGTATGATTTACGGTGGATCATTAATCCCAGAATGGATTATGACGTTTAACGATGATGGAACTGGAAATGCTGATATTGACAACTATATGATACCATACCCATCATCTGGACCATTTAATTGGTCGGTCAATGGCAACATACTGAAAATTTCAAATGAAAATAATGAAACTATTGAAATGGAATACTCCGTTACGGGAAACTGCTGCATCACAACATTACTATATGATTATAATAGTGATGGCAATGAGGATACTATCATTCTAACTTTCGAAAAACAACAGGTTTAACATAGAAAAACTATGAGATTATTAACAGTTATATTAGCGCTTTGCATTGCATCATCTTCCGGAGCGCAGGACTTTTCAGAGCGTCCACTGCAAAAACTGATCGATTGTCCATCTGCGGGTGGTCCCGAGAAAGGCAGCTATGATTTTGAGTTACGCGCTTATCCAGGTGGCGGAGTCCTTGCAGCATTTACAATTGGTTTGATCAACAGGTTTGCATTGGGTTTGTCGTACGGAGGCACAGGCGTTATAGGTTATGACAATCCCAACTGGAATCCGCAACCCGGAGTAAAGGTTTCCTATCGTATTATCAACGAGAGTGTTGCCTTACCTGCGCTAAGTGTTGGTTTCAACAATCAAGGCTACGGAACCTGGATTGACAATCTGAATCGTTACCAATTCAAGGCAAAAGGTTTTTACGGTGTTGTCGGCAAAAACTTCCTTATCGGATCATTGGGCGAGTTTGGGGGTCATTTTGGCGTCAACTCAAATCCGATGGTTGATGATGACGAAGGCTCACTCGATTTCTTTGCAGCCGTCGATTATCGTATGACGGAACAACTTGCAGTAATTCTTGAATACTCGGCAGCTATGAATGACAATGATAACGCTTCCATCGGACAGGGCAAGGGATACCTTAACGTCGGCTTCCGCTGGACATTTGCTGAAAGACTCGCTATCGACATCCATCTTAGAGGTATGCTCATTAATCAGAATAACAAGACTATACAACGTGGTAAGAATTTCGGTCGCGAAATCCGCATCAGTTATGTTGAGCATCTTTAGGTATGAGTAACACGGTTAGATCAACACGAATTTTTAAAGCTCGCAACCTTGAACTGACAATCGGTTCAAGAACGTTGATAATGGGTATTCTCAACGTAACTCCTGATTCGTTTTCAAACGGTGGTGAAACCTTCGGTCAGGATGCAGCTCTTAGAAAAGCGCTTGAGATGATTGAAAACGGCGCTGATATAATCGACATCGGCGGTGAATCGACCAGACCGGGAAGCCTGCCTGTACTTGCTGATGAAGAAATGCGTCGAGTAATACCTCTGATTGAAGAAATCTCAAAGCAGTCAAATGTCTGCATATCAATTGATACCAACAAATCTGAGGTTGCAAGGGAAGCTCTTAACTCGGGCGCTCACATCATTAACGACATTAGCGCCGGTAGTTTCGACAAGCAAATAACTGGAGTTGCTGCAGATCACAGCGCTGGAGTAATACTGATGCACATCAAAGGCACACCTCGCAACATGCAGCAAAATCCGTTGTACGATGATGTAGTTGGGGAAATTAAAGAATACTTAAAGAATGCTGTTAAGCGATTTGAAGATGCAGGCGTCTCACGTGAATCTATACTTGTTGATCCGGGAATTGGCTTTGGCAAAAACCTTGAGCATAATCTCGAACTGATCAGGAATATAGCTGAATTTCGTGAAATTGCAGCGGGGACATTGATAGGCACATCACGTAAATCATTCATTGGATTGCTTACTGGTAGAGATGTAAAAAACAGACTGGCAGGAACTTTAGCTTCGGTAGTTTGCAGTGTGATGTATGGCGCTGACGTTGTGAGAGTGCATGATGTTAAGGCAGTAGCTGATGCTTTGAAAGTTGTTGATGAATTGGTTTATAGTTGATAATCCAAACAACGAGAGTGCCGTCACGTGTCTTCGAGACCTTTGAAATATTCGATGTTAATGCCTAAAGTGTGTCATTCCGGCGAAAGCCGGAATCCATAACATATCCATTATTAAGCACTTAACCTTTCTGGATTCCTGCCTTCGCAGGAATGACAGCATACTTTTATGAATATTTCAAAGGTCTCGTCCTCGCATGACGAAAAAAACAAAGAGCTTTATGTGATGGGTATCTCTGACTCAGTAATTATAAAAAACCTATTCACAGGTCATATTCGTCAGATCGTTGAAATCGAAAATCAGTGTTTCATTGATCCCTGGACTGATAATTGGTTTGAGGCTTTCATTCTTTCTGATGAAATCTCATGGGGGGTGTATATTGACAAGAAACTAATCGCATATTTATTCGCTGTTTGGGATGAAGATACGCTTCACCTTGTTAATATCGCTGTGAAAGCTGATTTTAGACGAAAGGGAATTGCAAAGTCTCTTCTAAGAAAGCTCTACAAAACCGCTTTACAAAGTAAGATTGAATATATTTCACTCGAAGTAAGAAGATCAAATCTAACTGCTATTGATTTTTATATTAGCGAAGGATTTCTGCTTGTTGACGAAAGAATTGGTTATTACCAAGGCGTGGAGGATGCGCTGGTTTTTAGAAAGGAATTGACGACTTATGCCTGACTGGTTTAAGAGAACAACCGATGGATTACAGCCCAAAACAAGGAAAAGCATTCCCGATGGAGTCTGGATAAAATGTGAATCCTGCAGCGAGAGTCTCTTCAAGAAAGAGCTTGAAAGAAACCTCAGCGTATGTCCAAAATGCGGCAATCATTTCAGGATTTCGTCCAATGAATATATTGAAATACTTCTTGACGAAGGCAGCGTTGATGAACATGATGCGGGACTTAAATCTACGGATATATTGAAATTCAAGGATTCGATCAAGTACTCGGATCGGATCGTAAAATATACCAGGAAATCCGGGTTCAAAGACGCAATACGCTGCTTCAGCGGCAGCATGGATGGCATATTGGTGCAGCTTGCGGTTATGGACTTTGCTTTCATGGGAGGCAGTGTAGGTTCGGTTGTCGGTGAAAAATTTTGCAGGGCTGTACTGCGTGCGGTGGAAGCTCCTTGTCCGATGGTAGCGGTTTCCTGTTCCGGCGGAATGCGTATGCAGGAGGGCATATTCTCGCTGATGCAGATGGCAAAATCCTCGGCTATACTAACCAAGTTGAGCGCTATTAAGCAGCCATACATATCCATACTAACCAATCCGACCACGGGTGGAACAACAGCCTCTTTTGCTATGCTCGGTGACATCAACATAGCAGAGCCGGGAGCGTTGATCGGTTTTGCCGGACCGCGTGTTATCAAGCAGACCATCGGACAGGATCTGCCTGAGGGTTTCCAGAGTTCCGATTTCGTGATGGAGCATGGCTTCATGGATATGATTGTTGAACGAAAAGAACTAAAAAAGCGGATTGTGACGTTGTTGGGATTGTTGGACGGGAGAAGCAGTAGTTGAAAATTTGGTTTAGAGTTCAACCTTCAGGTTGTAGTAGATTCACAAACATGCTGAAGCATGAACTCTAAACTTATTTTTCAATACAAAGGAGATAAAATATGTTAAAATCAATAGAAGCTGTCATCTATAAGGATGGCAGAATTAAACTAAAGGATAAGATTCGTTTAGAAAAGTCTCGAAGGGCTATCGTTACGATACTTGATGAAGATGTGGATTTCCCTGAAACTGATGAGATCACACTTCTTAGTGAAGAAGCTCTCGCAAAAGACTGGAACCGAAAGGAGGAAGACGAAGCGTGGTCACACCTTCAGCCGGATCGGTAGTCTTAGTACCTTTTCCATTTTCAGATTTATCACAAGCTAAGCTTCGTCCTGCAGTAGTACTTGCATCTGCCGAAAAAGACGATTGGATACTATGTCAGATAACAAGCAATCCTTACGCAGATAATCGAGCTATTGAACTTACTGAAGAAGCTTTTCAGAATGGGAGCTTAGAAAAAATCAGTTATGCGCGTCCAGTGAAGCTGTTTACAGCAAATATCACACTTTTTCATAGCAAAGTTGGTTTGTTAAAATCAAATATTCTTGAAAACATTATAAACAAAGTGATTGCAGTCCTCAAAGGAAAAGCGATTTCGTGATAGAACAATAATCTAAAGGAGAAATTGTATGTTACGTAAATTCTTTGTAAGTATGATTATTTGCTATCTGAGTAGTCTGTTAGTATCCTGCGCAAGTTCTAAACTTACGTTGACGGACTACAGATATCCAAGACATTTTGGACCTGTAAAAGTACTGGAAACTCCTCCTGATTCAATTAGATATAGAGAAATTGGAATCGTTTCATCGAAAAGCGGTTCACTTTATGGTCAACCGTTACATGATTGGTCTGATTTGATTGAAGCAATGCAGAAACAATCTGCAAAATATGGTGCGAATGCACTGGTTATTACACACTCTGATAAAGACTTGCAAGGTTATATGTCCAGCAATTCATATGGTACATACGCTGGATTTGGAGCTCAAAAGGGATTAACTGGCTATGCTATAAGAATTTTGAATCCAGGTGATCCTATAGAACCAAGTCCTGAATTTATCGGCATCGGATATAAACTTAGCAACCTTGAAATGAGAGAGAAAATTGATTGCTGGGGTTTATATATCGTTTATTTACTTACACTTCTTGGTGATGCTTCAGTTGGCGATGATATATTTGCTGGGAGTTTAATTCCTGTTATCGGACCGTTCACAACAATTGATCAAATTGGGGCGCAAGGATATTATGAGGGTCAAGAAACAGATAAAAAGTTAATGCTTGCATCAGGTATAGTTCAATCAGCTTTCTTTGTGGATCTTATTATCACACATTTTAGATACAAGAAAATTGAACATAGGTTTGCATTAAGTATTCAATCTAAGCAAATTGGTAGAAATACAATACCATCATTTTCTTTAGGCTTAAAGCTTTAGTTGGTCTATTTAGTAGAGCATTTGCATCCTGCTTTTGTTAGTTAAATGAAAGGAATATTTGATGAGCAAGACAGACAAAAGAATATCTGATTTGACGGTTGATGAGTTTACTGCCTTAATAACGGACATTATCGACCAGCGAATCAGTACTTTACTTGATCCGGATGGAGAACTCCGCGATGATTTCATTGAGAAACTCCTGAAACGAAAAAACCAACCTGATCTGGTTGCAATAGACGAGGTTTGGTCAGATTGAACTGGACAATTAGAGTTGATCGAAGAGTAGGAAAAGAGCTAAAAACATTCCGGAATCGATCAAAACGAGAATCAGAGCAAAGCTCATCTTAATGTCTGAGGATCCTTATCTGTTTAAGCATATAGCGCTTAAAAGTAATAGACTAAAAGGATATTTCAGATTGAGAATTGGGGATTGGCGCATCTTTTATACACTTGATTCAGACAATCAAGAAATTATTGTTTGGTCAGTCAGGCACCGCGGAGATGCTTATTCTAATAAATAAGTGGTTTTTCACAGCATCATTAATAACAAAATTAACATGACAAATACACCCACTCACGACCCCACGCGCCCGGGCACATTGCAAGAGGCGCTCGATCAGACCATGAACGAAGAGGAATTCGCGCGTATCTGCGAAATCCTCGGACGTGTACCGAATGTAACCGAGCTTGCTATCATCGCTGTGATGTGGTCGGAGCACTGTTCATACAAAAACTCCATCCTCGAACTTAAAACGCTGCCACGGTCAGGTGGTCGTCTGCTTGTTGATGCAGGTGAAGAAAATGCCGGACTGGTTGACATAGGTAACGGTTATGCGGTTGCCTTCAAAATTGAGAGCCATAATCATCCTTCAGCGGTTGAGCCGTTCCAGGGCGCTGCTACCGGAGTCGGAGGCATCCTGCGCGATATCTTCACCATGGGCGCCAGACCAATTGCAGCGCTGGACTCACTGCGCTTTGGTGACCTGAAAGATCCACACAACCGCTTCCTGCTCGATGGTGTAGTTAAAGGTATCGGTCATTACGGCAACTGTTTCGGAGTCCCCACTGTCGCGGGTGAAGTACAGTTCGATCCGTCCTACACAGGCAATCCACTAATCAATGCTATGGCTGTCGGTGTAGTCAAAGTCGAAAACGTCATGAGCGCCAAAGCCAAGGGAGTCGGAAACTCAGTTTTCTATGTTGGCTCAAGAACCGGCAGAGACGGCATACACGGCGCATCGGTGCTTGCATCGCGGGAGCTGTCGGGTGACGATGAAGCCAAACGACCTACCGTGCAAGTTGGCGATCCTTTTGCTGAAAAACTGCTGCTCGAAGCAACACTGGAACTGTCGGAAACTGGTGCTGTTGCTGCTATTCAGGACATGGGAGCGGCAGGACTGACCTGCTCGTCAAGCGAGATGTCCGCTGCAGGAGGACTTGGTATGGATATAGACCTTGATAAAGTACCACT
Source organism: bacterium (assembly GCA_021734165.1). GTDB lineage: Bacteria > Electryoneota > AABM5-125-24 > Hatepunaeales > Hatepunaeaceae > JAIPJL01. The sequence continues at coordinate 41,965 of JAIPJL010000002.1, read as the reverse complement.
CCGCGAAGCAGACATCGATCCGTGGGAGATCATGCTTTCCGAATCGCAGGAGCGGATGCTGTTGATAGCTGAAAAAGGACGTGAAGACGAAGTACGCCGTGTATTTGACAAATGGGAGCTTGAAGCGGTCGAAATCGGCAAGGTTATAGACGAAGACAGGTTGAAGATACATCACAAGGGGCGACTGGTTGCAGATATCCCTCCATGGCATTTAGTACTCGGCGGTGGTGCGCCTCAATATAAGCGTGAATACAAACGTCCTACTGAGCTGGACAAGCTGGAAGCATTCGATCCACTGTCACTGCCGGATACGGACAATCCCGCTGATGTGCTATTAAAACTGTTATCTACACCGGACATAGCGTCCAAAGCCTGGGTGCATAATCAATACGACTGCTCAGTACGAACCAATACCGCTATCGAGCCGGGCTTCGGTGATGCGGCAGTTGTCCGTGTTGAGGGTACTGACAAGGGTTTGGCTGTTAAAACCGATTGCAACGCCAGATATGTCAGGCTTAATCCTCGCATGGGAGCGATGCTGGCGGTCACAGAAGCTGCGCGCAATGTTGCCTGCACAGGAGCGCGTCCGGTGGCGATCACAAACTGCCTGAACTTCGGACATCCCTACAAACCGGAGATCTACTACTTCTTCCATGAAGCTGTTGCTGGTATGGGTGAAGCCTGCCGGGCATTCGATACACCGGTAACGGGTGGAAACGTATCTTTCTATAATGAAACCAACGGAAAGGCTGTGCTGCCGACGCCCGTGATTGGAATGCTGGGACTGATCGAGGATGTTTCAAAGAACGTCGGTTCAACATTCAAAAACGAGGGCGATTCTGTCTATCTGCTCGGAGAGGCAAAAGGACACGGACTTGGTGGTAGCAGTTATCTCAACATCATTCACGACATGAACGCCGGAGCCTTAACACCTGTAGATATGAACGACGAAAAGCGGTTAATCGATCTACTAATCAAACTGGTAGATAAAGGCTTAATCCAGTCCGCTCACGACGTTTCCGACGGCGGACTGGCTGTTTGCATCGCTGAGTGCTGCATGATGGATCGCAAGAAGATGATCGGAGTTTCGATTGACTTCCCGGTGGAAGGTTCATCCGCTGCACACCTATTCGGAGAAGCTCCCGGCAGAGTTGTTGTTTCAGTTAAACCGGAAAATGTAAATGTATTCGAGCAAACTGCAAAAACTTCCGGTGTACCTATACGCAAGATCGGCTCCACTGGAGGTAATAACTTTACATGGAAAAACACCTTCGACCTGTCAATAAACCAGATTGCAAGCGAGTATTATGAAGCGATTCCGAGGTTGATGGGGGGCTAAACGATTTTCAATATTCAAATTATAACACGGTTCAAAAGTATTTTCGCATTCAAACAACCTTATAAGTTGCCTTCCCCCCTACATAGTAGAGGGGCACTAAGCGAAGCGTCAGTCTCTCATAAAAGGGGGGTTTCCTTAGTCTAAATCAACTCTCAGTTTTGCTCATACGAAAATACTTACAAGCGTTGCTATAAAAGCTGACGACATCATCGCCAGCTTTTTTTATTAATAAAAATCATATCCAAACATCACTTCACCAGCGCAACCTTGCTAATAATCACATGTTCGGGAGTTGACAGCCTGATTAAGTATATTCCCGTTGCAATGCCTTCAGCATTCCAAACTGTGGCATATTTGCCGGGTGACTGATAATTGCTGACTAATGTAGTTATGCTACGACCTGATAAGTCGTAAACTCCAACAACCACTTCTGAACTAAACGGCAGATCATACGAAATGGTCGTAGTAGCATTGAAAGGATTCGGAAAAGCAGGCTGTAAAATGAATACATTGGGGATGACTTGCGCGTTCGGTTCATCAACTGGCAGGAAATCTGTGACGTCAATAATCAGTATGTCATCCTGGTCTGCGATAAAAGCATAATTATCAAATATTTCTACTGACAGTGCCAATCCCGGTGTGTAAAATATCTTAGCCGGATAAGGACTCTCAGGAATGGAAACATCCAACATACACATCCCGCCTTCGCCATCCGCAACGTAAGCATGATCTCCGGCAATACTTACACCGAAAGCGTAACCATCCGTGTCGTAAAAACCGATCTCTTCAGGATTTGCAGGATCGGTAACGTCAATAATTCTAAGCCCGTATCGTTCGTCTGCAACGTAAACAAAGTTACCAGAAACAGCAACATCCATCGACATGCCACGCGTATCGTAAAAGCCAATTTCTGCAGGTAATTGCGGATTGGAAATGTCAATAATCCTTAAGCCATGAACGTAATCAGCCACATAAGCGTAATCACCGTCTAATGTTACCGCATAAGCCTCGCCCGGCGTGTCAACGTGGTTCACCTCAAAAGGTGACTCCGGCTCGTAAAGGTCAATCACCCGCAAACCGGTTTCACCGTCAGCAACAAAAGCATAGCCATCCCTGACAGCTACGTCGTGTGAGAAACCTTCCGTATCATAAGTACTTACGAATTGCATCGAATCAACAACGGAAATATCAACAATGGTAAATCCGTTCTCTCCAGCAGCCATATAAGCATAATTACCATCAACGAATACACTGAGCGCATTCACTTCTTCGTTATTGTAAGTACCTGCTATTACAGGAGCTTCCGGATTGGAAACGTCAATAACCACCAAACCATTTTGTACAACCAGATATACAAGATCATTTACAACGGTTAAGTCTGAGACTGTGCCAAGCGTGTCTATCATAACACCTCGATGAGCGCATCCGGTTAAAGAAATCTCTAATTCACCGTTTTCGGGATCGTCAGAGTGAATAATTAAAGAACCGCTTAGGAAACCGTCATTGCTGGGGTTGAAACTGATCGGAAGCTCGAAGCTGTTATTCAACTCTATAAAGACTTCGTCTTCTAACGCCGACAAGAATGTCGGCGCTCCCCGGACTTCAACATCAGTAACAGTCAGATCGGTCAGTCCAACAGCGCTGATGGTCAAAGTGAGTTGCGTATTTTCGCCTACCCGCAATAATCCAAAGTCGAGCGAATCGCTGTCAACAACAATTTCCGGTCCCTTGCCTGTACCGAATAGCGGAATGTTTACCTCTTCACGCTCTCTGTCATTGCTGGATATAAACAGCGTTGCTCTGAAATCACCGATTTCTTCGGGTGCGAACGTGACAGCGCATTCAAGAGCGCCTTCCGGTTCGATAACGTAAATAGAATCAAGGTCGATGCTGAAGAAGCGTCCTTCGACGAATATCTCGGAAATTTCGAGGTCGATCTCGCCTTCGTTGCGGATAGTGACTACTCTTTCCGAGCTGCGATTTCTGCCTACTTCTCCAAACCTGACAGTATCGGGATTTGCGATGATGACCGCTCCCATACCTCTACCGCTCATGGGGATAGTGACGGTTTCTTTATCAGGATCGTTAGTAGTAAATATCAGTGTGTCAAGGTAAACAATTCCATCGGCGGGAGTAAAGGTTACTGTCAGACCGTAATTCTCGTCGGGCTCTAAGGTGACTTCATCTTCAATATCAAAAGTGAAAGCTTCGTTATTATTGCTGAAACCGGACATAATAAGATCAAGCAATCCCTGGTTGCGGAAGCTGATTGTTATTTCAGCGCTTTCGTCAATTCCAACCACGCCGAAGTCCAGCGCTCGCGGATGAACATAAAAAACCGGACCTACTCCTTCACCAAGCAAAGTAACCTGGATTTCATCGTTTTCTTCATCGTTGGATGTAATGGTCAATGAACCTTCAAACTCGCCCCGTTCCTCCGGTGAAAACGTTACTGTAATTTCTCTATCTTCTTCCGGTTCAAGTGTAATTTCATCCTCGAAGTTTGTGCTGAAATAATCTCCTTCAACCGCTATATTAGAAATTACCAGGTTTTCCATACCGATATTAGAGATAGTTAAAGGAAGTTCACCGCTCAACCCAAGTCCAACTCCTTCAAAATCCAGTTCTTCATCAGATATTTCGATCATCGGTCCAGTGATAGCATAATCCGATACATCGAGAATGATAAGATCACCGTTCTGATCCGCAACATAAGCGAAATTTCTGACAATTACGATGTGTTGTGTAGCGTAATTTGGTTCATATGTCTCAACTAACCGTGGGTTATTCGGATTTGATACATCAATTACTCTAACTCCAGCAAGATCATCTGAAACAAATGCATAGTCACCTACTATAACCACTCCACGTGGAGATCTTAAGTTTCCAAGCCTACCTATTTCCTCAGGATCCTCCGGATTGGATACATTAACAATACAAAGCCCCTGCCTGGCATCGGTAACATAAGCTATATCATCACGAACAAAACAAGCCAAAACCCAGCAGTCATTGCGAACGTAGGAACCGACTTCATCAGGCTCTTCCGGATTGGAGACATCGATGATCCGCAAACCAGAACCTCTATCGCAAACGAAAGCATAGTTTCCTGATACGGTTAAATTAGTCGCATTACCATTCGTATTAAAACGTCCGATTTCCTCAGGATTTTCCGGATCAGAAATATTAACAATCCTTAAACCGGCTTCATCGCAACCGATATACGCATAATTGCCTGAAATGAAGACATCAAAATCATCATCTGGTGTGTTGCAGTGTCCAAGTTCCTCCGGTTCTTCCGGATTTGAAACATCGACAATATAAAATCCAGAACCAAAAGCTGTGAGATAGGCAAGATCATCACGAACATACACACTCCAAATACTCACTCCGTTTGGATCATACACCCCTACCTCATCAGGCTCTTCCGGATTGGATATATCAATTATACGTAAGCCACTATCTCTATTACTTAAGAAAGCATAATTACGAGAGATAGAAACTCTATCTGCTTGTCCGGGTGTTTCGCAACTACCAACTTCTGTGATTTCAGCGTGAAGCGTAACAATCCAAAACCCTGTGATTATAGCTATAGATATTATTCTTTTCATTTTATCCTCCGTTTCTAGTTATTTATAACATAAATATAACAGCGCAATATATTTTTTGCAATAAAGAGTTGCATGTAACTTTTTTTTTTTCATAACTTAAGTATGTAGAATTATCAATAATGACTTTATTCGGATCAAGAAATAAATGCTTGACATTCTCACAAATTGAGAATATACCGCGATAATCAATAAGATTATCACAATCAAATCAAAGGAGCAGGATTATGGCTACAACTTACACCTACCAGTATGTCGAGGGTATTATTAATTACCTTTCCGGCGCTGACTTCAAATTAGATATGGGTAGATGAGTGTCCCGGTCTTGAAGAAGGTTTCAACGATGAAAACATTTTCTGCAGACCAGTCCTTAACATACGCAGGCTTCGTACAACTCGTGGCTCTCGTAGAGGCTGGTTTTCGATAAATTAACAATCCCCTGCCGGTAATTGGCGGGGGATTTTCTTTCTCACTTTCAAACTTTCAAACTTTCAAACTTCGATCACGTTCCGTCACATTTCCGTCACCCACTCCAGCCCTTATCCGGCAAGGCATACCGCCGATTCGGTGACGAAGTGACGCATATTTTACATACACTTGGCGGCAATATACGACATAATGTGCCAAAAAGCAACATTAAATATCCATTATATGCATTATTTTCAAAATACCCTGTCATTAATTGGTAGGGGATTTTTTAGCAGTACGAGTTACGAGATTTCCAGAGCAATCCGTCACGTCTTCAACTTCTTCTTCTTAGCAGCAGGAAAAAGAACATTGTTGAGTATCAGCCTGTAGCCTGGAGAGTTTTTATGCAATTCGAGGTTGGTTGGTGGGTCGCCGACAAGATGGCGATAGTCCTCCGGGTCGTGCCCTCCGTAGAACGTCCATGAGCCATCCCCGAAGTTGCCGTGAATGTACTTAACCTCTTCGCGCCCGACATAATCCCCCATTATCGTAATCGATGGCTTGATCAGCGAACGTCTGTACGAGGTTGTCTGCCCCATAAAGCCCTTCACTACCGACGTATGATCCTGAGTCAGCATCGATGGAACCGGATCGTATTTAGCCGAGAATTCAAACAAAGTGAAATAATCCCCCGCTTCACCCTTGTATCCTCTCCCCGACTCCTGAGTCATATCAATATCTGAAAACTCATAAACATTAGGATCGGTTATCAGCTTGAAATTCTGAAACGCCAGACATTTGTTATAATCCAATCGCGCCTGAGCATCCTTGTCTGGCGGATCACCGTCGAAAGGCACATCAACGATATCCACACCTTCTGCAGCTAAGGCAACATCGTAACTGTCTGTCCCTGAACACATCGCAAACAGAAATCCGCCTTTGCCAACATAAGATTTGATCTCGCGAGCGACGCCCTTTTTCATCTCACTGACACTTGCATAACCCCATTGTTTGGCGCGGGCTTCATTATCAGCTTGTTCCTCACGATACCAGTCAGCATTCTTATATGATCTGAAGAACTTGCCATACTGTCCGGTGAAATCCTCGTGATGCAGATGCAGCCAGTCGTATTCCGAGAGTTGACCTCGCAACACCTCTTCATCGTAAATCCTGTCGTAAGGAATCTCTGCATAAGTCAACGCCATTAAGACAGCATCATCCCAGGGCTGGTAATGAGAAGGAGCATACACCGCAATCTTAGGCGCCTTTTCAAGCGGCACGACTTCCATATTAGCGCCTTCGATTTCTGCATAGATACGCGCTGCATCAGTTGCCGAAGTAGATTCAAAACTCACACCCCTGATCCGGCAAAGACGCTCAAGCTGCTCGTAATGATCACAAAGGAATGATCCACCGCGATAATTAAGCAGCCATTCGGCCTTACCTCCCTGCTTCACAGTCCAGTAAGCAATCCCGTAGGCTTTCAGGTGATCACGCTGCGACAAGTCCATCGGAATCAGCATCTTTGGAGCCGCGTACAAACAAACGGTACTGAAAAGCACTGCAAAAATTACAAAAGTAAATCGAGGGTATCTCATTATCTAATTCATATTATTTTGAATTTGCAGAGTGGTGTCATGTGTCCTTTTTAGCTGACACAGACATTCATAACTCATCACTTAAAATTCAATACTTCAAAAGTCTTATTTCCATTTAATCGAACAACCGACAGGTTTTGTTTCCTGATTTGTAATCTTTTCCGGAGTTCCAGCAAGTATCGCTTCTATTGCATCTCTCAAGTAGTTAATCTTTACAGCCTCAGAATCGTTGATATTATCATCAATTGCGCCCCGATAGCAAAGTTTCATCTCGGAATCAAACAGGAATATATGAGGTGTTACCTGAGCGCCATAGTTACACGCAACCTTCTGATCCTCATTATATAGATATGGAAATGGATAGCCTTTCTGCTCAGCCCGCTTTTTCATGTTCTCAGGGCTGTCCTGAGGATGGGTTACGATGTAGTTAGCAGAAATCAACACAAATCCGATGCCTTTGGGTTGATATTCCTTACCCAGTTCAATCATACGTTCTTCTGATTTGATCACATAAGGACAATGATTACATGAGAATATTACAACTAAGGCTTTCTTATCCTTAAAATCAGCAAGACTCCAGTTTCTGCCGTCAACTCCTGGCAGATTGAAATCCGGCGCTGCTTGTCCAAAATTCAATTCACAGCATGTATCGGAACCGGATTGTTTACAACACGACATTTTACTCTCCTTCGAGTTAATGTTAGACAAATTGGTTTGCGCTTCAGCACAATTGTATAGAATGATCAAGATTGCTGTATAAGAAATAACAGTCAAACTTAAGATGTAAATAAATCCCCCCGCAAAGCGGGGGGATAATTTCAAACTAATCAAGATCTAACCTCTATCTCACTTAACGAGAACGACTTTCCTGACAGCGCTGAATTCTGCGCTCTCTAACCTGCAGATGTAAATGCCGGCAGTGAGATCACCAGCTTCGAGTACAACACTGTGATTTCCAACGGACATCCTGCCGGAAATCAATTCCGTAACCATTCTGCCCTCGAGGTCATACAGTGCAAGACTTACGTCAGCAGCCTGAGGCATTGCAAACGGAATAACTGTCGTTGAGTTAAACGGATTCGGATAAGCGTCTCCAAGCGCAAATTTCTGAGGTATTACACTATCCTTATCGGAAACGCTGTCCGTTGAACGTCCCTTTATCCTGATCACAATCGGCTCAACATCATCACCGCAACTGATTGTCAGATTCGTTTCCCAACGATCCTCAACGCCTTGTGGTGTAAACGTAACGATTATGTTAGTGTATTCACCGGTTTTAAGTTCAAAAGGAAGCTGCTCAGCCGCTTCAGCGCTGAATATATCGCCATCGGTCTCAACACCTGTAATAGTAACAGGCTCAGGTGACGAACCAAATACCGGTACAATTATCTCAGCCACGCTGTCGGGATCGACAATATCAAAATCTACTTCCGGCTTCTCTGGTAAAAGAACACCTCCGTGTGCTTCAGTTTTAATGATATATGCCTGAATAAGGTATTCAATTGCTTCTTCCTGTGCCTGCTGACCATTAGATACAAAATAATGACCTTGACCAAGATTAGGTTCGTTACCAACTATTTGCCTGCCATAGGGTTTAGGCAGTTGGGATTGATCACCAATATTGAAATAAACCCAAAAATCTGAATCCAGATTCTTCAGTTGATCCACATCTTCCAAGCTGATATGTTGCTTATTTGGAAAGAGATCATTCACCGTAACCGTAATCTCTCTTGAATACAACAAATCACCTGGAGCACCTCGCCTATCAGCATAGATAGCAAGAGTAGTTGTCGCATTTTCTTCCTGCTCTTCTGCTCCCCAGGTTACATCAACAGCAAGTATATCATAATTTCCCTGTACACCATCGTCGGTAGGTGTATAAAGAACTGCGGGACCGTTGTCTATAGCGAAACGGATTTCATCCCTGCCTTGACGTGAGTCATAACCCAGTTTGTACATGCCTTCAGGAAATACAGTCACATTAAATTGTCCTGTATTGTTTTGTTCTTCCTCATCACCATTGAGATCGGTCCAGGCTGTAATCGTAGCGCCACCGGCAAAACCAAGATTCTGTAATCTGAAATTATATACCAGGCTTGAATCAGGTTCGAGTGTACCCTGCCAAGGTGTGATCGGCGTAGCGCGTCCATCGTTAATCTGAAAAAATTTCCTGACATTATTCTGAGTTGACATGCCGAAGTTTTTCACTATTATCTGGCAGTCAGTTGTTACGCCCATACCTATAGGATAACCAATATTCATGTAGCTGATACCGACGTCATTCTCACTTCTCGATGTCGTTAAAAGCCTGAAGTCATCAATCCAAAGTCCCGTACCTTGTTCACCATCCATAACATCATCAGTTTTCATTACCCAACGAAGTTGGATGGTCTCACCTGCAAATTGAGTCAGGTTGAGTTTAAGTTTCCATTCAGGTTCGTCTATTTTAAACCATGAATCCGGACCATAATATGACCATTCATCATACCACTCCGGATGATCTGCACGAGCAGGGTCTCCATAATCGTAAAAGAAGTCCTCCCAATTCACACCTTCATCAGTTGAGTATTCAACCCGGAAATAATCATCGAGAAAGTTATCTACGTCGGGATTAGAGTTAGACATTGCGGTGTTGCAGATCATCCAAAAATCAAAATAGGTATAAAATCCTTCTTCTGGAATCTGCAAAGGTGGTGTAATCAGAGCATTGACCAGACTCACTGCAATGGAACAGTGAGCGGAATGATCGCTCTCATGACCGCTTTCATCTGATATCTCCCAATGATCACCGGATGTTTCACCAGATCCTATTGACATCTCATTTACTTCATTACCATGGTTTTCCCAGAGAACTTGATCACCGGCTAAAACCTGCATCTCATCGACAAGCATACCAATAGCCGCACCGTCGGGATCACCATCATCTCCAGTAGCCCAGGCAGGATCGCTGCAGAAAGCCCACCTGATCATAACATTTTCCTGAGCATAGTCGCTAAGGTCAAATTCAGCATCGAACCATTCATCGTTGAAACCTGCCCAGCCTGGGATACCAAAACCCATACCCCATTCTTCACCGAAGCTGTATAGGTCTTCGTAGTCGTATTCCGGCGCTGTGGGTGTTATAACTTCCCACTCCTCACCTCCATCGGTTGAAATCCAGACATTACAACCATCCCAGCCATCATAACCGAGAGAGTCAGCAGGTGGTGCAAGCGAATCAGGATCCTCACAATTGTAGTAGAGCTTAAATGTGAGTGTAAGGTTCTCCTGGTCGCTAAGGTTGAGCGACGGTGTCATAAGGTATTGAAGCCAATGATTGTCATAACCATTGATATCCTCATCACCGCACCACCAGCTACTACCATTGTCCCAGGCGTGTGATTCGGTGATATGCCACGTTAATCCTGCATCTGTTAAATCCTTGGTTGTCCAGTCACCCCACCCTTCCTCAAATCCGTATTCATAAACGACGCTGTCTTCATCTGCATCGTCCCTGTCAGGAACAGGCGAGTAGTGAACTCGCACAATGTTATCGTCGATTGCAGCAACAACAGGAACCGGAACTGCGAAAGTTGCAACCGGAATCAGCAGTACGACCGATAAAATGAGTAAACTTACGTACCACTTCATAGATACCTCCTTAGTGTCAGTAGTGTTTCGCTCTCTTAAAAAATTATTTTAATGAGTGCGAAACTTGCTTTTGTTTTTATTATTCATTATCATATAGAAAATAAGACATACATTATCGGTAATCAAGCTAAATGTTTGATAATTCCGATAATTCATACTGTTCGTCGCGTTTCAATTCAATTTCTATCAGAACCATTCAGTCAGATGTCATTCTGTTCCGGTAAATCTGGTTTCTACTTTCTACGTTTTCTAACCGAATCTTATTTTTAGCAGCAAACATTTGATGCAGATTGACGCCTTACGCTGTAGTAGGCTTACAGAAACAGTAATTCTACAATTATGTAATAATAGTACGGAGTTTAAAATGGCGGAAAAAGAACTGCACTACATTAATACCGAAATGTCTCAGCAAGTTAATGAAATTATAGATCAGTTTACCAGAGGAGAAACTGATTTAACACCACAGGAACTGCTGACAAAACTTAATGAGATTTTACCCATTAATAAAATGCAGCATAAAACATTACTGATGCGTGTAGAGGGCTATCTTATCTCTACAGATCTACTTTGGAAATCTTTGCTTAAAGACGGCAGCATCAGTCGGGATGAGATTGTCAAACGAGCAAACATAAGATCAATGAGCCATTATCAGTACATAACAGGCTCAAGAACTCCGGCCGAATTCCTGAAAACCCGCACAGATTTTTATAATGATCCAGGCACTGCTTTAGCTAAATTAAAAGATGATGTGGTACGTCTTTCGGGTTTCATGCTGGAATTAAGAGATGAAGTAAATTGATAGTAGTTTTTGTTTATTTTGGATAAATTCTAACAAACGTAAAGGCAATCCATTAAAACGATTCTGATTCCTGATTAAATTAATTAGCGAATCAGAATCGTTTCTTTTAAAAATATGCAAACATTGTATAAAACTATTGACTTTCAAACGATATTTATTATAATACGTAGTTATATTTAAGTAAAAGTTAAATCGTAATGCGGATAATCATTCCGGTTCTAAGATTCGAACCACTTCAAATCAACTACATACAGTATTTTTTTTGAGAAACTTCCACTCAACTAACAATCGGCAAAATGAGTAAGATTACCCAGAAACCAAATATTCGCACAAACCAGTCACTTGAGCGCTACCTTCAGGAGATCGGTGAAGTTGAACTGCTTAGTGCAGACGAGGAAATCAATCTGGCACGCGTTATCAATTACAATTGTGATAACGACCCCGAATCACAGAATGGCGATACGCCAAAATTCAGTTCACGTGAGCAATGTATAGCGTTGGAGAAACTTGTTAAAGCCAATCTTCGCTTTGTAGTATCGGTGGCTAAGCAATATCAAAACCAGGGCTTATCTCTTGGTGACCTTATCAATGAAGGAAACCTGGGACTCATCAAAGCCGCTCAACGATTCGACGAAACACGCGGTTTTAAGTTTATTTCTTATGCTGTCTGGTGGATCAGACAATCCATTCTGCAGGCTTTAGCTGAGCAATCACGGGTTGTTAGACTACCGTTGAACCGTGTTGGTGCCCTTAACAAAATAGGCAAAGTGTTTAATACACTCGAACAGGAGTACGAGAGAGAACCGTCTCCTGAAGAAATCGCCGATGAATTAGAGATGACCATCACTGAAGTAACTGATACACTTAAAATGGCAGGCAGGCATCTCTCTATGGATGCTCCTTTCTGTCAGGGAGAAGATAATCGACTGCTTGATATTCTGCGTAATGAAATGCAACCGGCGCCCGACTCGCACCTTATGGATGAATCCCTTAGACGTGAAGTCAAACGTGCGCTTGCAACTTTAACAAAACGCGAAGCGGAAGTCATTCGTTATTACTTTGGTATAGATAGGGATCAGAAAACTCTCGAAGAAATCGGCGTTGAATTCAAATTGACGAGAGAACGAGTCCGTCAAATCAAAGAAAAAGCGATACGCAAGTTGAATCATCCATCACGCTCAAAGGCTTTGCGGATGTATCTCGGTTAGTAAAAATTGTGTTTAACCTTGATTAAGGGTCAGTTATTTAGACTGACCCTTTTTTTTTGCGAATTGAGATATTAGCTTATAGCCAGTGATCTAAAAATATTTAATAGGACTTTAGAAATTGCTTAAAATTGGCTTAACAGGATATGGGTATCTCGGTAGGCGTCATTTGAAACACCTGATGAATATGGAGAACGTCAGAGTTGTTGGCGTTTGGGATAGCGATCCCACCGCAAGAAAAGCTGCGAGAGATGATTTCGGTGTTCACACAACAATCGACTACGAAGAATTGATTGAAGTATCAGACGCCCTTGACATTGTGACGCCAACATCCACCCATTTCGAAGCAGCAACAAGGGCAATCAACTCAGGTTTACCAGTTTTTATAGAGAAACCAATCTGTGCAACTGCTGATGAAGGAAGAGAATTAGTTAATAAAGCTAAATTGTCAAATATACCGATACAAGTGGGGCATATTGAGCGTTTCAACCGTGCTTTTCGCGCTTTAAAAGGTATCGAAGTACAACCTGGCTTTATAGAAGTTCATCGTCTGGCATTCTGGAATCCACGAGGAGTTGATGTTGCGGTAGTTCATGATTTAATGATACACGATCTCGACCTCATCTTATCGTTAACAAACGAATTACCAGTAGAGATTCATGCCAGCGGTGTCGCTGTTGTCAGTGAAACAGTTGATATTGCAAATGCTCGACTCAAGTTTAAATCCAGCTTGGTCGCTAATGTAACCGCAAGCCGGATTTCGCTTAAACAGATGCGTAAACTGAGAATGTTTGGCAGCAACGAATACATCGCTCTTGATCTTAGTAAAGGAACATGTGAATATTTCGGCGCTTCGGTTAATGCCGATGAGCTGCCTCCTAATTCCCAAGCTATCGGTGAAGTTGGGGTGGGATCAAACATGCGTGTATTATATCAGCGTCAACCTGATGTAGAAGAAGGAGACGCTATGTTTCTTGAATTGCAAAGTTTCCGTGATGCAGTCCTATCAGGTACTGAACCTTTGGTAACAGGCGCTGATGGATTAAGAGCGCTTGAATTGGCTGAATTGATAGTTGATAAAATCGGAGAGAGTTAGTTGTCGTTTGCCAATATAGTGTTCAAAATCCGGAGCTACACTCCAATTCCATTTCTTATTGCAGCCATTCTTTATGCAGAGCTAAATCCTGTGTATATTGCAGTTGGATTATTACTTGGAATATGTGGTGAATGGCTGCGTTTATGGTCAAACAGTCATGCAGGAGGCGCAACACGAACACGTAATGTCGGTGCTCCATCTCTGATTACCAGTGGTCCTTACGGTTATATTCGCAATCCTCTTTACCTTGCAAATATGATGATCTACACTGGTTTTTCTTTGGGGTCCGGCGCAATTTTTCCATGGCTGCCAATTATTACCTTTTTATTCTTCACGATACAATATGCGTTAATAATATCACTTGAGGAGTTAAAGTTAAACGAATTATTTAGCGCTGAATACAAAGAATACTGCAAACATGTACCACGCCTGTTTCCGGGATTTCACCAACGCTACGGTGAAGTTAAAAACGGAAGACCTTTCTCAGAAGCTCTGAAACTTGAGAAACGCTCATTACAGAGTCTGATTCTTGTCTGGATATTATTAATCTTACGGTTATATTTCCTTTAGAATTATGCAAACTGAAGAAATATTGATCATTGCCGGTGAAGTTTCGGGTGATCTCCATGCTGCGCCGGTTGTTGCCGAGATGAAAAAGTTAAATCCTAATCTTACCTTCACAGGCACAGGTGGGCCTCAGATGAGCAATGAAGGAGTTCATCTCCTCGCTGATATAGATGAATTAGCGGTAATGGGTTTCAGTGGAATCATTCAGATGCTGCCTAAGCTCATTAAACTGAAAAAATCAATACTTAAATTTGTCAAATCACACAATGTTCGTCTCGTGATACTTGTTGATTACCCTGGCTTCAATCTCAATCTTGCCGGAGCGCTTAAGAAACTTAATAATCCACCTAAAATACTGCATTATATCGCTCCGCAGGTCTGGGCATGGCGAGCGGGAAGGATAAAACTTATTAAGCGCATCATTGATAAAATGGCAGTTGTTTTCCCGTTCGAGTTGGACATTTTCCGCAGGGGTGGAGTGGATGTAGAATTTGTGGGTCATCCATTGATTGATGAGCTTAGTAAGTATTCTTCTGATACAGAGGTTAATAATGATAAAGCAAATTTACTCGCATTGCTGCCTGGCAGCCGTGAGCAGGAAATCCGTCGTCATTTACCTATCATGATAAAGGCTGCTGAAATGCTTTTAAGCAAGGATACTAATCTGTCTGTTGGTATAGGTTGCGCTCCTGAAATTAAATCCAGTTTATATAAAACATTTGTCAGAGAACATGAGAGACTTATTTTGTTTAATGATAGCAAACAATTACTAAAACAGGCGTCAATTGCAGCAGTATGTTCCGGAACAGCAACGCTTGAAGCGGCTTTGTTAAATATTCCTCAGGTTGTAGTATATCGAACGTCCACCTTAAATTACATCCTTGCTAAACGACTGATCAAGCTGAAAAATATCGCATTAGTGAATGTTACTGCAGGAAAGAAGATTGTACCGGAACTTATCCAGCACGATTTGACAGCTCAAAATCTGGTAAATTCTTTAAATCAAATTTTACACTCTTCTGAGAAGAAATCAGAAATTCAGAATGGTTATAGAGCTGTTAAAGAGTCGCTTGGAGAAGGAGGCGCTACGGTCAGAGTTGCTGAATTAGCACTGGGAATGATGGATTAGAACTTGTCAGACTTGCTTGAAATGCTGCTTAAGGGTGTCTACAATGTCAGGAATTTCCAGTTTATTGTTAGCAATTGAGATGGCTAACTCAATTAAAACATCTTTCGTTAGTGAAGGTTGAGCCCTATAGTTATTCTCTTCCAATAACCATATTGTAACACTTATTCCAGTTCGCTTATTCCCGTCGTGAAACACATGATCCTTGATGATGAAGTAGCAGTAAACAGCAGCTTTCTGAAAAATATCAGGATACATCTCCTCTCCAAAATACTCAGATCGAGGAGCATCTAACAGGAATTCAAAGGAATTTAGATTAAGAAGATTATCGTCATGAAAAGAGCAATGACCCCCGTGTTTGAGGGTCATTTTTCTATTTAATTCAATAATAACCTCTCGCGTGGGATACTTGATCATAATTTTGCTAATGTTTCCCAAGTATCTTTGTAACGATCCATTATCTTATCTATTAGAGATTTAGGCTGATTCGTATTATTACCGGTTCTTCCTTCCAGTGTATAATCAGATCCAGAATACTCCAAAACTGGACGTGACTGCAATATCCTGATAGTCTTCATCTGCACTTCAGGAATATGGAGATTGTATTTTGTGTTATTCTGTTTTAATTCCATTTCTTTCTCCTTATCGATCCGCTTCAATTACTTTTGTTAAAGTTTTACATTTAATCCACTTAAAGCCTGAGTATTTCGTAACCAATGCAACATCAACATCACCACCTACTTCAGGTATCATGTTAGAAAAACGATAGAAATCACCCGTTGCATTTATTAGATACTCGGCAAGATCAATAGCATCCTGTAGGGATAAACTCTCGTATATGATCTGAAGTTGTGGTGTTTGTTTATGTAATTCCCAAATTTTTTCAATCAAGAAGCCCTGCCCGCCATAAGTGCAGCCAATCTTATCAATAACTTCTGTTCTCACCTCTTTTCCTATATGTACTAAAAATGTTCTTGGGTTGTCATCTTCATATCCAACTATATGAAATCCAATTGGATAAAAATCATCGGGTAGATTACTTAGATCTCCAAAATGTTTTTCTAATTGACCGGAGAAATATTCAATAATCTTGTCAATAGCATCTGTAATACTTCTAAACAGTATTTTCTTGTTAAGGATTCTGATATGATTGTATATTGTCATTTCATTTAAAATACCAATCCCATATGTTGCAATGCCAATAGAGTGTTTTTCGTCTTCAGTAATTAAAGATGTCATTTTCTGAACAATCATTGTAGAGCTTGTTACAGGAAGAGGTGGCAATTGGAGATTTTCTATTGGAAATTCCTTATTGCACTCTGGACATTTTACATCTAAATCTCCAATGAATTGAAAACCGCTTTTTGTAGCAGCAAGGCTGTCAGCAGCTAATACAATTCCATCAGGGATTAGTAATGAGATTGTTAAACTCATAAAATACAACTCCATAAATGTTTGTTAATTTAAGTTAATAATAACACAAATATAAATCAAGTAGAAAAGGGATGGTTTCTTGACCATCCCTTTCAATTAAACAAATATAAAATCAAAGCAAACTTCAGATTTTTTCAATCTCTTCTTGTACGGTTACTGCATCTGCTACGTTAAAAACAACCTTATCCTTAAGCATTGATGCTGTAACTTTTGATCCTGAATTAATCTTGCCTTTAAGCATTCTTTCTGCGAGTTTATCCTCAATAATCCTTTCGACGGTTCTTCTTAATGTGCGCGCTCCGGTTTCAATACTGAAACCTTCATTGAGTATCTCTTCTTTAACTTCAGGAGTTATGTTCAGAATCACATTCTGCTCGGCAAGTCTCTCCTCAACTTCCTTAATGTAAATGTCCGCAATATCAGAAGCATTATCTCGTGAAAGTCTATGAAACACAACAGTATTATCAATTCGATTGATAAACTCCGGTGGAAATACTTCCTTCATCAGAGTCGTCATCTTATCGGACATTCTCTTGTAATTCTGATCGGTACTTTCACTTGTATCTGAAAAGCCAAAACTCTTAGATTTATTTGCTTCGCGAGTACCCAGATTTGAAGTCATTATTAGAATGGTATTCTTGAAATCAACTATCCTACCTGTACCATCCGTTAATGAGCCGTTGTCAAGCACCTGTAAAAGAACATTAAAAATATCCTGATGCGCTTTTTCTATTTCATCAAGAAGTACTATGGAATAAGGTTTACGCCGGACTCGCTCTGATAATTGACCGCCTTCATCATATCCAACATATCCCGGAGGCGCTCCAATTAAACGTGACACGTTGAATTTTTCCATATATTCAGACATATCAACTCTAATCAGGGCATTGGCGTCTTCAAACAGGAATTCAGCAAGTATTTTAGCTGTTTCAGTCTTCCCTACTCCGGATGGTCCCAGAAATATAAATGAACCAATTGGACGATTTCGCTTATATAAACCGGCGCGATTACGTCTGATAGAACGTGCTATTGCCACTATTGCATCATCCTGACCGATAATGCTCTTGGAAATCTCTTCTTCTATTCTGAGCAAACGCTCAGATTCAGATACAACGACCCGCGTTACCGGAATACCGGTCATCATTGCTACCACTTCAGCAACATGATCTGCATGAAGCTCGATTGGTTTTTCCCGTGTAGAGCTTTCCCAATTATCTCTTTTAATTTTCAGTAATTCATCAAGCCGGCGTTTTTGATCTCTGACCTTAGCCGCTTTTTCATATTCCTGGTTTTTAACGAGAGTTTCTTTTGAACATGAAAGTCTTTCAGATTCTTTTTCCAGATCAACCAAGTCATCAGGTATTTTAATATTCTGTAATCTTGCTCTGGATCCTGTTTCATCCATTACATCAAGAGCTTTATCCGGTAAAAAGCGATCAGTTATGTAACGATCAGAAAGTGTTACAGCCGTAGTAATAGCCTCCGGAGTATAAATAACACTGTGGTGCTGCTCGTAACGTTCCTTAAGACCATTTAATATATCAACGGTTTCTTCAACTGTGGGAGCTTCAATAAGCACCTTCTGGAATCGACGTTCAAGCGCTCCGTCTTTTTCGATATATTGACGATATTCATTAAGAGTAGTCGCCCCAATACACTGTAGTTCGCCTCTCGCAAGAGCAGGTTTGAACATGTTTGAAGCGTCGAGTGAACCGGATGCTGAACCAGCCCCTACAATAGTGTGCATCTCATCAAGGAAAATTATAACCTGTTTATTCTTAGCAAGTTCTGCAATAATTGCCTTGATGCGCTCTTCAAACTGACCACGATATTTTGTTCCTGCTACAAGCGAACCAAGATCAAGCATAACAACGCGTTTGTTGAAAAGTATTGGAGAAACTTTCTGTTGTACTATTCTTAACGCTAAGCCTTCTACAATCGCTGTTTTTCCGACTCCGGGATCACCAATTAAAACAGGATTATTTTTCTTCCTCCGCGATAAAATCTGAGCGACTCTCTCGATCTCCTTGTCTCTGCCAATGACCGGATCTAACTCTTTCTCTCGTGCAAGGGCAGTTAAATCGCGGCTGTAATGATCAAGCACAGCGGTTTTGCTCTTTTTCTCACTACTAACATCAGCGCCGACTTTATTGCGTTTAGGATCATTTAAACCTTCCCTCAATAATCCTTCAAGCTCGTTCTTAACGTTATCATATCGAATATTGAACCCAGCTAATACCTGACTGGCAATACCATCTTCATCCTTTGCTAAAGATAACAATAAATGCTCGGTGCCGATCAATTCACTGTTGTACTGTTTGCCTTCGAGATACGACATCCTTAGTACGCGTTCAGCCCTTTTTGTAAACGGAATATCAGCAATTTTAACCGATGTTGATGCTGGACCAACTGTTTCTTCAAGTGTTTCACGCAGATCATCGAGATCGCAGCCGAGATTGGAAATAATTCGAATCGCAAGTCCCTCACCAAGTCTCATAATACCCATCAGCAGGTGTTCGGTGCCGATTGTATCATGTCCCAGACGAAGAGCCTCTTCACGTGAATAACGAAGTACCTGTTGTACTCGGAAGGAAAGTCTGTTTGTCATACTTCACCTTCTATCATGGTCTGCATTAAAGCAGAAGTTTAGATTAGCTTGGAACAAAAAAAATCAAATGTATCATAATAATATACACTACTTATCATGTTGAGTCAAGATTCTAATTATGCAGGTCTGAGAAGCCCGTTCGTTAGTTGAAACACACGCTCAGCACTGTGCGCTAATTTGACATTATGAGTCACAATTAGAAGCGCTGTTTGCTGATTTTGACAGGTTTTCTTCAGTAAATCCTGCAAATTTGTGGAAGCTTCACTATCAAGATTACCGGTCGGTTCATCCGCTAATAGTAAATCCGGTGAATTCATCATTGCTCTGGCAAAAGCCGTACGCTGCTGCTCTCCGCCGGATAATTCACCCGGTTTATGCTGAGTACGATTACCGAGACCAACCTGATCAAGAAGTTGATTTGCACGAACCTTGCATGTTTTCATCTGTTTTCCCGCAATAAGACCGGGAAGCATGACGTTTTCGAGTGAAGTAAGTTCAGGAAGGAGGTGGTGAAATTGGAAAATAAAACCGATACGTGATAATCGAATAAGAGATCTATCACGATCACTTAATGAGTTAACATCTTCACCATTAAAAAAAAGAGTACCATCCGTTAAAGGTTCGAGTAATCCCAGCAGATATAACAAGGTCGATTTACCCGAACCGGAAGGTCCTGTAATCGCTGCACTTTCACCAACAGAGAGCGATAAATTAACTCCCTGAAGCACTTCCACTATACGTCTGTGATGATTGTAGGTTTTAACCAGTCCGCGAGCTTCTATAATATTATTCGGCATTGCACCTTTAAAAATTAAGCCTAATTGAAACTTTTTTCAATCAGATACATCGACGATTGTAATATATGGCAGATAGCGAAAACTCTCGGCATAATCAAGTCCATACCCAACAACAAATAGATTCTCAATTATAAACCCGGTATAATCAGGTTTATATTCAACTACTCGTTTAGAAGGTTTGTCAAGAAGCACACAACTCCTGACTTCAAGAGCGCCCTTCGCTTTTATATGTTTATCTAAATGTGCAAGCGTCAGTCCCGTATCAATAATATCGTCAACCAGAAGTAATGATTTACCCTTTACGTCTAAGGATAAATCAAAATTGACTTCAACGGTTCCACTGGATTCGCTTTTATTGTGATAACTCTGAGCGCGTAAAAAATCAACGCCCGGAGTCAATCCTGCATCAAACAACCTGCGCAGCAAATCTGATGCAAACATGAAAGCGCCCTTAAGCACGATTGCAATTATAACATCTTTACCTCGATAGTCGTTAGCAATTTGTTGCGCTAATTCGGCAGTTCTATGACGTATTTGCAGTTCTGTGAAAAGTGGACTTGTTGAGCTGGCGCTTTCTAAACTTTTACTTTGAGACAATAGTCTATGCTTGAATTTAATGACAGGTGCTACAAGTACCACTTGAGCAGGAGGTGCAAGCTTCCGAGTCTGAGCTAAGCATCTTACCTCCGCTTTTAACTCCAACACGAGATACAACACGGGTTAATTCAGCGGATCCGCATTTAGGACAACTTACGCCTGCGGATTTCCAGTCAAAAGATGTTAGTTTATCGAATTCAGCATTGCACTTGCTGCATATAAACTCATATATCGGCATTTAATTTTCCTGATTTTAGTTGTTCAACTTTCATATTTCAAATCCCATTTTGATGGATTGAAATATAGTAGTATTTCTTTAACCTTTGTATAAATGTTACGAGTAAAGTTACAAATGTAATTGAATAGATGCAACATGAAGTCAAACTCATACGTACAAAGACGATATAATAATCTATTCAGAATACTACAATCTTCACTAAAACTCATACTTAGACAAGTTTACAACATTATGTTATAATTGTGTAGAATTGCACAATTATACAAATCAATGATTAAACCATAAGAAAGGTTAAAACGTTGGTTTTTAAAACTTATATGCGTCCAATATTCGCACTGACTGTGCGTAGGATTCACAGTTTGAAAGAATAGCTTATCCTAAGCTTTGACTGTCCCTCATCATAGCTTAAAACAATGGGTGGTGGAGTTGAGAAGAAATCAATCTGGGCAGCAAGATAATTCACAGCGGTCAAACAAATGAAACCCCAGGTCAACTGATAATAAAGGTTGTAAGTATCATATCTATCAGCAATAACTACTGCATCTCGAGCTGAGTGATAATCTTTACTGGCATTGGTCATATTTACTGCTGAAATTATAAGTCCGGTAACAGAGACAATTTCTAATCCGGCGTAAATCAAACCGCTATTTCTATCCTCTGAAAGGTGACCCCAGCCAGGAAAAGCGAAAGAACGCAACACGTTAGAGCGTTTTCGGTAAACAGGTTTTGTTATTTCTATTGAATCCGTAATGAATATTTCTTTTTCATTATTAATATAACGAGGCATTCTATCGCGAACCGGTTTGAACAGGCTCCAGACAGGCGGTGGCAGTTCAAGCGATGACGGATCCAGTGTAGGATCGTTAATTAAAGCCATCTCAAACGATGTTGTCGCTGCAACGCTCCTGCCTCGCATTGCATCCGCACAACCAAGAGTTAAGTACAATCTTGCTAACTGTTCAGAACTGACTCTGTTATCTAAAACTGCATCCATTACAAGTTGTTCTACAGACGCAAAATCTCCTCTCAGGTAGGCTTCCCAGGCTTTATCTGTAATATTAACGCTATCTTTTGAGTCTGCGAAAAGAGCCAGAGGTAATAGACAACCAATCAATATAAAATGAATCATCTTCATATTTATTTCACAACCGTTACACTGCCAATGACAGATTCGGATGGATTCAAGGGTGAATATCTATAAAAGTAAATGCCTGCCGGGTGATTGCCGGTATTCCAGCTCCAGGTTCCTCCAGCAGATGAAACTAAATACTCTCTTAAAATCCTGCCATTCAGATCATAAAGAGTCAAATTCGCTTGAACAGGTGGAAAAGTGAAATTTACCGGACCATTACAAGGATTTGGGAATGCATAGGGCATTAAAACAGGATTTGAAGGTGAATCGTTCCCTTCTATACCGTTAGTATAGTAATAAACTTCTACGCTCGCTGAAGCTAAGACTCCCTGATGACCTGGAACATGACCTCCAATCGCATAAAGCCTCCTATTCACCGAAACAAGTTGGAAATCAACTCGCGGGTTTTGCATATCTGACGTCCCAAACCAGGCGTCTCGCTGTGGCAAATAATGATCTACCCTTGTCGTAATATCAGGACGTGAATTTGTCCTGCCACCTGCTGCATATAAAGTGTCACCAAGAAATGCTAATCCTAGACCATTTCTACCTATAGGCATAGACGCTCCGGCAGTCCACCGATCACCACTTAATATTTCAAGACGATCCAGCGGAACATAGAAAACGCCTCCTGCAAGATACACATCACCATCTTTCTCAACCATACCAAAATTTACTGCCGGAGTCCTCAATTGAGGCCCATCTTCCCAGCGTTGAGTGCGTGGCGAGAACCACATACCGGTATTCAACCTGGCGTCATTTTCAGTGATTCCGCCCATAACCAGTATTCTGTCACCAACGAGAACCGCTGAATGACTGAATCGATATGGCTCCGGCATGCGCGCTACGGTTATAAATGTATCCCGTGTTGTATTGTACAGGAACACCCCTGCATTGAAATTGTTGTTATTAGTATATCCTCCAATTATATAGATATTCTCATTTACACTGACAGCGCTTGCCCTGAAAAGTGGAGTAGGCATTTCTGACAGAGTTCTCCATTGGTTATTTTCCGATGAAAATACCTCTGTAGAGCTTAAAATGTCCCTGCGATCACTTCCGATGCCACCGAAAACGTATATGTTACCATTTACAGCAGCAGCCATGAAATCAGAGCGCGCCTGGTTCATTGATGGCGCTTCATGCCAGCTATACTCACAGAAAGCAGTTGTACTCATCAACAGAATCAAGCCGGATATTTGAAGTAGTCTTTTCATTGTTCTATTATGTTAAATCAATCTCTTGAACTCATTGATCGGTCAGGCGTGAAGCGCCTGACTGCACTCATTCCTTTAAATCAAATCAAATAATGGTGTTAGGCGTCCTCGCCTGATACGTAAGTATTGTTTTCAATCATTCGCTGTAAAACGGATGAAGATGCTCTTACCTTTCATTCAATCGCAACCATCGTGCCGTTAATAAAGTCTGCTCTGACCTCTAACTTCCTATCCTTCTCAAAATATAACGAATCCATCAGATTTTTGTACTTCGGATGTATTACAACAATCTGATGTTTTCCAGGCAGTGTCCAGATTGCTTCATTTCGCGGCAATATTCCAATCGAATCGCTGTCAATCCAAAGATAACCCCAGGGAATCGCTGTAATATTTAATTGAACAGCCTCAGCGCTCATGTCAATTCTAAGCGTATCACGTTCATCAATCACAAGATTAATATTTCTTTTAAGCTGCGGATAGCTCGTATGTGAAAACATCAATTCATGGTCACCGGCTTCAAGCTCAAGTGTTCCGAGAGGCGTCACTCCAACCTCCTCCCCATCAATCGCCACATACGCCCAAGGTAGAACAATTAGCGTCAGAAATGCAGATTTCACTTTATCCTGTATAACCGATGAATCAAGAATCGCTTGGGGTATTATATGAGATTTTACCTCTGAAACAGCTCTACCGTTATCCGTATATTCCTTAGTCATGCTGCTATCGGACATCTTATCTTTTTCGCTTTGTCCTATTACTAAATAAGGAGTTTGTTCATTTGTTTGTGTGCTATATTTCAAAATGAAAATCGCTGATATTATAATTAATATAAATACTACAAATACAGGTATATAAATCCGTTTATTGCGCTGTTTCTTAGTCTCATCTGATTCCGAAATCTCAACAGAAAGGCTTTCCGTAACTACAGATGGTTGAATTTCACCTCTAAGTATTGCGCCTGCTTCAGCAGCATCTTTAGGTCTTAGCTCAGGATTGCGTTGCAGCAATGCGTCAATCAATCCGGCTAAATAGCTGTCGATACTTGTGCGACCTTGAAGCTTTAGTGGATCGATTGTACGCAGTTTCTCCAGACTTATTAAGGGATCATCAGCAGCATAGGGATTTGAACCTGTAAGCGCTTCAAGCAGAATGATCCCAAGTCCCCAAAGGTCACTCTGCTGAGACGCATCCTTTCCTTCAATAAGTTCCGGCGCCATGTATGCAGGTGATCCTACCAAAGCGCCATGTCCGGTTAAACCCTTGAGATTTTCAAAACCTGCGAGAGAAAAATCTGCAAGTACAATCCGTCCATCCTTACCGAGCAGGATATTATCCGGTTTAAGATCACGATGTAAAAGACCATGGTTATGAACTGCTGATAGACCGGATAATACAGCTTCAGCGATCCGTTTAACTTCAGTTGATGACAGTGGTCCAGACTTTATGCTATCGGCTAATGTTCCACCCTCAATCCACTCAAGCGTAAGACATGGTAGTCCATCTTCTATGAAAAAACTGAATGCTTTTACAATATTCGGATGTTCAATTTTAGCAAGCGCTTGCCCTTCACGCTTGAATCTTTCAAGTAATTCCTCGTCCTGCGCCCAATGCGAGTGCATGACTTTAAGCAGAACTTTACGCCCGAGAGCTTTCTCAATTGCCGGATATGCCGTTGCAACCTGTCCGACATACAACGGACTTTCTATTTCATAGTTGTCTTCGAGGGACAAGGATTATATCACTGTTCAGTTTTATTCTCATCACGCCATTTTGCGAGAGTTTTCTGTAGGTAACGGCGACTGACTCCAAGAATCCGAGCCGCTTCACTTCGATTGCCATCAGTCATCTTTAGTATTTTCAGTAAATGTGCATCAATCGTACTTTGCAAGTCTAATTGTTCATCCTCCGGCATCTGATCTTCTACTTCCGTTCCTGAAATATCGAAATCCTCCGGTTCAAGTATCTCATTTACCGCAAGCACTGCCGCTCTCGCCAGGACATTCTCAAGCTCGCGAACATTACCTTGCCAGGGATGATTGGTAAGCATCTTAAGAGCGCCATTAGAAATATATTTATGCGGCTGTCCTGTCCTCGCAGCGATTTTGGTCAAAAAAGCGCCGGCAAGCAAAGGGATATCGTCCTTCCTTTCACGTAGAGGCGGAGCCTCTATCGCAAGAACATTCAAGCGATAATAAAGGTCTTCTCTGAAATTACCCGCTTTAATTTCATCCGGAAGTGATTTATTGGAAGCTGAAAAAACTCTTACGTCAGCATGACGTGGCTGTGCATCACCAAGACGCTGGTATTCGCCATCCTGTAAAAATCTGAGTAGTTTGGTCTGAATGGGACCTGGCACATCGGCGATCTCATCCAAAAACAAAACACCTTTATCTGCCAGGTCAAGTAATCCCGGCTTGTCAGTCACGGCGCCTGTGAAGGCTCCCTTCCGATAGCCAAAAAGTTCACTCTCTAACAGTTCGGCTGTGAGATTGCCACAAAAAACAGCGCGGAAAGGTTTATCCTTACGTGAGCCTGTTTGATGAAGTGCACGGGCAATTAATTCTTTCCCTGTACCACTTTCACCGCTAATCAAGACCGGCAGATCAGCGGCTGCGATACGTTCCATACGATCGTATAGACGATTCATCACGCCCGAATCACCAAGAATACCGGGAAAGCGCGTTTGATGGCTGACTTGAAGCGCTTGACGAGCGCTCTTTAATTCGAGAGAATGTGAAAGAGACAGGGCAGCCAATGAACCAAATGCTTCAAGCAGTGGCAACTGATCATCGGTCAGCTTGCCTGTTACGGTAGTATCCAAATATAAAGCGCCTACCCGGCTGCCGCGAGCTTCAAGTGGAATACAGCAGGCAAATCTAATCCCTCTGATAATCAATGAGCTGGATCCGCTAAAACGTGGATCGCGTGAAGCATTTTGCGAAAGAACCGGTCGTCTTTCTTTTAACGCTGTGCTGATTACTGAAAAAGATGGATCCCCTTCAGGTAACGAGCCCGGTTCAATTCCTCTCGATGAAATGGGTTTCATATCACCATGTTCATCTCGCAGAAGTATATAACCCCTATCGGCACCACTGACTTCAAAGGCTTTATCGAGAAGTCTTTGCAGAAGTTTTTCCAGATCGGTCACTTCGAGCAGTGCGCTCGCTGCCTCATAGAGTAATTCGAGACCTGATTTTGAGATTTTTTCAATTCTACTCATCACTGTCGATCCTGAAGTTTGCAGTCAAAGAACGTGCTTCATTACCAAATTCATCAATAACGGTTACAGTCCACACTAAAAAATATGGAGCGCTTGTCAAGTTGTTTTCGACTTTATGGCTTGTAGAATCCATTGGAATTTCATCATAGGAATAAACAGGGATTCCTTCAGTGGATCCTTCTGCAATATGTAAAATATTAACTGAATATGTAAAACTGAAATCAGCATCATAAGGCTCCCATATCAGCTCTGGTTGATTAATATTGAGTAGCGTATCATTATTTGGAAAGAAAGTCTGAGGTACATCATAAATCACTCTGTAGAGTTGAAACTCTACACCATCACTTACCCTTCCATTACCGTTAACATAGAAAAGAGTGAGAGGATAACCTATCAGGTCGCCCAAACCATTGTTAGGTAATAAAGTTTCATCGATACGTTTGAACCACCTGTGTAGTGTAGCGCCTGATTGAAGAGTGCCTATCTCTATTGTATCAAGTCTCACCCAGACATGATCTACACCGTTAGAATCTATAATCACTGCTTCAATATCGAGTGCATGAACTGCGAGAGGTCCGTAACTGTCATAATTGATAGCTCGGGCTGTAACTTCAACAGTGGTTGTTGTATCCGGAGTATCAGGTGTCTCGTAGTCAGGACTGAGTGGATCAAAAGGATTATCATGAGGCGCTTCACATGATGAAACAAGTATCACCATAAGAAATAACAAGCGCCTATAAGCTGCCAGCAGGTAGTTATTTCTAAGATTGCCAGTTAATTTTAACAATTGAAATGTCAAACGAGACTCTCGAACTCCTGATAAAACAACATTAGTTAGTACGTTAATATATCTTACAATCTGTATAGTGTCAAGTAATAGAATGTCTGCGCTGAGTTAAATCACATCGAATCTAATGTAATATTAGCTTAAAAATTTTGCATATAATTGATTCAGTACTTGCCTTTTTGAATATAAGAGTATAAAATGATAGTTAGTTTTCAATATCAAATATTGAAGGTTGATATTAACTCCTAAAATTCTGGAACGGTTGATATATGCAATACTGCCCTAAATGTGGAGGTGAATATACGGATGAAGTCGATATATGCTCGGACTGCGAAGTTGACCTCGTCCCTGAACCACCACCCGAAATCCCTGAGGAGTATTTTGAAGAAGAATGGGTAGAACTTCATGTCTTCCAGGGATCACTTTATGCACAGATGGCTGTTGAGATGCTTAACAGAGAGGGCATTCCTGCCTACTCACAGTCAACTTTCGGAGCTGCTGGTTTAGGCGGTTCTTTCAGCGCTGATAGTGTTGGAACCAGCGCTACAGTCTGGGTGTTAGAACCCGATCTTTCTCGCGCTGAAGATATCATCGAACCGATGACTAATGAAATCCCAGGCTCAATCGATGAAGATGACTGGGAAATGTAAGAAAAAAAGTAAATTTAGAGAAAATAATGACAGAAATCCTTGGCATTAAAGGTCGTGAAATTCTTGACTCGCGTGGCAATCCAACGGTTGAAGTTGACGTTATACTTTCCGGTGGTGAAATTGGTCGCGCGGATGTTCCCTCCGGCGCTTCAACCGGAGTTCATGAAGCTGTGGAGCTTCGCGATGGAAATGATGAGCGTTTCCTTGGAAAGGGAGTTCTTGATGCGGTAAGAAACGTCAATGAAATGATTGCGCCTGAGATTATCGGTTTGGATTCAACGGATCAGACAAATATCGACTCATTACTTTGTCAACTTGACGGTACACCCAACAAATCAAGATTTGGAGCCAATGCTATCCTCGCCGTCTCGCTTGCCGTATGCCGTGCTGCAGCCGCTGCTTCAGGATTACCATTGTATCGTTATCTCGGTGGAGTCAGCGCTCATATTATGCCTGTCCCGATGATGAACATACTAAACGGCGGACAACATGCAGATAATAACGTAGATATTCAGGAATTTATGGTCGTTCCACATGGATTCGAATCCTTCTCAAATGGACTGCGTGCCGGTGTTGAGGTATTTCACAATCTGAAGAAAGTTCTAAAAAGCAAGGGTTATATCACATCTGTTGGTGATGAAGGTGGTTTCGCTCCTGATTTGAAGTCTAACAGCGAAGCAATTGAGGTTATATTAGAAGCTATTGAAAAAGCGGGCTACAAATCCGGTGAAGAAGTTTCCATTGCTATCGACGCTGCTGCAAGTTCGTTTTACCTCAAAGATGAAGGATTATACAACCTCGCTTCTGAGAAAAAGAAATTAACCTCGGAACAATTGGTTGAGTACTATTTTAAAATGGTTGATTCTTACCCGATTGTTTCTCTCGAAGACGGAATGGATGAGGATGACTGGGAAGGCTGGAAACTGCATACTGACAACCTGTCAGATAAAATTCAATTAGTTGGTGACGATCTGTTTGTAACAAATACAGACAGATTAGCCGACGGGATCGAGCGTGGTGTCGCCAACAGCATCTTAATCAAACTTAACCAGATTGGTACTATCAGCGAAACTCTTGAAGCTATTGCTATGGCGCGCAGCGCTGCTTATACCTGTGTCATTTCACATAGATCAGGTGAAACAGAAGATACATTTATCGCTGATCTCGCTGTTGCAACAGGTGTTGGACAGATTAAAACCGGATCTGCAAGCAGAACTGATCGTATCTGTAAATATAATCAGCTATTACGCATTGAAGAGGAACTAAGTAGCGGAGCTGTTTACGGCACAGGTTTATTTTAATTATTGATGCAGAAGAACCATGAATAAAGACCGTTCAGCTAATCGAAAAATATTCTGGTTAGCTGGCGGGATTATCCTTTTGATGATCCTGTTTTTCTTTTTCGGTGGAAACAGTCTCTGGAATACGCTGGTGCTTCAAAATCGCGTCACTAAACTCGAAACCAAAGTCGATTCACTCGAAGAAGTTAACCGGAAAATGAGAGAGCATATTAAAGCGTTATCCAGCGAAGATCTGAGGGTAATTGAGGAAGAAGCGCGCAGTCACGGTATGATCAAACCTGGTGAAAAGGTTTATCTGCTGCGCTCAAAAAACGAAGGCTCCGACAAGTAGGAAATATAGTAATCACATGCTTGAACTGGGTGAAAAAGTCCGCAGGATGCGGCAAAAACGCGGGTTGACGCTCAGTCAGCTCGCATTGCTAACCAAAGTCTCATCAGTTACAGTTCACAATATCGAAAAAGGCATTTACGAGCCAAAAATCTCAACGCTTCTTGACCTTTGTCACGCCCTTGAAACACCTCTGAGCAATTTCATTTCACCCGGACCTAAAAGTCTTTTTTTTGTTCAGCGCCATGATACGGAATTTGATAGCAAACGAAAAAAGAGTGTTGCTTTATCGGGTTTAGGACGAATAGAAAGACTGGAGCTTTGCGAAGGATGTGAACGGAATTTTCCTAAGGATCCCGGTCAGATTATTGCAGTACATCTTGTTTTTGGTCGCTTCAAAGCAACTGCCGGTGAAAGGGTATTAGAAGCCGTTCAGGGAGATAATATTTATATTGATCTAATGGAGGATGTTACTATAAAGGCGAAGGAAAACACATTAGCGGTGATAGTCTATTTTCCGGGAGGAAGCAAGTAAGAAAGGGAGAAAGGAAGCAAGTGATCAAACAAGAATATTCTTTACTTGCTTCCTTGCTCACTTGATCACTTGCTCACTTTTATGAAATATTGTGACAACACCTGCGAATACGCCCGTTGGCCCGACAAACTCGCCGATGGCGCAAAGTCATGCATGACCTTCACTGCCCTCTACTGTGAGAAGCTGAAAAGGCTGGTCTATAAGAATAATCCGTGTGAATGGGATGGGGAAGAAGCCACCGATGACAATCTCAGTGAAAAGACTGATAATTGAGATCGATAGCTTCCTTAGTACTCATTTTACCAAAACAACCTTCTTGATTGCTCTAAATTCCTCAGCTTCAAGTTTAATGAAATAAATACCGGCTTCAGAAGATTTCGCGTTCCAAACAGCCGTATGATAACCAATCTGTTGATTACCCTCAATAATGGAATCTATTAAGCGTCCTGAAACATCATAGACCTTAAGCGAAATGAGGGATGGAATAGGGAGTGTATACGATATATTCGTTACTGCATTGAATGGATTTGGATAAACAACAAGTAATTCAAAGTCTTCAATAACATTCATAGGTTGTTCTTTTACATCATTAGTTGAACTCCATCGGAAGGAAGATTGGTTATTTCCCTCATTTGTCTCATCTAACACATCGGAGTAATCAAGAGTCCATTCAATTGAATGAGGATTAAAATACTCACCTCTTCCTCGATTATCCCCCCACCAAAGTCGCGCACTTCCTCCATTTACTGTAATATTAAAAGGACCCCACCAAGCTCGAGCATTTGTTCCAGCTAGTCTATCCCAATCTTCATCAGTTTCAGCAGAATACACTACACCTCCTCTATCACTAATTTCTGCCTGAAGAGCCCAGTTATTAGCGTCTTGATTCCCTTGATTTGAATACTCTAACATGAAATAAAGACTGTCTATTTCATTGTCCCATAGTTCAGGAATATCCTCATCAGGAATGCGTTGAAAAATTCCATCATTATCTAGTATGGCGACATAAGCGTCACCAGCTGCAAGATCAATACCCTGGTGCCCACCGCCGAATACAGAGTATTGCAATGTCCGAAGATTATTATTCTCATTCGATTCATCGACTCTATGACCAGGATCTATGTACCAACCTATTGTATGATGACCAGGAGAAAAGATCACATGATCATTTTGAAAATTGATCAAAGAAAATCTACTTGAATAGTCAGCAGGAACATTGTAATCATTCGAATATCTATCCCATTCAGCTTCAGGAACCTCCGTGTAGAAATTAACAGGACTTGCAGGGACTTCTCCAGTATTTCGATAATGTAGACATACCGCCCATCGTTGATGTTCATCAATACGAATATCTTCAAAATCATCAAGTTCTACTATCTCATCATCATTCATCCATCCAATTGTCGCACGGTCAGCAACTAAGTCAGGAAGCCCTCCTCCAATACCAGTTCCAATTAAGCGAACAGTAAAAGGGTCTTCATCAGGATCATTTGTTTCCATCCTTAATCTTGATTCAATTTGACCAGCTCTCTGAGGGCGAAAATAAACATTTATTCCTCGTCTTTGATTTGGATCTAAATTGAAATTAACAGGATTATTATTGATTCTGAAATCATTTTCGTTATCTAGCCTAACACTGCGAACTTCTAATACTGCATTTCCAACATTTCTGATATAAGTAAGCCCACTTGCTTCTTCTTCTACATCAACATTCCCATAATCCAATACGTTAGGATCAGCATCAATATCAGGTTCTCCTTCTTCTTCATCACCATATAATCGAATATCATCTAAGACTACACCCCAATAATTATGTACACTTTCATCTGAGTGAAATATAAATTCGATATCCACGATTGCGTCAACAAAATCTTCAGGAATATCAACTCTTCTATTAGCTAACCAACCTTCACTATCACCTGTATAGCGATCACTTAAAAAATCCCACTCATCATCGTTGGCAGGTTTGATATATATGCGAAACCAATCATAATCTTCCTCAGTCTCATGCCAAATATCGTATAACAGCCAGCAACTTTCGAATCCTCTGAGATCTACTCTACGAGTCATAAAGGCGTGCATTCTATCGTCATAGTTGTTCTCTTGATCGCCTTCGTCTGCACACCAACCACACCAATTACCTCCATGGTGAGCTACTTGGCTATCGCCCCAGTAGTCACGTCCATTTCTATCATCTCGATCTCCTACAGACCATTCACCCGGCCATGCGCCTTCAAAATCCTCAGAAAAGATAAGCTCTTGACAGATTGATATCGATGTTGCAACAAAAATAGTAAAAGCTATTATTAGGGAACAAATACATTTCTTGAATGTCATTTTCTACTCCTGATAAAATTAGTTTGAATTGAAATCAGTATTAGTTTACTTATTTGGCTTTTTTTCATTTTGTCGCTTGACTTTTGGCGGATTTTTAACTTCTGGTTCATCAGGATTAGAACCTAAACCCTTAATAATCTTCTGACTTACGCATGTTTTGCTCTCTTCCATAAGACTATCTGCTTCGATTCCAGAGCTTTTTAAAGTTGAATCTGTCTGAGAAGGTAGAATGGCTTCTTCCACTTCTTCCAAGGTGGGTGGAATTACCACCTTTGTTTCCTCTTGTTTTATCTGTGGAATAGGCTTCGCTCCAAACGAATTACCTACAATCGCGAGGAAACCGATAAATAGAGACAACATAACTACTATTGTTATTTTTCTTCCTTTCACTTTTTCCTCCAAAATTATTAAATTTTAGTGTAATCTCAGCGAGCAGTCTTGATTTTAACAACTGTAATGTATATCATTATGATTGTATGTCAAACGCTTGATTTGGATAAATGTGGATTCCTTTATTATCTGTTAAATAGAGGCTATTATGTCTGTAAACCTAAATGCCGCACAGGTTGAGTTACTTATTAACGCACGCAAATCGAGGAAAATGACCCAGCTTGAACTACACATTGCCTCGAAGATGTCATTGCGTGTTATCCAAGACCTTGAATCAGGAAGGCGAAATTCATTCTCGGAATCGACCTTGATAGCGCTCTGCCGTACTTTGGATATTAACTTCGATGATTTGCTTGGATTGAGTGATAACAATGAGCCTATCGAGCAGGTAAACTCCGTTCCTGTTTATAAGCTTAAAAAATTCATACTGCTCCTTAGTGTGCTTATTGTTGTCTCTCTCTTCTTTTCCGTATTCAGTTACATTAAAAACGGTTCTAATGATAGGAGCGTTTCCCAGTCCGCAAGGATAGATTGGATAACCAATCCTATGTCGCAAATCCATCCTATAACTCCTGAGTGGAAAGAGTGGAATGATAAATGGGCAGGGAGCAGGAGTGGAATGATATTCAACTATCTTCACTATCCTCACACTGTGCATATAGGAGATACTGTTATAGGGGAATTTGCATGCTCCTTTCACTATGTGGGCGGCACACCTGAAGTTTTCATCAGTCTTTACTGTGAGTGGGATCCGGATCGAGAAATCCGACTTTTTCATGGTGTAGTCGGTGGCGACAGTACTCTTGTCCTTCCAGTAAAGTTCTGCTGTCCTGATGTCCCCGGTGTTTTTCGGATTCGCACATTTTATGCGACAGCCTTTGGTCCGGTTCCGAGCTTCTATGGAGCTCCTCCACCTGGTCAAGTTACTGCTCCGAACACAGCAGAATATATTGAAATGCGATTGGAAGTATTAACTATCAAATAATCACATTCCAACAGCTTTGCGTTGATTGCATTTCATCCGTATCTTATTCCCATGTCAATTCTCAACCTCAACAACCTTAGTCATGCCTTTGGCGGTCAGCAGGTTTTTACCGGCATAACCGCTCAGATTAACCGCGGAGACCACATCGGTCTCGTGGGTCCGAACGGCGTCGGTAAAACTACTCTGCTAAGACTAATTATCAGACAATTGGAGCCATCAAGTGGTAACATCACCTGCCAATCGTCAAACCAGATAGGTTATCTGCCGCAAAATCCGGAATATCACCCTGATCAGGATGTATTCGGAGAAGTTTATGCTGGGCTTGGTGAGCTTAAAACAGTTGAAGACGATATGCGCAATATAGAAGCGCAGATCAAAAAAGCTGAAGCGGAAGGCAAAGATAATCCCGAAAAGTTATTCACCCGCTATGCAGATCTAATGGATCGCAGAGAGTTGTTGGGTGGATCTAACGCAAAAGCGCGAGTTACCACAATGTTGACTGGATTGGGCATCCCTGAGCGCATCTGGAATAACACTATGGATTCCCTGTCTGGCGGTGAAAAAAACATGGTTGGACTGGCGCGTATCCTGATCGGAGATCATGACTTGCTGCTGCTTGATGAACCGGGAAATCACCTTGATTTCAGTGGACTGGAATGGCTTGAAAACTTCCTGAAGTCCTCTGATAAAGCATTTATCATTGTATCGCATAACAGATATACACTTGACAGGGTCTGTACTAAAATTTGGGAGCTTGAAAAAGGCGTTTTTGAAAGTTACACCGGAAACTACAGTGACTACAGAAGAGAAAAACTAACAAGACAGCTTGCTCAGGAAGCTGCATTTAAAAGAGCGCAAAATGAGATCCGCAGATTGGAATTTAATATTCAACGTCTGAAAGCCTGGAGTTCGGTTTATGATAATCCTAAGCTCGCTAAGACAGCCAAAGTATTCGAGAAGCGGGTCGAAGGACTAAAAGAAATAGAAAAACCCGGCAAAGGTAAAAACCTGCGTTTCAGACTTCAGGCAGAACCACCCAAAGGCAAAATAGCGCTTGAAGCTAAAGGTTATCGTAAGCAATTTGAACCGGATCCGGCTTTGCTTGAGAATGTCAACTTCCTGATCACTCAAGGCGAAAGGGTTGCGTTTGTAGGTGACAACGGCACCGGTAAAAGCTCAATGATCAAAGACGTGATTGAAAAAGGTCGCTGGGAGAATCCTGTTCTGCGTGTCGGTAAATCCGTCACAACAGGCTATTATTCACAGCTTGGTGAAAACATTGACCGTAGCATAACCGTTGTTGAAGAAGCTATGCGTCATACCGGACTACTCAGAGGCAGCGCTGCCGATCTGCTGCACCGATTTTTATTCACAAGAGACGATCTTGAGAAGTACGTCTCCGTACTATCAGGAGGTGAGCTTTCAAGGTTGCAGCTTGCGATTCTCGTTCAGTCCGGAGCAGGAATGCTGCTGCTTGACGAGCCGACCAACCATCTTGATATTAACTCTCGCGAAGCTGTTGAGGATGCACTCGAAGAATACCCGGGTACTCTGGTAATAATCTCTCATGATCGATATTTTCTCGATAAACTCGCTGACCGTATCCTGCATTTCACACCTCCGGATGTAACAGCTTATGATGGAAATTTCAGCGATTTCTGGAAGAAAAACAGAGAGCGTTATAGATCAGAAGCAAAGAGCGGTTCAGGATTTGTTGTTCGTAAAATACAATCAACTAACTCACCTGCTCCCGGTAAGAAAAAGGCAATTAAGAAACGGAAGTTCGATCCGCAGCGATTTAAAAAAATTGAAGCGGAAATAAAACGCCTGGAGGAGCTTAAACCGGAAATAGAAGCTGAATTGGAAAAACTTGAAGCAAAAAATAAGGATACTCGCGCTGATAGAAGACGAAAAAGATTGAATAGTATTGATGAAAAACTTGATGCGCTTTACAGCGAATGGCTGACACTTGGTGAGAAAAAGAAAAAGTGGTAATGATTTTTAATCTACTTCCTTATCAAAGGAAAATCCACACCGGTCGTAATCACATCAGGATAGTAAACCTGTTTTCTGACTTCTTTAGATTGTAATGGTAACTCATTTGAAATATAGTCTTTTAGTTCGGAAATACAAATATTCCCATCGCTGGAATCTGTCTCCGCTTTGCCCTGCAAACCTTCTATGAATACCTGGGTAAAAAGCCCTTTTCCGTAGAGTTTAATTTCCTCTTTAGTATAGTTAATCCCTGAAGAAGCAAACAGGTTGACGCCACTTCCGGTAGCCAGATCACTTAAAGCCTTTTCAGCAATTGCGCTTCTTAGATTAAATGCCAGTCTTGCATCATCTACGAGTGGCGCGTCAATTACAATCAACTGTTCCAGCGCCCAGATATTCATAAGGCGATTCTGGAATTCACCAACTTTTATCGCATCGCTGTTCAGTAATTCTCGATTGTGGAAATTGTAATTATTAACAGTGAGTAAATAATACTCACCGTCTAAAACGATGCTTCTACCGGCAAAATAAAATACAATCAATTCTTCAGGTTCAGCTACTTGACCAATTTCATCAAGAACTGTCAACACATTTTCACGCGTGGCTTCAAAATCAGTGAGAGTTATCACCTCAACCTTATTATAAATATCATTATTCAAAGTCTTAAAAGTATTCGCAAAATCAATAGCGCCGTTAATTGCTCCCTGAAGATTGAATCTATTATCCGTATATTCATCAATGCCGACAGCAATAACATACATAATGATCTCTTCTCTACCACCCTCTTTCAAAAGAATATCCAATTTAGCAGGTAATGATTCAATTTTCGCATCACTGAATGCAGTTGTAGCCAATTCATTATTACCGGATACGAGTGGAACCGTAAATGTTGCGATCATTGAACTATCACCACTTTCTGTCTTCTTTTTCGAACTTACTGAATTAAAAGCTATCCTTTTTCCATTGTGTAAAAACTTAAATTCACGAATGCCGCCACCTTCGTTTTTCGCCTCAACCTCTACCTCGATAGTTTTACGCAGAAGTCGTTCACCGACTTTCGGTGAAATTATTTCGACAGATGGTGGAGGTGATTTTTCTATCATTTCAGAAACACTCATGTCTGGTAACAAACCGCTCTGGGAGCTAATAATTAACTCCAATAAATTTGGGTGATAAAAATCTCTATGGAATTGCTGTAATTCCCAGATCTGCATACCCTGAACGAAATAAACACTCTGCTTTATTCCGTCTGATTTGTCAAAGAAACCATCAGGAGTTACAACAATCCAGTCTTTTCTGTCGATTGGGATGAGTTTGGCTATATTACTGTTAGATTTCACATCCCATAAAGTTGTGAGTCCATCAATGCTGCCGGTCACAATCTGATTTCCATCTTGACTATAATCAACTGAAGCAACCGAGTATTGATGACCTCCCATTTTCAGAATTTCACGACCTGTCCGTACTTCCCATAATCTGGCAGTATTATCAAGGCTCCCAGTCACAATAAACCTGTCATCAGGGCTGAAATCAGCCGAAAAAACTCCTCCCAAATGACCATAGAATGTTCTGATGTCTTCACCTGTTTCGCAATTCCACAATTTCGCAGTGTGATCCAGACTTCCTGTAACCAGGAATCTCCCGTCTGAGCTGCGTCCTGCGGTAATCACGCGATGTGATTCTTCGTTAAAAATATCAATCACTTCGTTATTAGCAGCATCCCAGATTCTGGTTGTATCTCCAAGAGATTGTGTTACAACACATTTATTTAAAGGTTCAAAATCAGATCGAATTACCGGACTGCCGTTTTCATTACTTTCAGTTTTGCCGCCATTTCTTAAATTCCACCTTCTTGATGAACCATCACCATAAGAAGTGATAATCCTATCATTGTCAGGACAAAAACACACTGATATTCCGCTTCTTGCTTCAACGCTCAGGACTCTGATTTCCTTGCCTTCTTCAACATTCCAAATCCTGATCGTTTTGTCATTCATTCGTATCGCCGATCCACCACAGGATGCAATATATCTTCCGTCAGGGCTATAGACCACTGAATTGACAAAATCGGTATGTCCTTCAAACCTTTGAACCTCTCGCCTTTTGCTCGTTTTCCAGATCCTTACAGTTCCATCGAGATTACCGGTGACAATATGATCATTATCCCTATTAAAACATATAGATGTAACGCCTTTTAATGAACCGCTTTTTGAACGAGCCTTAAAATCACGTATTTCTTCCCCAGTTGTGGTTCGCCATAACCTAACTGTTTGATCATGACTTCCTGTAGCAACAAATTCCCCATTAGGACTAAAATCAACTGAGGTTACATAATCACTGTGTCCATCAAGCATATTTCTAAATATGCCCTTGAACAAACCACCTGCAAAGCTGCTGAATGTTCCTTTATAAGTGCGGACATTCTTACCATTCTCTAAACTCCATAGCTTTGCTGTATAGTCAAAACTGCCTGTAAGTAAATACCGATTATCAGGACTGAATGCTATGGAACTTACCGGTTGTTTGTGACCTTCAAAGAAATGAACGATCTTACCTGTTTCCGTATCCCACAAGATTGCTGTTTTATCGTTGCTCGCTGTTCCAATGAATCCGTCGTCATTACTGAATGCTACTGCATTTATCTCATCACTGTGTTTTTCATAAGTCCTTATCGTTTCACCTGTTAAAACATCCCATAATTTTGCTGTTCTGTCTTTACTCCCACTGATAATATATTTCCCATCAGAACTGAAACGCACACATTGAACATCCTGTGAATGGCCAATAAAAGTTCTCAACTCTCGACCGGTTTCGACGATCCAGAGTTTTATACTATTATCTGTTCCACAACTGATTAGATATTGACCATCAGGACTGAAATCGACAGAGAGAACCGCTCCCGAATGACCAGTCTGAATAACCGTTTCGAGTGGTAATACTTCGGATTGAAGAAAATTGAAAGGCAACAGCAGTGCTAATGTAATAACAAGTACTGCAAAAGGTTTATTTTTAAAGCCTAACCAAAGGTAAGTTCTACTGAATCTTTTTCTGATACTACTGCCTCAGGATTTTTAAGTGTTACGTACTTACTTTGAAACATTCTATTCAGTTTCTGATTACATGAAAGAGTTATATCGCAACATCGAAACCTTGACTCATCCTGAGTTCGGAATTAACGCCATAAATCATGTTCTTTTTTATCATGTTAGCTTAATGGTTATCAATAATTTATTGCGTGTTTTTATCTATTTAATTCTGCTTAACTACTTATTTTTTAATCAGTTTATGCACAAATCCTTACTTCTCACAGCATTTATAGTAATTTAGGCAATTAGATGAACTATTCAAAGTCTTAAAAGCAGGTTTCTAAAATCAAATACTGTTTAATACTCAGAGTTGCGTGTTTTTTCCTATTAACATTGAAAGACTGAGATCATTTAGCTATATTATCATCTGTCTCTTTACTGAAAATGACTATTATCAATGCGAGAGTGGCGGAATTGGCAGACGCGCTGGATTTAGGATCCAGTGGGATATTTCCTATGGGGGTTCAAGTCCCCCCTCTCGCACTTCTTTTTCATTCGTTCTCACTTTGATTTCCATTTGTGCAATAAACAGATATTTAATGAAATCAATCAACCTAAGTGATGAATCCACCCAGATTTCCCGCATAACACGCATTGGAATGGTCTGGAATCTGACCCTATCAGCGTTAAAGCTCATCGTTGGCTATCTCACAGGCTCACTCGGATTAATTGCTGACGGATTTCATTCCCTGTCAGATCTTGTTACCGACTTCGCTGTTATAATCGGTTCGGCTATAGGTTCCAAACCTGCTGATAAAAATCATCCATACGGACATGGTAAGTTTGAGACATTTTCTGTGCTTTTTGTTTCATTAATACTAATTCTGGTTGGAATTGGTTTGATCTGGAAAGCAGTCTCCTCAGTCGGCAAAGAAAACGTTGAACTTAACGGTCTGGCGGTCGTTTCCGTTGCAATAGTTTCAATTGCAGTAAAAGAATGGCTTTATCGAATAACTCTAAGTAATGCTGAAAAATGCCGCAGTACTGCATTGAAAGCCAATGCCTGGCACCACAGATCCGACGCATTGAGTTCGGTGGTCATTCTCGCTGGTGGTGTTGCGGCAATTGTCGGCTGGAACGAAGGAGATACTCTAGCAGGACTATTAGTTGGTGTGATGATTATTGCAGTTGGAGGAAAACTGGCATTTGAAGCGCTGGTTGAGTTGAGTGAAGGCTCCGCAGATGCTGAAACAATCGCAAATATTGAAAACATTGTTGCCAACCTTGAGGATGTCCGAAGACCTCATAAACTGCGGGTAAGACGAATTGGCAGAGAACTCGTGATGGATATTCATATCATGCTCGACGCCAACCTTACGGTTGGCGAAAGCCATGAAATTGTCACTCATCTTGAGCAAACAGTCCAGGAAAATCTGGATTGGCCAATTTCTTTGGTTGTTCATGTTGACCCGGATGAAAGTACTTCCATCAGTTGATATAAAGAGTAAAACTGATGAAAATGAAAGCCTTATCACAATAAAATGAGAATCTCTTGATTTTGTGCTATTATTTTGTGAAATTTATAACATAAAGTTTGAATGTTACGTTAATCCTCTTATGAAAATCATAAGTAGCTGATTTGACGTATTTTAAGTAGTAATCCAATATTTTGTTATTTAACGGAACAACGGAGATAAAAGTAATGGCTGATAAATCTTTCAATGCATTTACGATGGCTCAAGCTCAATTTGATAAAACTGCTGATCAAATTGCGCTTGATGAGGGCACAAGAGAATTATTGCGAAATCCCATGCGCGAGTACAGTTTCACAATTCCAGTGAGGATGGATGATGGACACATCGAGGTTTTTCGTGGATTCAGAGTGCAACATAACGATGCGCGCGGTCCGGGAAAAGGCGGTATTCGCTTCCATCCAATGGAAACGATAGACACTGTACGTGCGTTATCGATGTGGATGACCTGGAAATGTGCGGTGGTTGACATCCCACTCGGAGGCAGCAAGGGAGGAGTGATCTGTGATCCTCACAACCTTAGTGCTATCGAACAGGAAAAAATCTGCCGCGGTTGGATACGCCAGCTTGCGCATGATGTCGGACCCTTACGTGATGTACCGGCGCCTGACGTAATGACCAGCGCTCAGCACATGTTATGGATGCTCGACGAATACGAAGTCATTTACGGAGCCAAGTATCCGGGGCTTATCACTGGAAAGCCGGTCGGTATGGGTGGTTCGCTCGGCAGAACAGAAGCAACCGGATATGGTGTTATTTACACACTAAGAGAAGCATTGAAGGAACTGGACTTAAAACCATCAAACTGTGTCGCAAGCGTACAGGGATTCGGCAACGTTGCGCAGTATGCCATTCGTTTGTACAACCATCTTGGCGGAAAAGTAATCGCTGTAGCGTGTTGGGATCAAAATGATCAAACCTCATACACGTTCAAGAAAAAAGATGGTGTTGACATTGATGAACTCCTGAAAATTACCGACCGCTTTGGTGGCATTGATAAAACGAAAGCGCCGGGGCTTGGATACGAAGTTTTACCCGGTGAAGCATGGATTGAGCAGGATGTGGAGATATTGATTCCTGCGGCTATGGAGAATCAAATCACTGCTGAAAATGTTAATAAAATGTCCTCTAAGGTAAAAGTAATTGCAGAAGGAGCCAACGGTCCGACCACACCCGAAGCAGACGCTGTTATCTCGGAAAAAGGCATTTTCATCATCCCTGATTTTCTTGCCAACGCAGGCGGTGTAACATGCAGTTATTTCGAGCAGGTGCAGTGCAATATGAACTATTTCTGGGAGAAGGATGAAGTCCTCCAGAAGCTCGATCTCAAGATGACTTCAGCTTTTAAAGCGGTCAGCGAACTGGCGCGCAAGCGGAAACTCTACATGCGCGATGCAGCTTATGTCATAGCGATCAACAGAGTAGCGCAGGCTTGCAAAGACAGAGGCTGGGTATAGAAATACACAACCTGAAAATAAGAATC
>JAIPJL010000077.1 GCA_021734165.1 bacterium | reverse complement strand
ACAAACGCATTTGTTTACTCTTATGCTGAGCAGGCTGAGTCACTATTTCAGAATTATCTGGATCATGCTGAAGCCTTTGTAAATAAAACCAAGGTTAAAGACTCTAACACTAAAGAGGAGTTAGAACCTGATCTGCCTTTCCTCAAGTCGATTGAGGAGCAGATTGGAGTAACCGGCACGGCAGCAGATGGATTTCGTCAGGATGTGATTGCATTCCTGTGGTCGGTCTCACGCAAAGGCCATAAGATAGACTTTAAAGCTTATGAACCTTTGAAGGAAGCGATAGAAAAGAAGCTTCTTGCATCCGTAAGAGATTTATCAAGGATTGTAACCAGGGCGAGAACGCGCGATAAGGAACAGCAGCAGAAGTACAATATGATGGTGCAGACTCTGCTCGAAAACGGATACTGTGAATCCTGCGTCGATACAATTCTGAAGTATGCCGCT
Source organism: bacterium (assembly GCA_021734165.1). Lineage (GTDB taxonomy): Bacteria > Electryoneota > AABM5-125-24 > Hatepunaeales > Hatepunaeaceae > JAIPJL01. Next base: position 16,518 of record JAIPJL010000077.1, on the reverse strand, counting down.
AATAATCTCTGGAGAGATTAGAAATCTCGAAATATCAAGTTTGCAGGCTTTCAACATATTGGAGCGTTTCAAGCCTGTGAACTTGTAGATTTGAAATCTTGCATACCAAGGAGATATAATGGCTTACTTTATACAACACGCTGATTACCGGAGCGATCGCAGCGCTTCTGACAGGGCTAGACATCGTCAGAAAATCAGAGAAAATATAAAAGATAACATTGCTGATATCATCTCTGAAGAATCAATTATTGGCAAATCCGGTGATCGAATTATTAAAATACCGATTCGTGGTATAAAGGAATATCGTTTTGTTTATGGCGATAACACTCCTGGCGCCGGACAGGGAGAGGGTGATACTCAACCGGGTGATATTGTTGGTAAAGGCAGCCAGGATGGCAGCCCGATGGGTGATAAAGCCGGCGATAAACCAGGAGAAGAGTACTACGAAACAGATATAACCCTTGAAGAACTAACCGATATACTATTTGAAGACCTTGAACTACCTCACCTCGAACGAAAGAAATTCCGCTTTATAGAATCAACGCGTCTTTTGAAACCTAAGGGTACAAAAAAAGTAGGTGTACGCGCCCATCTTGATAAGAAAAAATCTGCAATCAATCGCATCAGACGAAAACTCGCTAAAGAGAGATTCTTGCAAGGTGAAGAAGATCAGGTTATTTCTGAAGAAGAATTAATGGACGAAGGACTGATAGATGAGGATGTTGAAGGTGAAGAACTTACTGATGGGGAGAGATTTCCCTTTCATAAAGACGATTTACGCTATAAGCGCTTAAAAGAGGACGTTAAGGAAGAATCCAATGCGGTTGTGGTATGTATTATGGATACATCCGGTTCTATGGACGCAACGAAGAAATTCCTTGCACGTAGTTTCTATTTTCTCTTATATCAGTTTGTAAAGCTGAAATATCGTAATACCGAGCTGGTTTTTATCGCACATCATACAGAAGCTGCCGAAGTCACAGAAGAGGAATTTTTCCACAAGGGAGAATCCGGTGGTACTTTCATATCCGCTGGATATAAAAAGGCTTTGGAGATCATCAATAGCCGTTATCATCCGTCTTTATGGAATATATATGCTTTTCATTGCTCAGACGGTGATAACTGGGCTTCTGATAACGAAGAAGCGGTAAAAACCGCCGGTGAGTTGTTAAAGATCTGTAATCTTTTCGGTTATGGTGAGATCAAACCGGGTTGGGTAAGTTCTTTTGAGTCAAGTATGTTTAAAGTCTTTGAACCGTTAAAGTCCGATAATCTGGCAATGGTCAAGATTGCAAAGAAATCAGATATTTGGCCATCTTTCAAAGCATTAATATCAGCAGAGAAGGATAAGCAATGATCGATTACAACATAAGCGAACTTGAAAAATGGGATGAAAAAATAAAGATTCTCGTTAAGGAGTTTGGTCTTGATCCCTACCCACAAACATTTGAACTTTGTGATTATGAAGAGATGATCGGTTATATGGCTTATTCAGGAATGCCATCGAGATATCCACACTGGTCGTTTGGCAAGCAGTTTGAGAAACAGAAGACATTATATAATTATGGAATAGCGGGACTTCCTTATGAAATGGTGATTAACTCAAATCCCTGTTTAGGTTACTTAATGTCGGACAATAGTCTTTTGCTGCAAATCCTGACTATGGCTCACGTATATGCGCATAACGATTTCTTTAAAAACAATTTAAACTTCCAGCATACTCACGCTGAATACACGCTTGAAAGTTTTAAAAATCATGCGGATCGGATAAGAAAATACTGTGAGAATCCCCAGATTGGGATAGATAAGGTTGAGAAAGTTCTCGATGCTGCACATGCTCTTTCATTGAATTGTAATAGATACCCTAATATAAAATCTTCCACAGAGAAATACACTCGAAAAGAGAAAAAGAAGAAATGCGGAAAGTGCGACGATAAAAAATGTGAATCTGAGAAAAAGAATGTCGATAATATTAATGACAACAAAGCAAACCATTTTTCACCTGATGAAAACTTACTTCTTGTAATTCGTGATAATAATCCGAAACTAAATGAGTGGGAGAAGGATTTATTAACCATAGTGCATGAGGAATCACAGTATTTTATTCCTCAAATTCAGACAAAGATTATGAATGAAGGCTGGGCGGTGTTATGGCATAAGCGGATTCTCGACAACTTAGAGCTTCCGCAGGATCTGCAAATGGAATTTCTCGTTCGACATAACCAGGTCGTTCGACCGATTCCGAGAAGTTTGAATCCATATCATATTGGCTCGAAAGTATTTGAAGATATTTATAGGCGTTGGGAGAATCCTTCAGAAAAAGATAAAGTTGAATTGGGACTTAAGGGTGGTGAAGGACAATCCAAGATATATCAGGTACGCGAGACAGATCGCGATGAGTCTTTCCTGAGGCAATTTTTAACGAGAGAATTGATGGAGGAGATGGATCTGTACCAACATGAAGAAGTCGGGAAGGATCGTGTTGTAACTAAAGTTGCATCAGAACAAGATTGGAAGGATGTGAGACAGATGATTCTGCTTAATGTTGGTTTAAATTCTGTTCCGATTATTAAAGTTACGGACGTTGATTACGAGAATGCAGGCAAACTGCTGCTTGCCCATGAATTTGAGAACAGAGAACTCGATATGGAATATGCCAAACCAACACTTGAACATGTTTTCAATATATGGCGCAGACCGATAGCGCTTAAGACTACCATTAAGGATAAAGAAGTGTTAATAATATGTGAAGATATTGGAAAAATAGAAGTTAAAGGTTTCAAGCAGTAATATTTTCATTTTCTGACACATAGGTCATCTACAAAAACACTACATGCACTTTAAGTATTTATATACATGTAATTATTTTTCATTACTACAGTTACTCTTTGACAATCCGTGCTATTTTGATTGGTTTTAAAAAAAGGGCAAAATATTTTTAAAACAAAGGAAATATTTTACTGTAAAACCGTTTGATCAAACGTATCATTTTATAGAACATACAAAATCCTAAATCAAGGAGATTTGCTGAAATTTGCGTACAAGAAGATTAAATATTACCTTTTTTCTACAAGTGTGTTATATACTTATACTTATTGTCTCTTCATCCTTTGCTGATGAGTCAGTTTTTGTCTTCTATCCGGAACAGAATCGCCGCAATGATCCTAGTAGAGATGATAGATATGGTGTGATTGGTCAGGATTATAATTGCCTTGATGATGATGAACAAAACGGACCTGAATTTGAGTGGATAGAAATCTCAAATATTGGTCAGAGGCTTGATGCTGAAGACGACTGGAATAGTGGCCCAATCAGTTTGGGTTGGAGTTTCAATTTCTATGAAGAGGATTTTGATTCTATCAGAATTTGTTCCAACGGCTGGGCGTCCTTTACCAGCGACACTACTGCCTATACTCCTTTCCAACTTCCTACAGAAAGAGAACCTTTTAATCTTCTTGCAGTTCAATGGGTTGATTTAAATCCTGATGCGGGTGGATCAATTTATTTTTGGACTGATCCAGATGAAGAAATCGCTATTGTCAGTTGGATAGGTATTCCGGTTTGGGGAAGTGAACGCAGTGAGCAGACTTTCCAAATGATTATTCGTGGTGATGACTTGATTATCTTTCAATATGCTGACGGTCATCCTACGGGAAGATTAAATTGTATTGGTATTCAGAATAGCGATGGTAGCGATGGATTAAGTATCTATTATGATAGAAACGATGGTGGAAATGCGGGTCGTGCCTATGGAATAGGAAATCCTTGGATAGAATATCCTTATGAAGCTGGTATTTTTATTGATCCAGATGCTATTGATTTTGGTATAGTCTTAATTGATACTTTCGCTGTAGATACACTGACCATCATTAATATAGGTAGTGAAATTCTTGTAATAGACAGCATCCAAACCGATGACGATGTTTTCACAATTCTCGATTTTGAGAACGAAGAAGGTATTGAAAGTGGAGCAAGATGGAGTTTCCGTGCTCGCTACGAACCTGTAGAGACCGGACGTGTTGATGATAATATAGTTATTTACAGTAATGCCGTAAACTCTGATGATGGAAGAACTTCAATACATATCACAGGAACAGGACGCGGACGTTCAGTCATTGAAGTCGAACCGCGAGAAGTTATTGATACCTTGTATTCTACAGAAAGCTCAACACACGAAATCACTGTAAGAAATGTTGGCGGGAGTGAGCTTGAATACGATACTCATTTGTCTTCAGTTACATTTCCAAATCAGGGAGTTCCATGGAATAGCAATATTATAACACGCTATGCGTTATTCCAACAGACCTATCCCTTTGGTTATGACCTTGAAAATATTTTCAGAAGCATTGAAGGTTTGAATTATAATGTTTATAGAAACGCTGAGGATTTTGATGAAGTTGATCTAAATGATTATGATGCTGTCTGGTTAGCAAATGATCAACCGATTGAGTGGATTGTGCGTTATAATGCTAATCGGGCTAAATTTGAGGAATTTGTTGATAACGGTGGAATCTACTATATGTGTACTGCATCTCAGAATAACGAAGTAGCGCCTATTCATCCCGGTGGATTGGTTTGTCGTGCAAATCAATCTGAAAACACTGGTATAACGCAGCTTTCACCTGAGAGCAACTTTTTTATAGGCTACATGGAATGGAATCAAGGAACCCGGTTGAGAGGCGAGCCATTTAGTTTGACCGATTATACCGAAAATAGACTCAGAAATATCGAAAATTGTAGCGCTTACAACGTATTAGTAATAGGTGAAGGGCAGAACATTCCCATAGTTGTAAATTATCGATATGGAAGTGGTAATTGCATCGTTTCTGGAACGACAGATGGAGCAATGCATAGTAATCCTAATTTGTATCCATGGGGTAGAACCGGTGAAGCAATGCTTAGAAATATGGACTTTCTATATAACTTGAATCAATGGATAGGCTGGTCACCTCAAAAGACAATTGTTGAGTCAGAGCAGGATACAACGATTACTATAACCCTCGAAGCGCGTAATTATATTAGTGGTGATTACTCGGCTGAGATACATATAGTATCCAATGCAGATAATGAGCCTGATATTGCAATCAATGTTGATTTACATATTATAGGTGTTCCTGATATAGAGGCAATCTGGAGTGATGAGTTAGGTTATCCTGATTCTGTTAACTGGAATAGTGCTTATCCTGATTTAATTAACAGTGAAAATTATGAACTTATATTGATCCTGATGAATAGAGGAAGCGCTGCTCTTCAAGTAGATGGGATTAGTATTAACGATGATGTTTTTTCGGTTGATGAGGGTGGATTTAGTTTACCTCCAAATCAAGAAAGAGAAATTCCTGTTTCTTTCTTATCGGATGAACCGGGTGAATATACTGCAATAATGACTATTGAATCAGATGATCCGGATGAAAGCGAATATGAAATAAGGCTTTACGCTTCAAGTTCTCCTCCACCTTATTTTGAAGCAAATATGGAATCGATTGAAGAAGAGTTGTACGCAGGTGGACTGAAAAGCAGTGATTTAATTATTAATAATTCAGGTGGAGGGCAACTAAGATTCAGAATTGACTATAATATTCTACAGGAACCTAACATAGAAAATTATCGCAGAAGATATGCAGTATTTCAGGATCGCGAAGCTTGGGGATGGCTCAGAAATTATATGCTGAATCCTATCAATGGCTTGGATTACGATAGTTATACTCGTTCTGCTGACATTGGTCATGTAGATTTAAGTCAATATCGCTCAATAATTGTAGCCGGCAACCAACAGAGCAATGCTTTTTATGTTGCCTGTCGAAATAATCAAGCTTGGTTTGAAGAATATATATCCAACGGCGGAACAATGTATATTGAATCAGGCGGCGCTGAGAATTTTTCTTTTGCAGCCCCCGGCGGAGTCAGTTGGACTTATGGACGTGAAAGTTATGGTAGGGTTGTTCTTAATCAGGAGGATAATTACTTAATAGAATTACTCGGCTGGGAAGTTGATCATCGATTAAGTGGATTATCTTTCCTGTATTCATACTACCCTGAAGCACAATTTCAGGAGTTAGAAAACAGTGAATGGTATGATGTAATTGTTGAGGGTTATAACACCGGCAATCCAGGTATAGTCGCTTATAATTATGGTCGCGGCGCTGTGATGGTTGCAGGTTGTCCGATAGGTTATCAGTGGCATTGGAATGATTATGAAGGAGAGTGGGGTTCTACTCAGGATGAAATACTGGAATACCTGTCAAGTCTTAGTAATCCTTCCTGGATGGAATTTCAACCGAGAACAGGCATTGCGAGTAGTGATGAGGATTTCGATGTTACTGTAACCTTAGATTCCAGAAATCAAAGAGTTGGTGATTACGAAGCAGAGTTGATATTCAGTACCAACGATCCCGAAAACCCTGAAGTCATTATACCGGTATCCATGTCAATTATTGGAGCCCCTAACGTTTTAGTGACATGGCCTCTTGAAGCAGGTTATCCTCATGATTTTAACTGGAATAGAGCGCTCGGAAATCTTTTTGTTGATACAACTTATGTCATCAATATTCAGGTTTCAAACAATGGCACCGATACTCTTTATGTTGAAGATATTACTTTTGACAACGACTTTTTTTCGTTAGATTTTAATTCTCAGGAAATAGCGCCTAATCATTTTGTTCAGCTTGATATTTCTCTTGAGGTTCCGGAGGAGGAAGAGGGTATTCAACACGCCATAATGACCATCCTCTCAAACGATCCGGATAATGAAGAGCTTCTAATCGAGATGTCTGCAGTTGCAGGTTTACAAGTTGAAAGGGAAATCAGTTTCAGTGCGGGATGGAACCTAATTTCACTGAATGTTTATCCGCCAAAGGAATTATATGCGGAAGGGGAGTATTTAGGTCCTGACATTATCTTGATGACAGATCGGTTGCGAATTGATGAAAATAATCATCATATTCTAATTTTTAAGGACGAAAGAGGTGATTATTATAATCCGGCTTGGGATTTTAACAATATACAATTCTGGAATCTTCAGGAAGGTTATAATGTGAAAGTTGATCAGGATATTACTGCAACCTGGTCCGGTATTCCTATTCCTGCTCAAAGTGATATTGTGATGAGTGAAGGGTGGAATATAATATCCTATTTTCCAACCTATGAATTAGACGCCTCAGCGCCAGATTTTTATGTTTTATCACCGATTATTGATCATGTGGTGTTAGCTAAAAATGAGGAAGGCAGCTTTATATGGCCCAAATATAACTACTCAGATATGGAACCATGGAGACAATCACAAGGTTATCAGGTTTATGTGGATGAAGATCTTGTGTTTAATTATCCGGAAGAAGCAGAAGAAGACGCTGGAGTAAAGGTTTATAGGAATCCAGATACCGATCTTTTCCATTGGGCGCAACCTGCTCGGACAGATCGAAATATGTCTGTTTTAATTAAAGATTTTAATGGAACAAACATTGAAAATGGTAGTCAGGTTGTAGCGCTTAATCATATTAGTCAACCTGTAGGTTCAGGATTTGTTCATAATGGAATGTGTGGACTATCTGTATGGGGAGACGATCCTGAAACTGAAAATATTGATGGCTTGGTCGGGAGAGAAGTTTTCGGATTAAAATTGTGGGAGTCCGGCAAAGAAATCGAAACTGACCTCGAAGTTGTTTCTGTTGAACAAGGCAATGGTTTGAAATATGTAGATAATAGCTTCGTTGTGCTTGATGTTAAAAGGAGATTTGATTTTCCATCAGAATATTACTTAGGCAGCAATTATCCTAATCCATTTAATGCTGTTACTCGGATATCTTATGGGTTGCCGGAAGCTGCAAAAGTTTTAATTGGGATTTATGATTTATCAGGAAGACATGTTGAAACACTCGTTGACGATTACAACAATCCGGGTTATCATACTGTTATTTGGAACAGCAACGGACATGCTTCTGGCATGTATCTGATAAATATGAAGACATCAAAGTTCAGCAGCATAAAAACTGCGGTTTTAATCAAATAGTTGATAGATTTTCACGTAGTATTAGTATCTACCGGATAGTTTCCATCTTGACATACTGGTTAATCAGGCTTATATTGTCTTCCGTGACTATTGAAAACTCAAGGTGGTATTTGATCCATCAGGTCTTGTCTTGACAGATTCAAAGTAACGTAAGTGACGCCTTGACATGAATCTTCAATTGACCAGTAACATAAAACTGTTAAACACGAAGTTTGGGTAAATATACAATGTTGAAAAATAAGGATATTAATGATAAAAAGCGATGGACTAAACCTCAGTTGATTATTCTCGTGAGAAGTACACCTGCTGAATCGGTGCTTTCGGGATGTAAATATGCCGGTCATCCCTTTCCTGGTCCTCAATCAGGTTTTAACCTATGTACTTGGGTAACTGGATGTGCGCCATGCGCTGAGGGAATAAAATCTTAAAATCTAATGGATTAATCACAAATAGCCACTCCTTAAAAGAGTGGCTATTTTTTTAATCGGATATTGTTTTTCTAAAACACGTTGAGTCCTTTGAAATATCTCCTTTTAGCCTGTGAGTATTTAATACAGCCATATTCAAGTCAAAATTCTTGACTCGCTATCGTCGATTTATTATATTATTCTTCTGTAGTGGAATTTGAACCGGCGGACTTCAGCTGGTCAATGGGGCATTAGCTCAGCTGGGAGAGCGCTTGAATGGCATTCAAGAGGTCAGCGGTTCGATCCCGCTATGCTCCACTTTATTTGTCCTTAAAAGGCGACCAAACGATTTTCCGGCAAGGAGGGTTGTTGCAGCTTATTATTGTAATTATCTTAGCCTTGATAGTTTTTGTTCTCTATCGTTTTAATAAAAAAAAACAACAGAGACTTCGCAGGAGCAAACGGGAAATTCTTAACCGTCTGCAAAGACGGAATGAGGAATGAGTGTATTGTTGCATGGTTCTTATGAAATAGATTAGGCTTTTGCCGGTGATTGTAAGCGAGAGTAACTCAGTTGGTAGAGTATCACGTTGCCAACGTGAATGTCGCGGGTTCAAGTCCCGTCTCTCGCTCAAATATAATTCAGGTGTGTTTTTTTTCCTCCTTTTCATACCTGAAACAAATCAGCGGTGCTGAAAAGCGCCGCTTTTTTGTTTAGCAGATAAAAGTAACATTGAGAGAAATGAAATGGTTACAAACCGCATAAATGATTTAAACAGACCATCAAGAGAATATCCCCGCAGTTATGTACCGGATAAAGTTGACTATTCGGCTTGGGAAAATCTTGATCCTTTATTCAAAGGATTAATAGAGCGTAAACTCGACAGCAAGCAAGCCCTTGAGCAGTTTTTACTTGATGACAGTGAGCTTAATGCTGTTGTGAATGAGGAGGGGTCTCGTAGAAATATTGCTATGACGTGCGCAACGGATGATCCTGAAACAGAAAAGGCTTTTTTGCATTTTATCGAGAATATCGGACCTAAAATGCAGCCATATAACCACGAAATTGAGAAGAAAATACTCACCTGCCCATACCTCGATGACCTCGATAAAAGGAGATATGAGGTTCGGATCCGAAGCTGTAGAAATTCAGTTGAACTTTTCCGAGAAGAAAATATTCCACTTGGCGTAGAGACCGCGAAACTGTCGCAACAGTACCAGAAGACTATTGGTGCAATGACCGTCAACTTCAAAGGTAAAGACTATACGCTGCCACAGATGGGAATATTCATGCAGGAGAAGGATCGGGAACTGCGTGAAGAAGCATGGCGCTTATCTACGGTAAGAAGAATGGAAGATACCGGCGTCCTTGATGAGATATTTGACAAGATGCTCAAACTTCGTGTAAAAATAGCTGCCAATGCCGGTTTTGATAACTTTAGGGCATATCAATTCCGTTCCTATAATCGTTTTGATTATACGCCAGACGATTGCTTTGCCTTCCATGATGCAATTGAGAAATATGTTGTACCCGTCAGCAGGAAGCTTTTAGAAGAAAGAAGAAAATCTCTTAGCTTAGATTCTATAAAACCTTGGGATACAGCCTGTGACCGGTTAGGAAGAGATCCGCTTAGACCATTTGAAAAAACGGAAAAACTGGTTAGTGGATGCAGGGAAATCTTCGGTAAAGTAGATGAAGAACTTGGAAACAGCTTTCAGCAAATGATAGATATTGGATTACTTGACCTCGACAGCCGTAAAGGAAATGCGCCTGGTGGCTATCAGTCATCCTTAACGGAAGTGCGCTTACCTTTCATATTCATGAACGCTGTTGGACTTGATAGAGATGTCTTTACTTTACTTCATGAAGGAGGTCATGCTTTCCATCAGTTTGCGGTTCGTGATGAATCGATTCTTGAATATCGACATGCTCCCATGGAATTCAGTGAAGTTGCTTCTATGACGATGGAACTTCTCGGAGCGCCTCATCTAAGCGCTTTTTACAATCCACATGAAGCTGCCAGATCACAACGTAGTAATCTCAATGGTTCGTTAGGACTGCTTCCATGGATAGCAATTGTCGATGCGTTTCAACATTGGATATACAGCAATCCTAATCACACGGTCAAAGAACGTAATGATCAGTTTGTCAGTCTTTCCGAGCGCTTTGGCGCTGGTATGGATTGGACAGGCTATGAAGACGAATTACGCTATCGCTGGCAGTCGCAGCTTCACATCTTTGAGGTTCCTTTCTACTACATTGAATATGGTATTGCTCAACTTGGCGCTTTACAAATATGGCAAAACAGCCGTAAAGATTTGAGTTCGGCGGTCGAAGCGTATAAATCTGCATTGAAATTAGGCGGATCCAGACCTTTGCCGGAGTTATTTGAAACTGCCGGCGCTAAGTTTGACTTTACCGAGAATACGATCAAGCCGATTATGTCAGAAGTCGATGCAGAAGTTGAGAGACTAAGTAAATTTGAAAGCTGATAGACTTTGCAATCATAGCTTTAAATAGTAAATATATCCCCCCTTTGGTTTCATTTTTTATGAGGATTTGAAGGGGGGATTTTCATTGTGTATTTATGAAAGCCGTTCACACTTGGGATTTAGATTAATTATTGCTATATTCTAATTGTGTGTGAAATTGATGACCCTTAATCACAAACAATCTTTATAAATTCAAAGTATTACTAAGAAGCGCCGTTTAAACGGTGAAAGTACTTACAAGACAATTAAAAATCTAAGGAGAAAAATGTCCGAACAGATTACAATAGATAAAAAAGCCGTAGAAGATGCATTAAATGTTGTTCGTCCTTCACTTCAGGCGGATGGAGGCGATGTCAAACTGGTTAAGATCAGAGAAGATGGCGTCGTTGAAGTTGCACTTAAGGGAGCCTGTAATGGCTGCCCAATGGCAATGGTAACTCTCAAGGGCGGTATTGAGCGTTTTCTAAAGCAGGCTGTACCTGGTGTTAAAGAAGTGATATCTGTCAATTAAGATAAAATCAGTTGCGAGTGCTGTCACGTGAGCACGTGACAGCTTAGAACGCACAGTTAGGACAGAAACCTTTGTAGTAGGGCTTATCCCAATCCCGACGGAGTAAAACTAAATGTCAATACTACCGGATAATCTAATCATTCGCAGAGCGCGGGATAGCGATCTGACAGAGATGGCGCGTATTCATGCTTCGTCTTATCCCGGAGCGCCTCTGACCTTTGAAGAGAGGATCAGACATATTAGAGAGAATCCACGCTTACCACTGGAGGATAACTGGGTTTGTGAACGTGATGGTCGTCTGATTGGAATTTTCGCTTTGTATAACTTTCGTATGTACAGAGGTGAATCAATTATCCCTGCTGGTGGGATTGGCAGGGTAGCAGTTGCTCCAGAAGCGCGCTTAGAGAAGATTGCCTATTACATGATGAAGCATGCTGTTGAAGTTATGGATCAAAACGGTATTCCTGTTTCAATCCTTCATCCTTTCAGACATAGTTTTTATCGCAAACTTGGCTGGGGTCTGACTTCAAATATTCGATTTTGGCAGATTCCACCTCAGTATTTCCCGCTTTATCCCGAACGAAGTAATATGAATCCAGCCCTTACTAATGATAATTTTGAAGAGATCATGGCTTGTTACCATCATTTTGCTGAACATCACCCAGGTTTGCTCGTACGTGATGATCCTGTATGGTATGAAACTATTCTGAAGAATAGCATTGCATATACATACAGGAGCGAGGAATTCGGTGGAGTAGAGGGTTATATTATTTATAAATATGACAAGCTCGCAAAACCAGAATTATACATGGTTTCTGACCTTGAAATAAGGGAAATTGTTTTTAATAATAAAAGCGCTTTCAAGGGCATTCTGGGTTTTTTATCATCACAGCGTGATCAGATCAGATCGATTAATTATCATGATCATTACAATCTTCCACTTGAATACATCATTAAGGAGCCTTTAACTGCTGGTGGAATAAGCAACATGTGGCTTGGAGCTGAAACAGCGCGTATCGGCGCTGCTATTATGGTTAGGATAGTTCAATTACGCAGAATTCTATCGACGGTAAGTTATAGTAATTGCAGCGGTGAAGTAACTCTTAATATCAAAGATGAACTTAATCCGGCAAACTCAGAAAAATTGTTTATTGAGATCAACAGCGGGAAATTGGATTTTAAGAAGAGGAATTCGACAGATTTAAGTTTATCTACGGATATTGCTACGTTTTCCTCAATATATTGGGGTGCTTTGTCTCTGAAAGATGCTTTATATCATGGCTTAGTAGAGATTGAGGGTAAATCTGACGATTCGTTTATATTTGATTTTCTCAATTTTCCAAAGTCTATCTGCATGGATTATTTTTAATCCGGTTTTCTGTAATTACATCTTATTTAAGATGTTTATTTGTTGAGTTAAAGAAACACTCAATATAGAACGTCTGTTTAGGAGGTTCCCATGAAGAACTCCGAAGATTTGATCGAAAACACTGATCCGAGTATCAACAGCTTAAAAAAACTGGTTGATGAAGCGGACAGGATCGTTATTTTTACCGGCGCTGGAATATCTGCCGAGAGCGGTATAGCTACATATCGTGGCGCTGGAGGTCTGTGGACGAAATATGATCCTGAAAAATACGCTTCAATTGAATATTTCCGCAAAGATCCAACCTATTATTGGAATTTCTTCAAAGAAGAACGTCATGCGATGATGGCGCAGGCAGAACCAAGTGTGACACATAGAGCTGTCGCTGAACTCGAGAAACAAGGTCGTGTTTCTGCGGTGATTACGCAAAATATCGATAATCTTCATATTAAAGCCGGTTCTAAACGTGTTCTCGAATTGCACGGTAATACAACCAGGTTTTATTGCTGTGATTGCAGAGCGCAATATGGTTTGGATGAAGTAAAAAGATTAGCTGATCAGGAGGTTCCGGTTTACTGTCAAAAATGCCAGGGAATCGTCAGACCGGATGTTGTGTTGTTTGGTGAAATGCTGCCTGCCAATGTAATTGATGAAGCCCTGCGTGAAGCTAAAATATGCGATTTAATGATTGTTATTGGGAGTTCTCTTGTTGTATATCCGGCAGCCAATTTACCCTATGAGGCGAAACTTTCCGGCGCTAGATTAGTTATTATTAATATCGATGCGACACCACTTGACTCTGTTGCAGATCTTGCTATACACAGTTCTGCAGGTGAAGTGTTTCCGCAGGCGGTTGGATATGAATCATAGTTTTAATACTACTTTGTCAAGTGATGTCAAACGTCACTTTTGAAAAACGCTAAAACTACCAAACATAGACTCATTTGATCCTGTCCTATTATATACTGCGTGAACACATAGCGCCTTTTGTATTCGGTCTAACCCTGATCGTCTTTATTTTTACGATGAACCTACTTTTCCAGATGCTTGGTAAAATTGCCGGAAAAGGTCTTCCAATTCTGACAATTATTGAATACTTCGCATTGAATCTGGCATGGATATTAGCGTTAGCCGTTCCTATGGCAGTATTGATTGCATCATTGTCTGCATACGGAAGAATGTCTGGTGATGGAGAGATAACAGCGCTTAGAGCAAGTGGCGTCTCACCCATGAGATTAATGGAACCCGCTCTCGTCGCTTCTGTATTGGTCTCGCTTAGTGTTGGTCTCTTTAATAATTATCTTCTACCTGAAATGAATCACCGAACTAAACTGCTTCGTTCTGATATAGGCAGGAAGAAACCAACTGTTACAATTGATCCCGGTATTTTCAGTTTTTCAATTCCCAATTACGTTTTACGCGCTTCAGAAGTGAATCAGATGAACGGAAGGATGAAAGAGGTGACTATTTTTGATAGTCATGAAGCCGGCACACAATCGACTATTTCAGCTCAGGAAGGGCAGCTAAGATTTGTTGAGGCAGAAGAACGGGTACTTCTGACATTATATTCAGGTGAGATTCACAGACCTGCAGCCGATGATCCTGAAGTTTACGAAGTAACATCTTATGATAGCGCTGTTTTCAGAATTAAAACTCCGGGCATGATGTTAAGACGTGGCAGCTCCAGTTACAGAGGTGATAGAGAATTAACGGCGGGTGAAATGTGGATGCGGGTAAAGGAAATGAGAAGCAAAGGCGAAGGGGAGCATAATAGTCGGAAAATAGATGCTTTTCTTGTTGAAATACATAAGAAATTCAGCATTCCGGTTGCTTGTATAGTATTTGTACTTATTGGCGCGCCACTTGGAATGATGGCTCATCGCGGAGGCGTTGGTGTCTCGGGCGGTATTTCATTGTTATTTTTTACTATTTACTGGGCGTTTCTCGTTGGTGGTGAAAAACTATCGGATAGAGGACTTATGTCGCCAGGAATTGCCATGTGGACGCCTAATATTCTATTTGCGATTGTGGGTATCTGGTTAATCTGGCTTGCAAAGAGAAGAACAACGCTGCCGGCTGTCGGATGGATAGTTACAGGCTTTAGAAAACTATTACGGGTGGATAAAGTTGAAACTCATTGATAGGTATATTGCTTTTCGTTTTATTAGTCGGCTTATCTGGTCTGTGATTGCTGCCATAGTGGTTTTTATTGTGTTGGATATGGTGGAAATGCTCGGAAAGTTTATAGATGCCGATGTTCCTGCATCAGTAGTGTTTCAATTTTATTATTTATACATACCTTATATAGCATATCTGATACTTCCGGTGGCTACTCTTCTTGCTACAATGTTTACAATTGGAAGTTTGACGATAAGTAATGAACTTGTTGCAATGCATGCTTCTGGAATATCTTTCTATAGATCTATGGGCTGGTTGTTGCTATTAGCAGTGCTAATAGCTGCTATTACGTTTCTTTTCGGTGAAACTATAGTCCCTGAAGCTAACAAGCAGCGGTTGGAAATATATCGATATGATCTTAAAAAGATTCCGCGTGAGTCTCGTGCCAGCCAGGGACATATTTACGTGCAGATTGATGAAGATACACAGCTTTCAATTGATAGGTTTAATCCTATTTCATGCGAAGCATTTGGATTGCAGATTGTTGATGTTGATAAAGGACGCTTGAAGGGTCGCGTTGATGCAGAAAAGATGATCTGGCGAGATAGCGCCTGGCATCTTCAGGGAGCGGTAAGACGCGAATTTAATGAGCAAGGGGATGTGACTTGGTTGACAGGTTATAATCTTTCGGAGGTTATTAAAATCGGATTAAAACCTGATCAGATGGAAAAAGTTCAGATAAAACCGGAAGAAATGAATTATATTGAATTAAGGAACTATATTAAGAAACAGAAAAGCATTGGCGCTAATATCGTTCAATGGAAGGTTGATCTGCTTTTTAAAGTTTCAATGCCTGTAGCTACTGTTGTAATTGTATTATTTGGAGCGCCTATTGCTTCAATTAGAAGAAGAAGTGGTATGGTGCTTGGATTTGGTATGGCATTGTTTATTTGTTTCATTTACTTTGGTTTCATTCAGGTTGGTAAGGTATTAGGGTATAAAGCAGTATTAGATCCATTTGTTTCCGCTTGGGCAGGTAATATATTCTTTGGTCTGATTGGATTGACAATCCTATTCAAATGGGCGCGTGGGTAAATATTGCTTGTTACAAACCCCCTAATAATAGTTTAAATATTTGTAATCGGACTTGTCTCAAGTCCGACTAACTAACGTCATTTATATTGTACAAAACCTTTTAAGATTTTAACGTAGGAGTAGAAATGTCAAATAAAGCAGAAGCGATCATTGATACAATTCTGGGAAAATTGCATGATTTTGCCCGAACAGAGACAGTAATCGGCAATCCCGTCAATGTTGGCGATACAACAATTCTGCCGGTAATAAAGGTATCTCTCGGATTCGGAGCCGGAGGTGGAGAAGGATCTATTGATGACGGCAAAGAGAACAAGACACCAAGCGGTGGAGGTGGTGGCGGCGCTGGTGGAGGAGGCGCTGCAATCACGCCTGTAGGTTTCATCGTGGTGGATGAAAAAGGCGTTCGTTTCCTAAGAATGGGAAAAGGTAAGTACGAAGCGCTTTTTGAAACAGTTCCTGATCTTCTCGCCAAATTTGGTATTACCAAGCAGGATAAAAAGGGAAAAGGTGGTCAAGATCATCA